>JBDTOZ010000705.1:0-25552 GCA_039932995.1 Acidobacteriota bacterium | reverse complement strand
CTAGCCTTGGGCACGTGCGGTCGCTCCGTCGGTGCGTCCTCGCGGAAACATTCTGCACACTCCTAACGGGGTCTAGCCGGCACGGCCGGCGAGCCCCCAATCCCTTCCCACAATCCAAGAACAAGCCCTGAATGAGAGAGGCGTGATGGTCGACTTCATCGAATATGTCGTTGGAGAATTGAAGAGCAAGAGGCTCTCGAAGACGAATGCGGCGGACCTGGTCCGTCAGTTCTCGCGTCGTCCTTCGTCCGGGACCGCGAAATCGGCGGCGATCCTCCACCCGCTCCTGCATCGCAACACGTCCGACCTGAGCGAGCAGCGCTACAGCTCGACCTTCACCGGCGAGGAATTCTTTCTCGCCGACCATCAGGTGAAGATGGGGAGCGCCAGTCGAAAGGTGCTCCCTGGCGTGGCCTACCTGGAGATGGTCCGGGCGGCCATCGAGCAGGCCATGCCGGAGCACGCGGCCTCGGCGACGCTCGAGCTGCAGCATACGGTCTGGGCGCAGCCGATCGTCGTGGACGGGCCGACAGAGGTCCACATCGCCTTGCTCGCAGGGGACGGCGACGCGATCGATTACGAGATCTACAGTGGCGGATCGGAGGACGAGGTCGTCCACTGTCAGGGTCGCGCTCAGTTCGTCCCGCAATCGGCCCCGAGCTCACTGGAGCTTGCGTCGCTGCGGCAACAAATGCAGCGCGGGACCCTGGAGCCGGATCAGGTTTACGCGACGTGCGCGCGCATGGGACTCCTCTATGGCGCCGCCATGCGCAGCATTACCGCCCTCCAACGCGGAAGCGGTCAGCTCCTGGCGTCCTTGCATCTCCCCAGCGTCGCCGCCGGCGAGGGGTCCTACGTCCTGCACCCCAGTCTGATGGACGGAGCCCTCCAGGCCGCGGTGGGTCTGTTCGAAAGCGACGCAGAGGAGACGCTTCCCCGCGTGCCCTTCGCGCTGGAGACGCTGCGCATCCTCTCGTCCTGTTCCTCCGAAATGTTCGCGTGGGTGCGTCACGCCGCGGGCAGCAAGGCGTCGGATCCGGTCACCAAACTGGAGATTGACCTGTGTGACGCGGCCGGGAAGGTCTGCGTGCAATTGCAGGGATTCTCGTCGCGTGTCCTCAACCGCGAGCTTCGACCTCGTGCCCCGCAGGAGGCCGAAACCGGATGTCTCTTGGCGACCCCGGTCTGGGAGCGCCTCGATGTCGTGCGCGCGGCAGCATCCATCCCCGAGCTCAACGACAGCCACGTCGTTCTCTGTGAGCTGCCGCAGATCGACGTCGAAATCGTGAAGTCCGCCCTTCACAGTGACTGTCTGTCCTTGCCGAGTGACCCGCAGGACTCGATTGCGCTGCGCTACAGCGCGCACGCCCGAGCCTGTTTCGAACGCGTACAGACCATTCTCCGCGACAGGCCCTCCGGGCGGGTGCTGGTGCAGGTGGTCGTCCCGGACCATGAGGAGCAGTCGCTGTTGTCCGGCCTGTCCGGACTGCTGCGTACGGCCGCGCTGGAAAATCCGCGGTTTTCCGGCCAGGTCCTGCTCGTTCCTGCCGGAGTGACCTCCGAGGAGTTGTGTGGATTCCTGCGCGAGGAGAGGGGCGGGCCACTCGATCCCTTGATCCGCTATGACTCCCGCGGACGCCACGGGCTCCGTTGGCAGGAAGTCCCGGCCGGTGATGCAGTGCCGGTCGCGTACAGCGATGGCGGCGTCTACGTGGTCACCGGTGGCCTCGGCGCGCTGGGCCGCCTGTTCGCCGCGGACATCCTAGCCACGACGCGCCAGTCGCAGGTCATCCTCACGGGCCGGGCGGCGTGGCGTTCCGAAATGCAGGCAGTTCTGGACGCCGTGGGGGGTGGTGGCGGGCGGCTGCACTATCGCCAAGTGGATCTGGGCGATCTCGGGCAGGTCCAACGACTCGTGGACTCCATCGTCGAGGAGCACGGACGCCTCGACGGCATCCTGCACTGTGCGGGAATGATCGCGGATGACTTCATCCTGAAAAAGGACAGTGCCCGGTTCGGTGAGATCCTGGCCCCGAAGGTCACCGGCACTTGCAATCTCGACGAGGCCAGCAAGGGGCTGACTCTGGATTTCCTGGTGTTGTTTTCCGCCGTTGCCGGAGTGACCGGGAATCCCGGACAGGCCGACTATGCCTGCGCGAACGCGTTCCAGGATCAATTTGCAGCGCACCGCAACCGAAAGGTGGAGGCAGGCCAACGGCACGGCCGTACGCGATCGATCGACTGGCCCTTGTGGGCGGCCGGTGGCATGAGCCTGACTGCCGAGAGTCGCGAACTGCTCGAGCAGACCAGTGGCATGCAGCCGATGCAGACGGCCACGGGTCAGGACGCATTCCATCGCGGTCTGGCGTTGCATTGCAGTCAGCTTCTCGTCGCCGAGGGAAACCTCGCCGCGCTGCGTCGCACCTTGTTGGGAGCCACCACGAGCCCGGTCCGGCCCGCGCTGGCAGAGCCGGTGGCCGCGGTGGCAGTGGAAGGCGACAGTCTGGCGGAGAAGACCCGCGATTACCTTCGCAAGCAACTCTCGGAATTGCTCAGAGTGCCGTCTCAAAAGATCAATGCACGTGCCGCGTTGGAGAACTATGGCATCGACTCCATCCTGGCGATGAAGTTGACCAGCCAGTTGGAGAAGACCTTCGGGCCGTTGTCCAAGACGCTGTTCTTCGAATACCAGACCCTCCACGAACTGGCCGAGTATTTTCTCGCGCAGTATCCGGCGCAACTGGCGTCGCTCCTGACACCGGCCGCGCAACGCGGGAACGAGTCGCCGCGCGTAGCGGACCCGCCGCCCGCCATCCCGGTTGCGCCCGCACGCAGGCGTTCGGGACGGCGCTTTCATCGCAGCGACGGAAAGGAAGGCAGCACCCGCCCGGCGGATGAGCCGATCGCCATCATTGGATTGAGCGGACGGTACCCGGAGGCCGTCGACGTCGAGGCCTATTGGGAAAACCTGCGCGACGGCAAGGACTGCATCACCGAGGTTCCGCGGGAGCGCTGGGACTGGCGGGAGTACTTCAGCGAGGATCGCAGCGGCGAAGACGGCCACCATTACAGCAAATGGGGCGGCTTCATCCAGGGCGTCGACGAATTCGATCCGCTGTTCTTCAACATTTCTCCCGCGGAGGCGGAGCGCATCGATCCGCAGGAGCGCTTGTTCCTGCAGCACGCGTGGATGGCCATTGAGGACGCGGGCTACACACGCGCCAGCCTGCAACAGCCATCGGATCAGGATCAGCCCGGCCAGGTCGGCGTGTATGCGGGCGTGATGTACACCGAATACCAGTTGTTCGGCGCGGACTCCTCGGCAAAAGGCAAGCGCATGGGCATCGTCGGCAGTGCGGCCAGTGTCGCCAACCGCGTGTCTTATGCACTCAACCTGCACGGCCCGAGCATGACCCTGGACACCATGTGCTCCTCCTCCCTGACCGCCATTCATGTGGCTTGTCAGGATCTCGAGCAGGGGCGCACCAGCCTGGCCGTCGCCGGCGGGGTCAACGTCAGCATTCACCCCAACAAATACCTCGTGCTCAGTGCCGGGCAATTCATCTCCAGCGACGGGCACTGCCAGAGCTTCGGGGAAGGCGGAGACGGCTACATCCCGGGAGAAGGGGTGGGGGTGGTGGTCCTCAAGAGGCTGTCCGACGCCGAGAGGGACGGCGATCACATCTACGGGGTCATTCGCGGGAGCGCGCTCAATCACGGCGGCAAGACCAACGGCTACTCGGTGCCCAACCCACAGGCACAGACCAGCGCGATCAGCCGGGCCCTGGCGGAATCGCGCATCGATCCCCGCCACATCAGTTACATCGAAGCTCACGGAACGGGAACGAAGCTGGGCGACCCGATCGAGATCACGGCGCTCAGCAAGGCCTTCCGCCAGTCGACGCAGGAAACCGGCTTCTGCCGGATCGGATCGGCGAAATCCAATGTCGGGCACTGTGAGTCGGCCGCGGGCATCGCCGGCCTGACGAAGGTGCTGCTGCAGATGCAGCATCAGCAGATCGTGCCCTCCCTGCACTCGGCACAGTTGAATCCCCACATCGATTTCGAGAGCACGCCTTTTGTCGTCAATCAGGAATTGAGAACGTGGGAAGCGCCCGTGATCGACGGCCGGCCGGTGCCGCGAATCGCGGGGATCTCGTCCTTCGGCGCGGGTGGGTCGAATGCTCACCTGATCGTCGAGGAGTATTCGCCAGCCGTACGTACGCGCGTGAGTCACGCCCGCGTGGCCATACTGCTTTCCGCGCGCACGGGCGAACAACTGCGGCAGAAGGCGCTCGATCTGCTGGAGCTCGTGCGATCTCGCGGGAACAGCCTGGACCTGACGGCCGTGGCGTACACACTGCAGACCGGCCGCGAGTCGATGGACGAGCGGTTGGGCCTGTTGGTGAGCTCGATCGAAGAACTGGAGACGAAGCTTCGGGCCTACGTCGACGGCCAGCAAGGGATTGAAGACGCATACCACGGCCGGATCAAGCGTAGTGATGAAACGCTTGCGCTCTTCAGCGACGACGCCGATCTTCAGCAGACGGTCGACAAGTGGCTTGCCAATCGCCGGCTCGCCAAACTCCTGGAGCTCTGGACCAAGGGCCTGGAGCTGGATTGGCGCAAACTCTATGGCGACGCGATCCCGCAACGCATCGCGCTCCCGACGTATCCGTTCGCGAGAGAGCGTTACTGGGTCGACGTGGCCACGGCGGAACCTCTGTCGGGCCGAGCCCTGGCGGTGCTGCATCCGCTACTGCACACCAACACCTCCGACCTCAGCGAGCATCGCTATCACACGATGCTGACCGGGGAGGAGTTCTTCCTGGCGGATCACCAGGTGAAGGCCGGCGCAGGCCCGGCCGCGAAGGTGCTTCCCGGCGTGGCGTCACTGGAGATGGCCAGGGCCGCCTTGGAGCGCTCCCTGCCGGCGTTTGCCGGGGGGACCATCCTGGAGCTGGCCGACATCGTATGGGCCCAACCGGTCGTCGTCGACGGAAAGAAAGCGGTCCGCATCGCGCTGCAGCCAAACGACAGCGACGAGATCGAGTTCGAGATCTCCACCGATGACGCGGAAGCGGGCATCGTCCATTGTCAGGGTCGGGGCATGCTCTCTACTGAGGCGGCGCCGGCGCCGCTCGATCTCGCGGAGATTGAGCGGAGGATGGCGGGCGGCCAATGGGATTCGTCCCGGGTCTATGCGGCCTGTACGGAGCTCGGTCTGCTCTATGGACCGTCGTTTCAGTCCGTCAAGCGCATTCACCGCGGCGAGCGCGAATTGCTGGCCTATCTTCAGTTACCCGCGTCGGCCCCGGAGGCGGAGCAGGCCTACGTGCTCCATCCCAGTCTCCTGGATGCAGCACTGCACGCTGCTGTGGGATTGGCCGATTCCGAGGGGTCGCGGGAGCCACAGGTGCCGTTCGCACTGGAGAGGCTGCGCATCATCTCCCCATGCAAGCCCGCGATGGTGGCCTGGTTGCGCGCCGCTGCGGACAGCCGGATGACGGATCCTGTCGTGAAGCTCGACATCGATCTCTGCGATGAGCTGGGGAACGTCTGTGTTCAGCTGCGAGGGCTTTCGTCGCGACGTATGACCGCGCTCGCCGGCCCGGTGGCCGGTGTCGTGCTGGCCACGCCCGTTTGGCAGGCGCGCGCGACACACGCGTCGTCGCAGGTCCGGCCATCCGAGGAGTTGGAGCGGCATGTCCTCCTGTGCGAGCTGCCGAATGTCGATGCGCGTGAGCTGGAGTCCTTGATCGCGGGGAGCCATTGCCGGTCCTTGGCCGCGCCGTCATCGGGAACGCTGGCGCAACGCTACAGCGATCATGCTCTGGCCTGTCTCGAGGTTCTGCAGTCGTTGCTCCGAAGCAAACAGCCGGGTCGCGAGCTGGTCCAGGTGGTCGTGGCCGCGGAAGGAGAACAGGCTGTATTGAGCGGCCTGTCGGGACTGCTGCAGACCGCTGCGCAAGAGAATCCCCGCCTCATCGGCCAAGTGGTCATGGTCCCGGTGGGCACCATGGCCGGCCAGCTCGCAGAAATCCTGCAGACCGAGCTCTCTCATCTCGCCGATTCGTTGGTCAAGGTTGAAAACGGCACCCAATACTCGCTTCAATGGCAGGAGATTGCGGTTGAGAAGAACCCGCCGCTGGCTTTCAAGGACTCTGGCGTCTACCTGATCACAGGAGGCCTCGGCGCGTTGGGCGTATTGTTCGCGCGAGAGATCCTCGAGCAGACGCACGGGGCGCAGGTGATTCTCACGGGACGCTCCGCATGGAACGCCGAGCTGGAATCGCGCTTCGACGGGCTGTTCGCCGATCGGGACCGCGTCGCCTACCGCCAGGTCGACCTGGAGAACCTCCAACAGGTCGAGCAACTGGTGGAATCCATTCTTCACGACCATCAGCAATTGGACGGCATCCTGCACGTCGCCGGCATGATCGCGGATGGCTTCCTCCTGACAAAGGAGAGCGGCCTCTTTCGCGAGGTGCTGGAGCCGAAGGTCGCCGGGACCGTTCACCTCGACTACGCCAGCCGCAATCTGAAGCTCGACTTCTTTGCGCTCTTCTCCTCTATCGCCGGCGCTACGGGCAAGGCGGGGCAGGCGGATTATGCGTGCGCCAATGCGTTCCTGGATCGCTTCGCCTCCTATCGCAATGAGCAGGTGGCCGCGGGGCAGAGACAGGGTCGGACCCGGGCCATCAATTGGCCTTTCTGGCAGAGCGGCGGAATGCACATCGACGCCGCGGCGCAGGAGTTTCTGCATCAGACAGCGGGACTGCAACCGATGCAGACCGCGACGGGGATGGATGCCTTCCATCGCAGTCTGGCACTGCCGTACTCCCAACTCCTGGTGGCCGAGGGCGACGTCGCGAAGATCCGTCGGGCCCTGCTGGGCGGCGCGCAAGTCGCCGGCACATCCGACGCGGAGCGGCCGGTGGTCGCGGGCACACTCGACGCCGAAAGCCTCTCCGAGAAGACGCAGGACTATCTGCGCAGGCAACTCTCGGGATTGCTGAAGCTCCCTTCCCAGCAGATCGATCCGTATGCTCCGCTGGAGCAGTACGGCATCGACTCGATTCTGGCTCTGAAGCTCACCAACCAGTTGGAGAAGACCTTTGGGCCGCTCTCCAAGACGTTGTTCTTCGAATACCGGACCATCCATGAACTGACCGGGTATTTCACCGCGCACCACGCGGGGCCGTTGACGGCGCTGCTCGCTCCCAATGCGAAGGTAGCGCAGGCGCAGGCGCCGCCGCCCGTTGCCACAAAGTGGGTCCCGAGGCGGCGGCTCACCCGTGCGACGGGTGTCACGCCGCGGGCGGAGAGCGCTGCCGAGTCGATTGCCATCGTCGGATTGAGTGGCCGCTACCCGGAGGCGATCGACCTTGCCGCCTATTGGCAGAACCTGCGTGAGGGAAAGGATTGCGTCACGGAAGTGCCGAAGGAGCGCTGGGACTGGCGCGAGTACTTCTCCGAAGACCGCTCCAAGAGCGGACACCATTACAGCAAGTGGGGCGGGTTCATTGCCGGGGTCGATGAATTCGATCCATTGTTCTTCAACATGTCTCCATTGGAGGCCGAGCTCGTCGATCCACAGGAACGGCTGTTCCTGCAGCACGCCTGGATGGCCATGGAGGACGCCGGATACACGCGCGCCACCCTTCAAGTGCCGGACGAGCACGATCTCGCGGGCCAGGTGGGCGTGTACGTCGGTGTGATGTATAGCGAATACCAGTTGTTCGGAGCCGAAGCTCTGGCCCGAGGCAAGCGGCTGGGGATTCCGGGAAGCACCGCCAGTATCGCCAATCGGGTCTCGTATGCACTCAACCTCCACGGGCCGAGCATGACCCTGGACACGATGTGCTCTTCGTCATTGAGCGCCATCCACGTGGCCTGTCTGGAGCTGAAGCTCGGACGGACCAGCATGGCCCTCGCGGGCGGCGTGAACGTCAGCATCCATCCCAACAAGTACCTGGTGCTCAGCGCCGGGCAGTTCATCTCCGGCGACGGACACTGCCAGAGTTTCGGGGAAGGAGGCGATGGCTACATTCCCGGCGAGGGCGTCGGCGTAGTCGTGTTGAAGAGGCTGTCGGATGCGAAGCGTGACGGCGACCACATCTACGGCGTCATTCGGGGCAGTGCCCTGAATCACGGCGGCAAGACCAACGGCTACACCGTGCCGAATCCGCAGGCACAAACGTCTGCCATCAGCCGGGCGCTGGTCGAAGCGCAGGTCGACCCGCGGCGGATTAGTTACCTCGAAGCGCATGGTACCGGCACCAAGCTGGGCGATCCGATCGAGATTGCAGCACTGACCAAGGCCTTCCACCACTACACGAAGGACACGGCTTTCTGCCGGATCGGCTCCGCCAAGTCCAATATCGGCCATTGTGAGTCGGCGGCGGGCATGGCCGGGCTGACCAAGGTGCTCTTGCAGATGCAGCACCGGCAAGTCGTGCCGTCGCTGCACTCGGCCCAGTTGAATCCGCATATCGACTTCGAGGCCACGCCCTTCGTCGTCAACCAGACCTTGATCGACTGGGAACAGCCGGTGATCGACGGGCAGGCGGTGCCGCGCATGGCGGGGATTTCGTCGTTCGGGGCCGGTGGCTCGAATGCGCATCTCATCGTCGAGGAGTACCCGCAGACGCTCGCGGAGCGGAAGAACGTCGAGACGGTGATCGTCCTTTCGGCGCGGACGGGGGAGCAACTGCGCCAGAGGGCGCACGATCTTCATCAGTCGTTGAAAGAGCAATTGCAGACGGTCGACCTGCGCTCCATCGCGTACACCTTACAGGTGGGAAGAGAAGCGATGGAGGAGCGGCTGGGCCTTGTGGTTCACTCGCCGGAACAGCTCGTCGAGAGGCTGCAGGCCTATCTCAACGGCGCGCAGGACCTCGAGGACGTCTATCAGGGACAGGTCGTCCGGAGAAACGACGCGCTGAACTTGTTCACCGCGGACGCCGACTTGAAACAGGCTATCGACAAGTGGATGGCTGGCGGGAAGTGGTCGAAGCTCCTGGAGCTGTGGGTCAGTGGAGTGGAGCTGGACTGGAGCAGGCTTTATGGCGAAGCGCGGCCCCCGCGGGTGAGCTTGCCCACGTATCCGTTCGCCCGGGAGCGTCATTGGATCGACGTGGCGGCCTTGGGAGGAGTGGCGGCGCGAGGTGGCGTGACGTCCATGCTCCACCCCCTCCTGCACAGCAATACCTCGGATCTCAGCGAACAGCGCTATCGCTCCACGTTCACGGGTGATGAGTTCTTTCTGGCCGATCATCAATTCCAGGCGGACGGACGCAGTGGCCAGAAGATCCTGCCGGCTGTCGCGTATCTGGAGATGGCGCGTGCCGCCGTCGAGAATGCGCTTCCTGCCGATGAGGAGGCGCACGCCGTTCTGGAATTGCGCAACGTCGTCTGGGCCGAGCCGATCGTCGTGTCCGGCGCGCGTGAGGTCAGCATCGCCTTGTCGGCGAGCGAAGACGAGCTCGATTACGAAATCTACAGTCAGGACGGAGAACAGGTCGTCGTACACGGCCAGGGTCGCGCACAGTTGGGTCCTCGGCCGAAGCCGACCCCTCTCGATCTGGAGCAGTTGCAGAGCCGGATGGAGCGGGACCTGACGCCAGTCGAGGTGTACGGGCGATTTGCCCGAATGGGTCTTCATTATGGGCCCTCCTTGAGGGGTATTACGGCCGTCCGCATCGGAACCCGTCAGTTACTGGCGTATCTGAGCCTGCCCAAGACAGTGGTGGGGACGCCGGCCGACTATGTCCTGCACCCCAGTGTGATGGATGCGGCGCTGCAATCCTGCGTGGGCCTCATGGACGAACCGGCCGCCGGGACGGAACAGCCGCGCGTGCCGTTTGCGCTCGACGCGCTGCGTATTTTTGCCCCTTGTTCCTCGGAGATGATGGCCTGGGTGCGCCAGGCACCGGGCAGCCACGCGACCGACACGGTCGTCAAGGTCGACATCGACCTGTGTGATGCGCGCGGCAATGTCTGCGTGCAGATGCACGGCCTCTCGTCCCGCATGCTCAACAAAGACCATGTGAAGACCGCCGAGGCGGGAGAGAGGATCGGAAGTCTGCTTGCGACGCCCGTCTGGCAGTCCGTGGCGCTGGATGAGTCCGCGGGCGGACCCGATCCGGCGCCGGCCGAACATCTGGTGATCCTCTGTGAATCACCGGGCGTCGACGCAGACACGCTCGCCGGCCTGATTCCCGGGAGCCGCTGCCTCGTGCTGCCGGAGTCGCAAGAGACGATCGCGAACCGCTACACGGACCACGCGGCGTCGTGCTTCGAGCAGGTTCAACTTCTCCTTCAGCACAACACTCCCGGGAAACTGCTCGTGCAGATCGTCGTGCCCTCACAGCAGGAGCAGACACTGTTCGCAGGGATCTCCGGACTGCTCAAGACCGCGGCGCTGGAGAATCCCCAGTTCGCCGGTCAATTGTTGCTCGTCCCGCCGGACATGGATGCCGGTGCGCTGGCCCCACACCTCCAGCGCGAACGGAGCTCGGGAAGGGACTCGCTGGTCAAGTACGAGCACGGGCTTCGTCAGGTGCAGCGCTGGCAGGAAGTGCCGCCGAGCTCCGCACAGCCGCCGGTTGGATTCAAGGAGCAAGGCGTCTACCTGATCACTGGTGGGCTCGGCGGACTGGGCTTGGTGTTCGCACACGAGATCCTGGCACGGACGAGCGATGCGCGCGTCATCCTGACGGGGCGCTCGGCTCTGGATGGCGAGATGCAGACGCGCCTGGCCGTGTTCGGCGCGGGCGCGGGACGGGTGAGCTATCGGCAGGTCGACCTTCGCGACGGCGATCAGGTCAAGCGGCTGGTCGCCGGCATCCAGTACGATCACCATCGACTGGACGGCGTGCTGCACAGCGCCGGCATGATTGCGGATCACTTCATTCCGAAGAAGAGCGGCGCTGAATTCCGGCAAGTGCTGGAGCCGAAAGTGACCGGCACCTTCCACCTCGATCAGGCCACGCAATTCGTCGAGCTCGATTTCTTCGTGCTCTTCTCGTCCGTCGCCGGCGCGTTGGGGAATCTCGGTCAGGCCGACTATGCGACCGCGAACGCGTTCATGGACCACTTCGCGGCATTGCGCAATCAGCGTGTGGCGGCCAAGCAGCGGCATGGGCGCACGTTGTCGATCAACTGGCCGCTGTGGCAGGACGGCGGAATGGCCCTCGATCCGGCGAACCGCGAACTGCTGCAAGAGACCACCGGCATGCAGCCCATGGCCAGCATCACCGGATTGCGGGCCTTCCACGCCAGCCTGGCACTGCCGCACGATCAAGTGCTGGTCGTAGAAGGCGATCTGGCGCAGTTACGCCGGGCCCTGGCCGCGGGCCGGCCGGTGCCGCCATCGCCCGCGCCCGTGGTGGCGCGCTCCGTGAAGGCCTCGCCGCGTGATCCGGACGGCGCGGGCGTGCTCGTCGAAAAGACCGCTCAATACCTGCGCACGCTCTTCTCCGGCCTGCTGAAGATGCCCGCCCAGGCCATCGAGGTCCAGGCCCCGTTGGAGAAATACGGGATCGATTCGATTCTGGCGATGAAGCTGACGAACGAACTGGAGAAGACGTTCGGGTCGCTGTCGAAGACCCTCTTCTTCGAATATCAAACCATCGTCGCGCTGGCCGGATATCTCGTGAGGGCATATCCGGAAGTCGTTCGGGAAGCGGTGGGTCTTGCGCACCAGGAGCCGCCGGCCTCAGTGGCGCCTGCGGCCGAGGTTGGAAAAGTGGCGGCGGCGTCGAAGCGGAAAAGGAATCGCTTTAGTGGCGATCGCCGAAACCAGAACGGAGACGTTGCCATCGTCGGTGTGGCCGGTCGCTATCCGCAGGCCGAGAACCTCCGCGAATTCTGGAGAAACCTCCGCGAAGGCCGCGACTGCATCACGGAGATTCCGCTCGAGCGCTGGGATCACAGTCTCTATTTCGATCCCGATCCCAACAAAGCAGGCAAGAGCTACAGCAAGTGGGGCGGGTTCGTCGCCGATGTCGACAAGTTCGATCCGTTGTTCTTCAACATCTCCCCCAAAGAAGCCGCGCTGGTCGACCCGCAGGAGCGCCTGTTCCTGCAGACCGCATGGGAAACCATCGAAGACGCCGGCTATACCCGGGAGAGCATCGCCGGCGGGCGCGTGGGCGTGTATGTCGGCGTCATGTGGGGGCAGTACGAGTTGTTCGGGGCGGAGTCCGTGCTGCGGGGCCAGGCCAATCTGGCCAGCTCCTCTCATGCGTCGATTGCAAACCGCGTGTCGTATTTCTTCGACCTCCACGGTCCCAGCATGGCCCTGGACACGATGTGCTCCTCGTCGCTGACCGCAATTCACCTGGCTTGTGAAGCCCTTCGCAAAGGCGGACTCGACGCGGCCATTGCCGGAGGCGTGAATCTCGCGGTTCATCCTTATAAATACCTGAGCCTCAGTCAGGGGAAATTCGTGGCCAGCGACGGCCGGTGCCGGAGCTTTGGGGCGGGTGGAGACGGCTATGTCCCCGGCGAGGGCGTGGGTGCGGTGCTGCTCAAGCCTCTCGAGCACGCGCTGCGTGACGGCGACCAGGTTTACGCGGTCATCCGCTCCAGTGCCGTCAATCACGGCGGAAAAACCAACGGCTATTCAGTCCCGAATCCGAACGCTCAGGCCGATCTGATCCGTGAGGCTCTCCAGAAGGGCGGGGTCGATCCCCGAACCTTGAGCTATGTGGAGACTCACGGAACCGGGACCTCTCTCGGCGACCCGATCGAGATCACGGGACTGGCCAAGGCCTTCGAAGGCTCGACGTTCGACAAGCAGTTCTGTCCCATTGGATCGGTCAAGTCCAACATTGGACATCTCGAGTCGGCCGCCGGCATCGCCGCGGTGACCAAGGCCTTATTGCAGATCCGCCACCGCCAGCTCGTCCCTTCACTCCACGCCGAGCCGCTCAATCCGCACATTGATTTCGCCGGCTCGCCCTTCTATGTCCAGAAAGAGCTGGCGGAGTGGACGCGCCCGGACGGGCATCCAAGACGCGTGGGTGTGAGCTCGTTTGGAGCGGGCGGGTCCAATGCGCACTTGATCCTGGAGGAATACATAGGAGCCGAGGCCCGGGCTCAGGGGCCATCGTCGCGCCCGGAGGTTTTCGTGCTGTCGGCGAAGAGCTCGGCCGCGTTGGTCCGGTACGCGGAGCGCGTCCGACATTTCCTCGAGACCGGCGCGGAGGCTTCTCTGGCCGATCTCACCTATACGTCCCAAGTGGGGCGGACCCCGATGCCGGCCCGGCTGGCGGTTCTTGCGTCGAGCGTCGAGGAGCTGAGCGGCAGGTTGAGCGCGTGGCTGGCTCTGTCGCAGAGCGCCGGCGCGAGAACGGACGGCGCGGCACCAGAAGGTGTTTTCTTTGGGGACGCGCGGGAAGCGCAGTTCAGTGCCAGCAGTCTCATTGAAGGGGCGGCGGGCGCGGCCTTCCTCCAGGATCTTTTGCAGAACAGGGAGCTGGAGAAGCTGGCCAGACTGTGGGTTCTGGGGGTCTCCGTCGACTGGGCGTTGATGGAGCGCGCAGTGGTTCCTGCGAGGGTGTCGATTCCTACGTATCCCTTCGAGAAGGAAAGGTACTGGGTCGAGCAGGGGCCCGCCGCATCGGCTCTCCTCCTTCCGACGAGCGTTCCCGATCGCGGGAAGATCGCCGCGAAGAAGGTCGAAGAAAAGCAGCGTACGTATTACACGCCTCAATGGGTACCCGAAGCCCTCTCCTCTGCGGAGCACGCCTCGGGAGTCGTCGGTCCGATCCTGCTTCTCGACTCCACGGATGATCTGTTCACGGCCTTGAAGGCTCGGTGCGAAAGCGAGGGCCGCGGCGAAGCCATCGTCCTCGTGCAGCCTGGCCCTTCCTTCATGCAGGCCGGACCCGATGTCTACGTCATCGATGCGGATGCGGCCGACCCCCTCCAGCCACTGTTCCAGAGTCTGGAGGAGCGCGGCATCGTGCCTCGCGTCGTGATTCACCACGCGCGTCCTTGTCCTCCTGAATCACGGGAAGAGGTGGAGCGGGAGGTTCGGAGCGGCTTGCAAACGCTCCTCGGATTCTGCCAGACCATGATGATCAGGCATCCCGCGCCGCTGAGAATTCTCTCGGTCTTCTCGGGTGAAGATAGACCGGCGCCGCTGGGCGCAGCCATGGGCGGTTTCGTCAAGACTCTGACGCTGGAGAATCCGCGCTATCTGGCGAAGGCCGTCGAAATTCAACGTGCGCAGGAACGCTCCGGCACGGAGAAGGCCGGCCTGGTGTGGGATGAAGCGACCGATCCACAATGGACGCATCAGGAGGTTTCCCATCAATGGGATGGCGGTGAAGAGTCCGCGCGCGAGCGGTTCGTCCGCGTGCTCCGGCCGCAGTCACGGCCTGAGGGGACATCGCTGCCCCTCCGGCAGCAAGGCGTCTATCTGATCACCGGTGGACTGGGCGGCCTCGGCCTGATCTTCGCCGAGTATCTGGCCAGGCAGTTCCAGGCCAAACTGGTGCTGGTCGGACGTTCCGCGCCCGGAGCACGGCAGGAAGCCAAACTGAGCGAGCTCAGAGCGTTTGGTGCCGAGGTCCTGGCGGTGCAGGCCGACGTCTCGCTGCCCGGCGAGATGGAGCGGGTCGTTCGCGAAGCAAGAGCGCGATTCCCGCGGATTCATGGGGTCATTCATGCCGCGGGCGTGAATCGCGATTCCTACGTTCTGAGAAAGACGCGTGAAGAGGTGGAGGCCGTCCTGGCCCCGAAGGTCTACGGTGCAATCCACGCCGACCTGGCCACGCGCGGCGAGGAGCTCGATTGGCTCGTCCTCTTCTCCTCGGTCGCTGGTGTCCTCGGCAATCCCGGTCAGAGCGATTACGCATTTGGAAATCGTTTCCTCGATGCCTATGCGGAATGGCGCGAGAGCCAGCGCGAAAGCGGGAAGGCTTCGGGACGGACACTGTCCATCAGTTGGCCTCTTTGGGAAGAGGGTGGGATGGGGATCTCGCCGGAGGGCCGGGCCCTGCTGGAGCGGCATACCGGCCTCAGTCCTCTGCCCACGGCGGAGGGCATTCAGTACTGGGAGGATTTTCTGCGGGTTGGGGATGTCCAGAGCGTCGCGCTCTTCGGCGTCCCCTCGAAAATCGCCTCGTACATCGCCGGGGAGCGCGCACACGCGAGAGAAAACGGACCCGGCGCGGAGGCTCTCGATTCGATCGCGCTCGCGGCCAAGACCGAGACGTATTTGAAGACGCTCATTGGTGACGTCATCAAGCTTGCCCCGGAGCGGATCGGCCCCTCGGATCCGCTGGAGTCCTTCGGCATCGACTCGGTCATGATCAATCAGATCAATGCCTTGCTCGAAAAGGACCTGGGAGCTCTGCCGAAGACGATGCTCTATCAACACGAGACGGTTCGCGAGCTGGCGGCATTCCTGTTGACCGAAGCACGCGAAGCGTTACTGGGGCTGCTTGGCTCGCCGGATTCGCATGACGCGCCGGCCTTCATTGAAGACATCGGACAGGACATCGGGCCGGAGAACGTGGCGCTCGAGCGCTCTACTGCCAATGGCGCGGGCGAGCCGGAGGCCATCGCCATCATCGGTATTCATGGTGTTTATCCGCACTCCGCCACCGCGGACGAGTATTGGGAGAATCTCAAGCAGGGGAGAGACCTGATCGATCTGGTTCCGTCCAATCGATGGGATTTCGAGGAGCTCTATCACCCGGACCCGGCCGCAGCGGCGGAGGGAAAGATCTACTGTAAATGGGGCGGCTTCCTGGACGACCATGACAAGTTCGATCCCCATTTCTTCCACATCTCCACGGCCGAGGCCAAGCTCATGGACCCGCAGGAGCGCATGTTCCTCGAGTCCGTGTGGGCGGCACTCGAGGATGCCGGCTACTCGCGTGAGCGCCTGAAAGCGCGCCATCCGAAAGGGAAGAGCGCCGACGTCGGCGTCTTCGTCGGCGTGACCACGAATTCGTACAACCTGTGGGCGCCCGAGGAGCGCACGCGGGGGAATTTCGTCAATCCCACCGCGATGCCGTGGTCCATCGCCAACCGCGTCTCGTACTTTTTCGACTTCAGCGGTCCGAGTCTGCCCGTCGACACGGCCTGTTCGTCGTCACTGGTGGCCATCCATCTGGCGTGTGAGAGCCTGCGCAGCCGCGAGTGCCAGGTGGCCATCGCCGGCGGCGTCAATCTGTATCTGCATCCGTCGAAATACGCCTCGCTCTGTCAGCGACGCATGCTCTCCCTCGACGGCAAGTGCTCCAGTTACGGAGCCGGGGACGAAGGGTTCGTGCCCGGGGAGGGTGTGGGCTCGTTGATCCTCAAGCCTCTCAGCAAGGCCGTCGAAGATCAGGACCACATTTACGGCGTCATCCGCGGCAGCGCGTTCGACCATAGTGGCCGGTCGAACGGCTATTCCGCGCCGAACCCGAACTCGCAGGCCGCCCTGATCGGCCGGGCCATGGAGAAGGCGCACGTCCATCCTGAGACCATCGGTTACGTCGAAGGTCATGGCACCGGCACGCAATTGGGCGACAGTCTCGAGATCGCGGCGTTAGCGCAGGCCTTTCAGCAGCAGACCGGCCGGAAGCAGTTCTGTCCCATCGGTTCAGTGAAGGCCAACCTGGGGCACTCGGAATCAGCGGCCGGCATCGCCGGCCTGGCCAAAGTGCTCCTGCAGATGGAGCACCGGCAACTGGCTCCTTCGATCCATTCGGACACGCCGAACCCCAACATCGACTTCAAGGACTCGCCGTTCTATCTCCAGCACGGCTTGACCGACTGGGAAACGGCGCCCGGTCAGCCGCGCCGCGCTCTGATCAATTCCTTCGGCGCCGGTGGCGTGAATGCCTGCGTGATCGTGGAGGAATACGAGAAGCCGCCCGCCGACGCGGCGAAGGCGGCCGGCCCGTATCTGTTCACATTGTCCGCGAAGAACGAGGACCGCCTTGGCCAGTATGCGGATCGGCTCCTCCTCCGTCTGCAACGAGAGCCGCGCATCGATCTGGCGTCGCTGTGCTACACCCTTCAGACCGGGAGAGAAGCGATGGAAGAGCGGCTGGCCATCGTCGCTGCCGGCCTCTCGGAATTGAGCGCCCTGCTCGGCGCGTGGAGAAAAGAAGGTGCGGCCGCCGGCGTGTACCGCGGCAGCCTTGGTCCTCGTCGTGGACCGCGGCGATCCGCCAGACTGGTACGGACGGCCGGCGGCGAGCCGGGCCTGACCGAGCTGGCCTCGCGATGGGCCGCGGGCGAAGAGGTGGAGTGGGAGAGTCTTTATGGCGGAACGCTGCCGTCCCGCATCAGCGCCCCGACGTATCCGTTCGCGCGGGAGAGGTACTGGGTGTCGGACGCGCCGGTGCCGGGAAAGGCGGTCATTCCCGACGCGCGGCTGCATCCGCTCATCGCGTACAACTCCTCGACTCTGAAGGAAGTCAGTTTCAGCTCCGTGTTGTCGGACACCGCCTTCTATGCAGTCGATCACCTGGTCCACGGGGAGCGGATTTTCCCTGGGGCAGGCGTGCTGGAGATGGCCTGTATGACCGCGAACATGGCCGGCGACAGAAGGGTGCGCAAGATCCGGGACGTGGTCTGGATGCACCCCATCCGTTTCCGGAATGGCAATCCGACGCTGCGAACGGTCTTGCGGCAGAGTGCGGATGGTGCCGACTACGTGATCTCGTCCGAGGACGACGAGAGCCAAACACTCGTGCACTCGGAGGGGCGGGTCACGTTCGGGAATGGCCGGACCGGCCATTCCGGGAGCGAAGAGCGCATCGACATCGCGACATTGAAGGAACAATGCGGCGGGCCTGTGGATCGCGCGGCCTGTTATGAGGCGTTCGAGAAGTTCGGGCTGCACTATGGCCCGTCGTTCCAGACCATCCAGGAACTGTACGTCAATGGCTCCTTTGCGCTCTCCCGACTGAGGATCGCCGAGCATCTCGAGCGCGATTTCGGGCAGTTCATGCTCCATCCGAGCCTCGTCGACGGCGCCTTGCAGACCGTGGCCGGCCTGATGAGAGGCCGGGACACCTCCACTCCCTATCTGCCCTTTGCGTTGGATGAGGTCGATCTTCTCGCCCCCATCCCGCAGAGCTGCTATGCGTATGTGCAGAGTGCCGGCGACTCCGCGTCGGAACATGCCGGGGTGACGCGGTTCGACATCCGGATCCTCAACGAGCGCGGCGAGGTGCTGGTCAAGATCACCAACTTGTACGTCCGGCCGTTCGCCCTGCCTCGGCCGGGCGATGTTTCCTCAGCGGCGTCCGTGCCTGCGCGGGGAAGACTGCTGAGCATGTCGGGGGAACCACTGGAATGAGCCCGCCGGAAGCCACTACCGTGTCCTGCTTGCCGCCGGACCTGTGTCGTATATCCATCAAGAACGATTCGAGGGAGACCAAATGAGTGTCGTGGGAATCGAGGCGATTCATGTATTCGCCGGAAGCGCTTTCATCGATGTGGCCAAACTGGCCCTGCATCGCGGTTTGGACGTGAGCCGGTTCGCGAATCTGTTGATGAAGGAAAAGACCGTGGCCTTGCCTTATGAAGACCCGGTCACCTTCGGATTGAACGCCGCCAAACCGCTCATCGAGGCCATGAGTGCGGAGGACCGGGACCGCATCGAGATGGTCATCACCTGCACCGAATCGGCGTTCGATTTCGGGAAGTCGATGAGCACGTATTTTCACAAGTTCCTGGGCTTGAACCGGAACTGCCGTCTGTTCGAATTGAAGAACGCCTGCTATTCGGGAGTGGCCGGATTGCAGATGGCGGTGAACTTCGTCCTGTCGCAGACCTCGCCCGGCGCCAAGGCGCTGGTCATTGCCACGGACATCTCCCGGATCATGGCGGTGGAACGGGGCGAGGCGCTGTCGTTTTTCGAGCCCAGCGCCGGGGCCGGCGCGGTGGCGATGATCGTCAGCGACACGCCTTACATCTTTCAACTCGACGTCGGCGCCAGCGGCTATTACGGCTATGAGGTGATGGATACCTGCCGGCCGGTGGTCGACAGTGAGGCCGGTGACGCGGACCTGTCGCTCCTCTCGTATCTGGACTGCTGCGAGGGCTCGTTTCGCGAGTACCAGAAGCGGGTGGACGGCGCGGACTTTGCCACGACGTTCTCATACCTGGCCATGCACACTCCCTTCGGAGGGATGGTCAAGGGCGCGCATCGGGACATGATGCGCAAGATGGTCAAGGCCAAACCGCCGGAGATCGAGGCCGATTTCACGCGCCGTGTGCTGCCGGGGCTGACGTACTGTCAACGCGTGGGCAACATCATGGGCGCGGCCACGATGCTCGCGCTGGTCAGCACGATCGACTACGGAGATTTCACGGCGCCGCAGCGGATCGGCTGTTTCTCGTACGGATCGGGCTGTTGCTCGGAGTTCTTCAGTGGGGTGGTCAACGCGGATGGGCAGGCCCGGGTGCGCGCGCTCCGGGTCAAGGAGCAACTGGACAAGCGGTACGAGCTGTCCATGGAGGAGTATGACCATCTCCTGGTGACGAGCAACGCCGTGAAGTTCGGCACACGCAATGTGGTGCTCGACACCAGCTTCATTCCGCGGGCCCGCGACGCCCAGGGAACCGAGACGCTGTTCCTGACGGAGATCAAGGAGTTCCAGCGGCAATACGACCGAGTCTGTTAGGCCGGACGTCGAATCAGAAACGAGCCCCGTTGGGGATGCGAAACGCGCGGCGTTTTGCACCCCGGACGGGGCTTTTTCATTTCGCTCCGGCTTCCTCACTGCGTGATCAGGACATCCCGGATCGGGACCGCGCTTTCGTCGGCCAGGTGCAGCGATCCTGTGTGCAGCAACTCCTCGATGGTTCGGAGCAGACTGTAGTGATCGTAACGACGTGAGGATTGCGCTCCCATCGTCACTCCCGCTCCCCAGAGGATCGTCGTCACCCGAAGGTCGGCTCCTACGCTCTCGTCGAAGGTGACGACGAACAGCGTGTGGCTGGTGAAGCGGGGATCGCGCAGCAGGGGTCCGAACCGCGTCTCCAGCCAGAAGTCCGCAAAGTCAATCCCTGTGTCGTGACCGTTGTGATCCTGGTTGGGGATGTAGAGCGCATACGCAGGGAGATTGCCGAAGGCGATGTCCGCGTCGAAGGCCGCGGCGTTGACGATGTGCTCCCGGCAACGTTCGGGATTTCTCTGGATGTTGGCCATGGAGAGGAACGCCATGTGCCGCCGGACATACAAGAAGTCAGGCGTCGCTTCCTGGAGGAAACAATTTCCGGGATAGTTTTCCGCGTACACCTGCCACGACCGGCCGGCCTCTTCCAGGAGGTCTCCGAGATGGCGAACGTCGAGGGTGACGATGGTGTTGTCCTTCCCCCAGGTCGAGCCCGTGGCCATGGCCAGATAGTTCGGCTGCGAAGGATGGCCGACGGACTGGAAGTTCGTCAGCCACGCTCCCTCTCGTATCAGACGGGAGAGGAAGGGGCGTGTCTCCGCCACCGCGGCGTTGGTGTTCTCGAGCACGACCACCACCACATGCAGGATTGGCTTCTCCCCTTGCGAGCGTACGGCCCGCCGCTTCGCCGCTTCCATGGGCAGAGCGAGGAGCAGCGTGAGCGTGGCAATCGCGAGAGTGGTCCTGTTCATCCGTCCCCGCCGCTCACCAGCGTAGTCAACTTGGGCCTTGTTCCGCAAACAGGTTCAGCCGGAGAGGTGAACGATCGGCGCCGACGGTCAGCAGGAGCTCTGTTCCGCTTAATGGTAGGCATGTGCTTACCTCCCCCTCTGTAACGGTCGTCGCGGACCACCTTACATACGCCACTAAGGTTGACGCCGTCACGGTGCGGGCCCTACCGTGCGCGACGCAGTCCGTCCCTTCCCCGTCCAACTCACTCGTTCGCAGTCGCTCGTCCATCGGGACGAGAAAGGGCCTCGCATTTGATGAATCCTGCGTCGTTGTCCGTCCGTGTCCGTGCCGCCGTCGCGGTGCTCTCCCTGATCGTATGCGCCGGCCTTTTCGCGGATGAGACGACTTCGCAGCCCAAGCTCGCGCCCAGTGCGCTCGAGCAGATGAGGGTCATTCAGGAGCTGAAGATCAGCAAGAACCCGGCACAGAGCAAGCTGGATTCGCGACTTTATTTCGGAGTGCTCCACCAGGAGCTCGATCCGCGGCTGACCCTCTTGAAGGATTTTCGATTCGTGAAGGACGAGAGCGACGGGCGCTTCGCGGTCGATGTCCTGCTCGTTTCCAGGACGGCCCTCAAGCCGGTACTGGAGAAGATCGAGCAACTGGGTGGAGTGGTGCTGGCCAGCAGTGCGCGTTTTCAGCGCATCGCCGCGCGGATGCCTCTCTCCGGCGTGGAAGAGCTGGCGGCGATGCCGGAAGTGCGTCGGGTGCGGCAGGCCATTCCGCACCTGGGCCACAAGATCAATACTTCCGAAGGGGACCTCACTCACCTGGCGCAACTGTCGCGCGGCATTTATGGCGCGTACGGGTCGGGCATGAAGGTCTGCGTGATCTCGGACGGCATCGACTCGCTGGTCGCATTGCAGGCCAGCGGCGACCTTCCCGCCGTGGACGTGCTTCCCGGACAGGCAGGGACCGGGGACGAAGGGAGCGCGATGCTGGAGATCGTTCACGATCTCGCGCCCGCGGCCACCCTCGGCTTCGCCTCCGCGCTGCCGGACGAAGCCACCTTCGCGCAGAACATCCTCGACCTGGCCGCCGACGGCTGCAACGTGATCGTCGACGACATCGTCTATCTCGATGAATCGCCCTTTCAGGACGGGCCGGTCGCGCAGTCGGTGAACACCGTCACCGCGGGCGGCGTGCTGTACTTCTCCTCGGCGGGCAACGAAGGCAATGCCAACGACCTCACCTCAGGAACCTGGGAGGGGGACTTCAACGCCAACGGCACCGTGCCGGTCCTGGCCGGCTCCGGGCCGAGTCACAACTTTGGTGACGGGGGCCAATCCATCCTGGTCGAGTTCGGGGGAGGGAATCCCCCGCTTCTCACCTGGGCCGAGCATTACGACCTTGCCACCGGAACTGCCTCGACCGACTTCGATCTTTACGATCTGGACGGCGGGCTGACCACCATCTTCGACGCCAGCACCGACGCTCAGGACGGCGTTGGGGGCGACGACTTTCCCATCGAGTTCATCGGTGGCGGCACGTTCGGAGGGGAGCGTCTGGTGGTGGCAAAGTTCGCGGACGGCACCACGTCGAGCACCCCGATGTTCAACCTGATCGTCTTCCGCGGCGAGCTCGACGACGCGCTGGCTACCAGCGGCGCGACGCGCGGACATAGCGCCGCCGCGGATGCCTTCAGCATTGCCGCGACGCCGGCCGCCGACTCGTTCGACGGCATCACCCCCGACGGTCCCTATCCCGGCGCGTTCACGTCGGCCAACGAGAGCGAGAGCTTCACCTCCGATGGGCCGCGCCGCATCCTGCTGAGCCCGACGGGCGTGGAGATCACACCCGGCAACCGCACCAGTACCGGCGGCATCGTGCGCCAGAAGCCCGACCTCACCGCGGCGGATGGCGTCGCCACCGCGGCGCCGGGCTTCAATCCCTTCTACGGAACCTCGGCCGCTGCGCCTCACGCCGCGGCCATCGCCGCAATGTTGAAGGGAGCACTGCCCGGCCTCACCCCCGCGCAGGTGCGCACGGCCCTGGTGAGCTCCGCCATCGACATCGAAAACCCCGGAGTCGATCGCGACACAGGTGCCGGCATCGTCATGGCCAACCTGACCCTGGCCGCTGCCGGAGCCACGGCTCAGGCTTTCCTCGACGACGGCGCGCCCGTGCCGGCGCAGGTCCTCGGCGATGGTGACGCCTTCGTCGAGCCGAATGAAGTCTGGAACGTGACGCTGCCCCTCACCAACATCGGTGCCGCCAATGCCACGGCCATCAGTGCCGTGCTCAGCACCGTCACCCCGGGAGTGACCATCCTTTCCGCCAACGCCGCCTACGCGGACCTGGCGCCCGCCGCGACGGGCAACAATCTCACCCCTTACGTGTTCCGCGTCGATTCCTCGTTCGTCTGTGGAACGATCATCGACTTCACCTGGACCGTGACGTATGCCGGAGGCGCCAGCCCGCAGTCGTTCAGCTCCACGATGAAGGTCGGCGCCCCCGGCGCGCCGGTGACCGTGAGCTACACCGGACCGCCGGTCGCGATCGCCGACTCGCCGGACAACTCCGGCACCTCCGCCGGTCCGCTGGCCGTTGCGAATCTGCTCGTGGCCGGAGTTCCGGGAAGTGTCTTCGATGTCGATCTGCGCTTCGACGGCGACACCTGCAGCAACGTGGCGGGCGCGACGACCGTCGGTCTCGACCACACCTTCGTCTCGGATCTGAAGATCACCCTGCGCTCGCCGGCCACGACTCCGGTCATGGTCATGAATCAGTTCGACGGCTCGGGCAACAACCTCTGCCAGACGTTACTCGATGACGAAAGCGCCGGTGCCAGCATCCAGAGCGCGGTGTCCGGCAACGCGCCGTTCACCGGCAGTTGGCTTCCCAACCTGCCGTTGTCGGCGTTTGATGGCCAGACCGTCAATGGCACCTGGCAGCTCGAGGCACAGGACTTCTTCGTCGGAGACGTCGGCAGCATTCGCGCGTTCTCGCTGATCATCACCCCCGTCGTCTGCGACGCACCTCCGTTGACGGCGATCGTGAACGGCACCAAGGCCGTGAGCGGCACCTTCCGCACCGGCGGCACGGTGACGTACACCGTGACCCTGACCAATGCCGGCGGTCTGGCGCAGGGCGACAACCCGGGCCCCGAATTCAGCGACGTCTTGCCGGCGTCGTTGACCCTCGTCACCGCGAGCTCCACCTCCGGCACCTCGGCGGCGTCGGTCGGCACGAACACGGTCACGTGGGACGGGACGCTCGCTCCTGTCGGCGGGAGTGTGACCATCACCATCACGGCAACCGTGAACGGAGCGCCGGGCGCGGTCGTCTCCAACCAGGGCAACGTCAACAGCGACGCCAATGCGGACGGTACGAACGAAACGGCCGGCGTGACCGACGACCCGGGTGTGGGCGGAGCTACCGATCCCACGTCCTTCACCGTCGGCGGTTCGATCGTGACGGCCACCAAGACCGTCTCTGGAACCTTCCTGGTCGGCAGCACCGTGACCTACACCATCACCCTTTCCAACAGTGGTCCGGACGCCGCTCCCGACAACGCCGGCAATGAATTCACCGACGTGCTGCCGTCCTCGCTGACGCTGGTCAGCGCGAACGCGACCTCCGGCTCGGCCGTGGCCACGGTCGGTACCAACACCGTCACCTGGAACGGAGCCGTCCCCGCGGCCGGCAGCGTGACCATCACCATCACCGCCACCATCAACGCCGGCACGGCCGGTCAGAGCATCTCCAACCAGGGAACCGCATCATTCGACGCAAACACGGACGGCACCAACGAATCGAGTGCGGTGACCGATGATCCCGGCACGGCCGGCGCGGCCAATGCCACCGCCTTCGCGGTGGTCGGGCCGTCCCTCACCGCCACGAAGTCCGTCAGCGGATCCTTCGTGGTCGGCTCGGACGTCACGTACACGATCACGATCTCCAACAGCGGCGCTTCGGCCGCGCCCGACAATGCCGGCAACGAGCTCACCGACATCCTGCCGGCCACTCTCGATCTGCTCACCGCCAACGCCTCGAGCGGCACCGCCGTGGCGAACCAAGGCACGAACACCGTGACCTGGAACGGCGCCGTTCCGGCCGGCGGCTCGGTGACGATCATCATCACCGCCACGATCCTTCCGGCCGCCGGCGGTCAGTCGGTGAGCAATCAGGCGTCCGTCATCTACGACGCGGACCTCAGCGGCAGCAACGAGACCACCATCGTCACCAACGACCCGTCGACGGTTGCGGCGGGCGACGCGACCACCTTCGCCGCCGTCGCACCGGCCGAACCGATCCCGACGCTGACCACGTGGGCCCTGCTGCTCATGGCCCTGGCCATCGCCGTGGTGGCCATCCGCTCACGACTGGCCTGATCGTTCGCAAACGCAGCACGAGAAGGGAGCCGGGCAACCGGCTCCCTTTTTTGTTCAGGATCAACCTGCCTCACAGCCGCAGCTCCCGCCGCGCATCCGCGCTCAGTGACCGTGGTCGTGCGTTTCCCCGGAGAGGTCGTCGAGGATGGGGCAGTCAGGACGGCTATCGCCGTGGCAGTGTTCGGCCAGAGCGGCCAGCGTCCGCTTCATCGCTTCCATCTCCTGAATCTTCGCCTCCAGCTCCGCGACGTGCTCGAGGGCCAGACGCTTGACCTCTTTGCTGGGGCGGTGCTGCTGCCAGAGGCCGAGGAGGGCCTGGATCTGCTTCATCGAAAAGCCGAGGACGCGGGCGCGGCGGACGAACTGCAGCGTGTGGACGTCGCTTTGCGAGTAGATCCGGTAGTTCGAAAACGTGCGATCGGCCGGCGGGATCACCCCGATCTCCTCGTAGTGACGGATCATCTTCGCGCTCACACCGGAGGCCGCGGCCGCCTGTCCGATGTTGTAGAAGCCCTGATCCTTCGCGTCGCGGAGCTCCAGGGTCGGTCGCGCTCTACGCAT
>JBDTOZ010000704.1:0-8752 GCA_039932995.1 Acidobacteriota bacterium | reverse complement strand
GCTTGATGTCAGACTCGCGCCTCATTCTGCGAAGTTATTCTTGCGCGGCTCCTTAACGCCGATCTCAGCGAGGTGCGTGCGCTGCTATTTGGCCGTGGCCGTTTTCTTGGCGGGGCGGGTGGAACGGGGGATCGAGCTGATCACGGTCCAGTCGTGCTTGTGGACCACCACCGGCTCACTGGCCTTGGGCCAGAGATCGACGGGGATGTAGTAGTAGCCGTCGCCGAGGACCCGCGATTTGATGGACAGGTCGCGCATGCTCTTGCACAACCCCTTCTTGCCTCGGATCGCGCTCCGTTCGACGAAAATCCCCGTCGACTCCCCCACGCCCTGAAAGACACTGATCTCCGCGCAAAGAGAATTCACTAACGTCATCGGCACCACTCCCTCAGAAGCCCAAAGGACTGCATGGCGGACTGATTAGCAAGAAGCGGACCCGGGCGCTGTTTGGCGCGTTGCTGGTTGCTGGTTGCTGGTTGGGTGCGGTTCGACGACCTGACGACTCGACGACTCGACAGCGGGGCGTCTAGCAGAGCTCCTCGCCCACGCGCGAATCCGCAGACAACCAGCAACCAGCCACCAGCAACAACGATCAGGGCTTCAGCTCGACGTTCCAGTACGCCTCGTCCAGAAAGTTCTTCCAGATCTCCGGGTAGGTCCGTCCCTGGAGGCGATGGAGCGGGTGCCACTTGGGGCGAGCGGGCAGGCGGC
Source organism: Acidobacteriota bacterium (assembly GCA_039932995.1). Taxonomy (GTDB): domain Bacteria; phylum Acidobacteriota; class Thermoanaerobaculia; order Gp7-AA8; family Gp7-AA8; genus QHVT01. The sequence continues at coordinate 8,041 of JBDTOZ010000704.1, read as the reverse complement.
GGAGCTTCATGTCACTCTCGGCCAGGAGCTTGTTGCCCTTGCGCACGTTGCAGGGAAGGCAGGCGCAGACGACGTTCTCCCAGGTCGACTTCCCTCCGCGCGAGATCGGCACGACGTGATCGAGCGAGAGCTCGGAGGACGAGAACTTCTTTCCGCAGTACTGGCAGCGGTTCTGGTCGCGCAGATAGATGTTGCCCCGGGAGAACTTCACTTCCTGGCGGGGCAGGCGGTCGAAGATCAGGAGCTGCACCACGTGCGGGATGAGGATGTTCCGGCTGGGAGTGACCACGAAGTGATCCTCCGGCTGCACGGGGATGTCCATCCAGTTCTCGAAGTCGTAGGTCCGGTACTCGGAATCGACGGCGCGAACCTGTCCCTTGTACAAGAGCGTCAGCGCGCGTCGCACCGACGTGATCTGCACGGCCTGAAAAACGCGATTCAGAACCAGAACGTGACCGTCGAGCATCGATCTACTCACCCTCCCGGAACGCTCGAAAAGGAGCTGTTTGTTTCCGTTCGCGCGCGGTCCTGAGGCAGGTGAAGCCATCATACACGAGCGCCGCGACCGAGACCTTTCCAGACGAATATTGCAAATAGCCCCTGATTTGCGACACACTTAGCGACCAGGCGATTTCGATCAGCTCTTGGTTTGGAGCGCACGGGTGTGGTTTTTTGGGAGGCTTGTATGCGCGTTTGGTCACGGCTCGCTCTCGTCGTCGTTGTCCTTTCTCTCTCCTCGGCAGCTTTCGCAGATCACCTGCAGGGCGAGTGTCCCTTGTCGCTGGTCGATTCCACGCCCGCGGCGCGTCCCTTCGACCTGTCGCCTCACGGCGTGTTCCGATTCGGCACGCTCGTCTACGTCCTGCGGGGCAACATCCTGGCGACGTACGGGACCAACGACACCGGCAACCTGACCATCATCCGCGAGGACTTCCTCACCGATCTCCGCGCCCGCGAGACCGAGGGAGGCGTGGCGTTCAGCAACGGCTTCCTCTACATCAGCAGCGAGGCTGGTCTCGAGATCTACGACCTCACCAACACCCGGGCCAATGGCACCGCTCCGCGCCGCCGCTCGGTGACTCCGGGACTGCACTACCGCCGCCTGGCCGTCACCGGGAACCGTCTGGCCGGCCTCTATCCCTCCACGGACCTTCCCTGCTATCCGCTGGGCAGCGCCACGCCGCTCTGCAACAACCAGATCGAGCTGCTGGACGTCACCAATCCCGACGCCCCGGGCATCATCGGAGTCATTCAGTCGCGCTCACGCGTCGAGTACCGCGGCCTCAACGACATCGCTTTCAATCAGGGCTACCTGATGGTCCTCAGCGAGGAAGGCCTCAGCGGTGTGGACATTTCCAATCCCGCCGCCCCGCTGCGCATCTTCACCGCGGCCTTCCCCGGCAAGTGGCTGGTGAGCAACGGAACGAACTTCGTCGCCGTCGGCCGCGACCACGACATCAACCTGTTCAGCGTTCGTCCGGGCATGGCCCCCTTCTTCCTGCGCAATTCGCTGCTGACCCTTCCGCAGTACCTGACCATCGAGCGCTCCAATCCGATCCGCTTCAGCCGCAACGCGTTCTGGGACGAGAGCAACGCCCGCCTGATCACCATGATCGAGGAAGTCGATCAGATGACTCTCGACGCCGCGCGCACCATCGCCTTCGACGTCTTCGACCTGACCCTCCCGCTCTACGAGGGCTCGGCCGAGCGCATCTACGAGGACATGACTCTCCTCAACGATGAAGAGGTGAAGTGGAATCCGGTCGTGGTCGGTCCGTTCGTCTACGTCATCGGCGAGGCCACCGGCCTGCAGAGCTACGGTTCCTGCGGACAGGTCACCGGCCGCATCGAGCTCGATGGACCGCACCACCTGGCGTGCGGAGGAGCGGAGATTCACGGCTGGGTCACCGGCGAGTTGAAGATCACCGGAGTGGAGGTGTTCCTCAACAACACCCCCCTCGGCCCGGCCACGCTGGGCACCACGCCTCGCAATGACGTCTCTTCCGCCACTCCCGTGACCCCGTGGCGGATCAAGGTCAATCTCGACTCCACCGTCAGGGGCGAATACCAGCTCCGCGTCATCGGAACCGACATCCTCGGCCGGCGCCGCCAGTTCGGCAGCCAGACCATCTTCTTCGAAGGACCCGGATCGAACTGCGTCACCCCGCGCCGTCGCGCGGTGCGCTAGCTCTGTTGCTGGTTGCTGGTTGTCTGCGGTTTTTCGCGACAACCGGCAACCGTGGAGCGGACGAGGCTCATGCTGCTGAGGTAAAGGTGCGCGTCAGCCCATCTCGTCGATGACCCGAAGCGCGGCCGCACGTGGGTCTGGCGCGCCGGTGATGGGGCGTCCGACGACGAGGTAGGTCGCGCCTGCGCGCACGGCCTGACCTGGGGTCATGGTCCTCTGCTGGTCGCCCGCGTCCGATCCTGCCGGACGGATGCCGGGTGTGAGAATCACAAAGTCCGCACCGCAGGCCTCGCGAATGGGCTCGATCTCCAGCGGCGAGGCCACGACGCCCCGCAGGCCGCTCTCGCGCGCGAGGCGCGCCAGACGGACGGCGTTCTCCATCGGCGACCCCGCGAAGCCGATCGCCGGCAGGTCCTCGGCACCCAGGCTGGTCAGCACGGTGACGCCGAGGACCAGGAGCGCGTCGTGATTGCACGCGCGCAGCATCGTGGCCCCGCCGGCGGTGTGGACGGTGGTCATCGCCGCACCGAGCGCCGCGGCCTCGGCCACCGCATGCTTCGCCGTGTTCGGAATGTCGTGAATCTTCAGGTCGAGAAACACGCGCTCTCCCCGCGACACCAGCTCCCGCACGATGGCCGGTCCGTTCGCAATGAACGCCTGCAGCCCGATCTTCAACGTCCCCGCCACGCCATGAAGCGCATCCGCCAGACGAAGGATGTCCTCCCGCGAGGAAGCATCGATGGCGACGACGAGACGATCGTGGGCTTGCATGGTGGCAATGATAGTGGGCGTCGCGGTTGGCGGTTGGCGGTTGGCGGAGGAGATCTCACGCCGCTCGAAAAAGGCGTCCATTCGAAAAGCCGCTACCCTCGCGCGACGAATCGCGGTAAAACGACAGTCACTGGCTGGCTCTCGTTCTCCCGCCAACCGCCAACCGTCAACCGTCACTACCAACTAGCCATGGACAAATTCACCATCGCCCGCACCCTCGACGAGATCTCGCGTTACATCGAGCTCAGCGACCCCAATCCGTTCAAGTCTCGCGCGTTCGAGAAAGCGGCGCGTGCCGTGGAGAATCTCGAGGAGGACCTCGAGACGCTGGTTGCGTCCGGCGGCATTCTCGGCGTCTCCGGCATCGGCAAGGCCACGGGGCAGGCGGTGGAGGAGATCGTTCGGACCGGCACGTCGGTCTATCTCGAGGAATTGCGCGCGCAATATCCGCCCGGCATCTTCGAGATGCTGCGCATCCCCAAGCTGGGCATCAAGAAGATCGGCCAGCTCTATCACGAGCTGGGCGTGGCGTCGCTCGATCAGCTCGAAGCGGCGGCACGCGACGGCCGGCTGGCCAAGGTCAAGGGATTCGGAGCCAAGACCGCCGAACAGATCCTCAAGGGCATCGAGTTCGCGCGCATGCGCGAGTCGCAGTTCCTCCTTCCCGTCGGGCTTGAAGTCGGCGAGGTGCTCCGGGAGCGGCTGGCCGGCTTCGACGAAGTCGAAAACGCGGAAGTGTCCGGCAGCGTGCGGCGCAGGCTGGAAGTGATTCGCAACGTCAACATCGTCGTGTCGACGAAGAAGCCGGCCGTCGTCGTCGAGAAGCTCTCCACGCTGGTGGCGGACCTCGAGGCTCTCGACGATGAGACGTACAAGGGGACGGCCCGCGGCGAGATGGACGTGCTCTTTCACTTCACCAAACCGGCGGACTTCGGAACGACGCTGCTCCGCACCACCGGGACCGCCGACTTCGTCGAGGCGTTCGGCAAGGTCCCCAAGGCGGCCACGGAAGCCGACGCGTTCAAGAAGGCGGGGCTGCTCTTCGTGGAGCCGGAGCGCCGTGAAAGCGCTGACGATCTGCAGTTGAAGAAGCGGCCCAAGCTCGTCGCCGTCGACGATCTGCGCGGTACGTTTCATGTCCACACCACCTTTTCGGACGGCCGGAACAGCATGCAGGAGATGCTCGCCGCCGCGCACCAGCGCGGGTGGGAGTATGTCGGCATCTCCGATCACTCCAAGGTCGCGTATTACGCCGGGGGCCTGACCGAGGATCGGCTCGCGGAGCAGCACGCCGAGATCAAGCGTCTCGAAAAGAGTGTGGCCCCCATGCGCGTGTTCCGCGGGACCGAAGCCGACATCCTGCCCGATGGCACGATGGACTACGGGCCGAAGGTGCTGTCCAAGCTGGACTTCGTGGTGGCTTCCGTCCACTCGCAGTTCCAGATGGACGAAGAGCGGATGACCGAGCGCATTCTCCTGGCCATGGACGACCCCAACGTCACCTTCCTCGGGCACCTGACCGGCCGCAAGCTCCTCTCCCGGGCCGGCTATCGCGTCGACCACGAGCGCATCTTCGACAAAGCCATCGAGCGCAACGTCATCGTGGAGATCAATGGCAACCCGAACCGTCTGGACGTCGACTGGCGCTACCTGCGCCGCGCCGCCGACCGCGGCGTGATGTTCAGCATCCATCCCGACGCGCACTCCATCAGCGAATACAACGCCGTCATCACCGGAGCCTGGGTGGCGCGCAAGGGCAGACTCTCGCCGAAACAGATCTTCAACACGCGCAGCCTGGAAGAGATCGAGGAATGGCTCACCGCGCGCAAGCAGCGGAGCTGATTCGTCGACTCAGCGCGCGACGTCCAGACCGCGCTCGGTCCGCCACTGCACCGCCTCGCCCGGCAGATCGGTGATGATGCCGTCGCAACCGAGCGCATGGAGACGGTCCCATTCGTGGCGACGGTTGGCGGTCCAGGGCACGACCGTGATGTCCCGCTCGTGCAGCGAGCTCACCATGGTCTCGTCGACGAACTGAACGTTCGGAAAGCACCAGGTGGCCCCGACCTTCTCCGCGTATTCGGCGACGTCGACCAGGTAGCCGTGGAAGGTGATGCCCAGCGGGAACGTGGCCCCACGCGAGCGGAGCGAGGCGATGAGGGAGTGATCGAAAGAGGCGATGACCGCATCGGGCCAGCCGGACACGTGCTGGATGAGCGTCTCCTCCCATCGGGCCCGCTTCACCTCCAGGATCATCTTCGCGCGGCCGGCGTATCGGGCCAGATCGCCGAGACGCTCCACCATGGCGCCGCGCTCCGCGCATTGCGTGTAGGTGAGCGTCTCGATCTCGGTCTCGTCGATCTCGTCGTCGTGAAAGAGGATGGCGGTGCGATCGAAGAGCAGGCGGAGGTCGGTCTCGAACCCGTCCGCACCGGAGCGCAGCGCCTCGTCGAACGAGGCCATCGTGTTCTCCGGAAAGCGCTTCGGACTCCCTCGGTGACCGAAGATCAGGAAGCGCCCGTTCCCGTTGTATCTCTTGTCCGGTCTCACGTGCCGTGGTAGCTTGCTGCTCGATCCAGCGGAGCAGAACGATGCCGAAAAAAATCCTTCTCGCCGATGACAGTATCACCATTCAGAAGGTCGTCGAGCTCACGTTTTCCGATGGTGACTACGAGGTCACCGCCGTCAACAACGGTGCCCGCGCCATCCAGAAACTCGGCGAGATGCGGCCGGACATCATCCTCTCGGACATCATCATGCCGGAGAAGAACGGCTACGAGGTCTGCGAGTACGTGAAGTCCCATCCCGAGTACCGCGGCATCCCCGTGGTGCTCCTCACCGGGACCTTCGAGCCGTTCGATCCCGACCGCGCCGAGAAGGCCGGCTGCGACGCGGTGGTCACCAAGCCCTTCGAATCGCAGAGCCTCATCCACAAAGTCGAAGAGCTGATCGCCCAGGCCCAGGCTTCGGCTGCCGCGGCCTCCGCCGCTCCACCGCCGCCTCCCGCCGCCCCGGAGCCGGTCGAGCCTCCTCCTTCTCCGTGGATGGATGACGCGCCGCTGGCCGCCGAGGAGAACCCCTCTCCGTTCACGACCTCGGGAGGTTCGTTCCCCGCCCCACCCGCGGCGTACACACACAGCAACGACATCTTCAATGCCGCTCCGGCGCCGGCGCCCGACGCCGGGATGCAGTTCGACGCGCCCGCCGGCTCGCTCTTCGATGCTCCGGCGTCCACCCCGGACTACAGCGGCGCCACGCAGGCTTTCCCCAGCATGAGCTTCGACGATTTCCAGCAGGCCGGCGCGGAGCCCGCGCCGCCGGAACCTTCCCCCTGGGACGAGCCGGACTTCGGAGGCGAGACGCGCGCCTTCGGGAAGATGACCTTCGAAGACCTCCAGGCCATGAGCCCGCAGCCCGCACCCGAGCCGGAGCCCATTCCCGAGCCGGCCGGAGAGTCGCCCTTCGACGCACAACCCGCAACCGACGAGTTTAGCGGCGGTTACAGCGGCGAGACCCGGGCCTTCCCGCGCGTCAGTCTGGAAGAGTTGCAGCAAATGACTGCCCAGGAAGAAGCCGCCGCGCCCGCGCCCAGCTTCTCCGCCGAGCCACCGCCCCCACCCGCACCACCCGCTCCGGTCGAGAGCTCCCCGTGGGACGAGCCGACCGCATCACCTTTTGGCGAGCCCGAAGAGGCGCCAATGTTCGGCGGCGAGACACGCGCCTTCCCGAAGATGAGCTTCGAGGAGCTCCAGCAGCAGATGGCCACGCCCGCTCCCGCGGAAGAACCAGAGCCTGCGCCGGCCGCGGAGGAAGTCTCGCCGTGGGATGAACCGGCAGCCTTCAGCGGCGAAACGCGCGCGATTCCGAAGATGAGCTTCGAAGAGCTCTCCGCCATCTCCTCCACAACGCCGGAGCCCGAGCCCGCGCCTTGGGAAGTCCCCTCTGCGCCCGCATGGCCGGAGCCGGAAACCGACGGCGGCAGCACTGCCCCTGCAGAAGCATTCACGTCGGACACGTTCACGTCTGAAGCAGCCGCCCCGTTCGTCGAAGACGAGCCGCCGGCGGCGGAAGCCTTGCCGGAGGATCTGCCGTTCGCCGCCGAGACCAGCCAACCGGAAGCCAAAGAAGCTCCAGCCGAGTTGCCGGCGGCCTGGACGACCGCACCCGAAGCGGAGGAGGAGGCCGAGGAACCGGTCACCGCAGTCCCCGCACCGGCACCGGCACCCGCGGTCCCGGTCATTCCGTTCCGCAGCAGCGACCTCTCTGACGAACAGGTCGATCGCATCGCCCGGCGCGTGGTCGAGCTGATGAGCGACCAGGTCGTCCGCAACATCGCCTGGGAAGTCATCCCCGACCTCGCCGAGATGGTGGTCAAGGAGCGGATTCGCCAGCTCGAGAGCGAAGGCTGATCCGTTCAGGGGCGCAGAGCCCCAGCTCTGAAATGAAGATCTACACACGCACCGGTGATCGCGGCGAGACGTCCTTGTTCGGCGGAGCGCGCGTGGCCAAGAACGATCCGCGGATCGAGGCCTACGGAACCGTCGACGAGCTCTCTTCGTACGTCGGCGTGGCCCGCGCCAGCGGATTGCCGGCGGAGTGCGACGTCGTCCTCGAACAGGTGCAACGCGACCTGTTCGACGTCGGCGCGCACCTCGCGTCACCGGGCACAAGCCGCTTCAACGGCGTGGATCCGCAACGCGTGGAGGAGCTCGAGCGAGCCATCGACCTCATGGAGCGCGAGCTGGCCCCGCTGACCAACTTCATCCTCCCCGGAGGCTCCCCCCAAGCCGCGCACCTGCACGTAGCCCGCACGATCTGCCGCCGCGCCGAACGCTGCGTCGTGGCCCTCCACGACGACACCCCCGCCACGATCTCCTCAGTCATCTACCTCAACCGCCTCTCCGACTACCTCTTCGTCGCCGCCCGCTTCGCCAACCACCGCGCAGGCGTAGCCGACGTTCTGTGGAAGTAGCCGGTCCGCGACGCGATGGGGCCGCGGGCATCCTGCCCGTGGTGGACTCGAGTCTGGCCGATCCTCGCGAGAGCGACGGTGGACTCAAGTCCACCGCTCCACTGGAGTGT
>JBDTOZ010000703.1:0-4826 GCA_039932995.1 Acidobacteriota bacterium | reverse complement strand
AGCCGGCGATCTTGAACGCCATTTCGGACGAGTCGACGTCGTGGTACGAGCCGTCATAAAGGATGGCCCGGATGCCCGTCATCGGATAACCCGCCACGATGCCGCGCTCCATCGCTTCCTTGATGCCCTGCTCGGTCGGCTTGATGAATTCCTTCGGAACCGAGCCACCGGTGATCTCGTTGACGAACTCGAACCCGCCTTCCGGCATCGGCTCGAAGCGCATCTTCACGTGACCGAACTGACCCTTACCACCCGACTGGCGGACGAACTTGCCTTCCGCCTCGGACTTCCGGGTGATGGCTTCGCGATACGCAACCTGCGGCTTGCCGACGTTCGCGCCCACTCCGAACTCGCGGACCATGCGGTCGACGATGATCTCGAGGTGCAGCTCGCCCATCCCACGGATGATGGTCTGGTTCGTCTCCGGGTCCGTGTGGACCTTGAAGGTCGGGTCTTCCTGCATGAGCTTCGCCAGAGCGACGCCCATCTTTTCCTGGTCGGTCTTGGTCTTCGGCTCGATGGCCACCGCGATGACCGGCTCCGGGAACACCATCGTCTCGAGGATGATGGGCTTGTTCTTGTCGCAAATCGTGTCGCCGGTGGTGACGCTGCGCAGGCCGACGGCCGCGCCGATGTCGCCCGCGCGGACTTCCTTGATCTCTTCGCGCTTGTTGGCGTGCATCTGCAGCAGGCGTCCGACGCGCTCGGTCATGCCCTTGGTGGAGTTCAGTACGGCGGAGCCCGATTCCACGCGACCGGAGTAGACGCGGAAGAAGGCCAGCTGACCGACGAAGGGGTCGGTCATGATCTTGAAGACCAGCGCGGAGAACGGCTCGCTGTCGTCAGCCTTGCGCTCGATGAACGACTCGTCGTCCGGGTCGACGCCCTTGACCGGCGGGATGTCCATCGGAGAAGGGAGATAGTCGACGACGGCGTCCAGCAGCGGCTGCACGCCCTTGTTCTTGAAGGCCGTGCCGCAGAGCACAGGGGTGATCTTCTGATGGATGGTCGCGTCGCGCAGGGCGGCCTTCAGCTCCGCCACTTCCAGCGGCTGACCGGAGAGGTACTTCTCCAGCAGCTCGTCGTGGGACTCGGCGATCGACTCCACCATCTTCTCGCGGTAGCTCTCCGCTTCCGCGCGGAGCTCGGCCGGAATCTCTTCGATGTCGTACTTGGCGCCCAGGGTCTCGTCCTTGAAGACGAGCGCCTTCATCGACACGAGGTCGATGACGCCCTTGAACTTGTCCTCGGCTCCAATGGGGAGCTGGAGAGGAACGGCGTTCTTGCCGAGCTTGGTGCGGATCTGATTCACGACCGATTCGAAGTTCGCGCCGACGCGATCCATCTTGTTGATGAAGGCGATGCGGGGAACTCCGTACTTGTCGGCCTGGCGCCACACGGTCTCGGACTGCGGCTCGACGCCGCCGACCGCGCAGAACACACCGACGGCACCATCGAGGACGCGCAGGGAGCGCTCGACCTCGACCGTGAAGTCGACGTGACCCGGAGTGTCGATGATGTTGATGCGGACGTCGCCCCACTTGGCGGTGGTGGCAGCCGAGGTGATGGTGATGCCGCGCTCCTGCTCCTGGACCATCCAGTCCATGGTTGCAGTTCCCTCATGCACTTCACCGATCTTATGGGTGATGCCGGTGTAATAGAGGATGCGCTCGGTGGTCGTCGTCTTCCCGGCATCGATGTGAGCCATGATGCCGATGTTGCGAGTCTTATCGAGTGGAGTCTGCCGTGCCATTTTTAGTTTCTTCTTTTCAGGCGCACAACGAACGCACGCCGATATCCATCGGCTTGCGCACACCTCCCATGCGGAGGAGATGCAGGGGTATTCGGTTTTAGGTTTCCCGTTGCTCGGTCCGGAACCGCAGAACGTTTTCTGTGTTATCCGGTCGAGACGGAGCTACGGAAAGCTGCTGAGTTGAGACTGCTGGTTGCCGGATTCCATCATCCGACTAGACACCCGCCCCAACGAAGGGCGGGAGATTCTACCACCGAGTGACCGATGGTAGCGCGCGACGGGTACTGAACGAGTCCCCTCCGGCGGCGAGCGCGCACTCTAACGTGGAGGTTCGGATTTTGTCAACCCGGACCGACCCTAACGACACCCCCCGTATGCTTATTCCGCAGCGGTTTAGCCTGCCCGTCCGAGCGTCGCCGGCAGGGTCAGGTCGTGGCCGCGGACCGCAGAAAGACGCCACTGTTGGCCAGCTCGGGCTGGTTCAGCGTGGGCTCTTCTCCCTCACCCAGGAGCCGATCCACCACTTCCACGCCCTGCATGAAGCTGTGATCCTGATTCGAAACCTCGTATTTCCACGCTCCGAACCGGCCTCGGGAGTAGATCCCCAGCTTCTCCAGCTCAGGCTGCAGGATGTTCAGGGCGTCGTCGCGCCCGATGGTTGGAGTCGGATACCCAAACTCTTCGCGATGCTGCCATCGACTGACCACCTCGGTTTTCGGGCCGATCAGCCCGTCTTCCCGCAGTGCACGGAGAACCGCCTCGAAGGTGTTCTCCCCCACCGGCTTCATCGGCGACTGGGAGACTTCCGCCATGAGAGACCAGCACCCATCGGGCGCGTTCCGTGGCGAATAGTTCGAAAAGACCGTCACCCGGTAATAGGGACTGTTGGACTCGGGAAAGTACATCCAACACTTGCGGCCCACTGCTGCCGGCTGGTCACCGCGCAGTCCCACCCCGAAAACATACGTGGAGCTGGAGACCAGACTCCCGGCCGCTCGGGTGGCGGCGGGCGTGAGGCCGCTGGTCATCCGCACCAGCGAGCTCAGGGGCATGGAGGAGATGAGCGTGTCGAACGCGACCGTGCGACCATCGGCCAGCCGGATGCGACCAGGGTCGATGGCCTCCACTCGTGCGCCCATCGTGAAGGTCTCCGCCCCAAGCGCGCGGGCGACTTCCCTCCAGATCGACCCGGTCCCCCCTTCCAGCGGGAAGCGGAACGTGCTGTTCGGTCCCCAGGAAACGTCATCGCGCTGGTCACGCAGATTGCGGCGGATCCGATCGAGGTCCGGCGGAGCGACGCGCTCGCCGACCCATCGCGTGCCGATGGTCTCCAGCGGCCATGCCCACACCTTCTGGTTGTACGGAAAGAGAAAGAGGTCGGCGATGCCTTGTCCGAACATGCTCAGGATCCAGTCCCGGAAGTTCGTCGCACCGGCTGAGCCCGTCGCGCTCTCCAGTCCGCGGAGCGCACGGTCGCGATCGTCGGGATCGAGCCGGTGGATGTTGTTCTGAAACGGGTAGGGCACGAACCGGTTCCGTACCCACACCCACGACTCCCGCTGGTGGTGCAGCCACTCGATGGGCAGGCTGGCCAGGACGTCGTCGTAATAGAAGTAGTGGCTGAACTGGACGTGTCCGCCGATATCCCACGTGAAGCCATGGGGATCCAGAAAGCTCGCCGCCAGTCCGCCGGGGCTCTCCCGTCCCTCGAGAACGGTGAAGTGGCGATGCCCCAGCTCCCGCAGTCGCCACGCCGCCCCGAGCCCCGTCGGTCCGGCTCCGACGATCACGATCTTCCCCGAGTCGCTCACCGACGCACCGCTCTCAAGATGCGCAGCGTCTCGAAGAGGCCCCGCCATGCCAGTTGCGCCGCGCGAATCAGGTGGATCGAGCTTCCTCCCAGCGGCCTGGGAAGGTAGGGAACATCGGTCTCCAGGATGCGCGCGCCGGAGCGCGAGGCGATTCCGCACACGGCGATGTTGGGCACGGCCGTCCGTGGGGGAATGAACGGCAACACCCGGTCGCGCAGCCAGGAGCCACGCATGAGGCGATACGGCGAGTTCACGTCGTGGACGCCGCGGCCAAAGGCCCAGGCGATGATGGTTCTGGACCCGACGGTCAGCAGCAGCCGTCCGAAGGATTGACGTCTTCCGATCCGCCTCCCCACGAGGAGATCGTAGCGCTCGCGCTGGAGCCACAGAGGCTCGAATCCCGCGGCCGGGAGCTCGCCATCGCTGTCGGTCTGAAAGACCCACTGGCCGCGGGCTTCACCATAGCCGCGGAGGATGGTCGGGCCGTGGCCGCGATTGGAATGGCTCCTCACCACGACGCGTGGACCGGCCATGGAACGCAGCGCCACCGCCGTTCCGTCTCTGGAGCCATCGTCGTAGAGGCACAGCTCGTAGTCGATGCCGAGGCGGTCGAGCTCTCCTGTCCACTCCTGGACGACGCGCCCAATCGCGGCTTCCTCGTTGTACACGGGCATCACCACGGAGAGCTGGGGAGAGGACATGAAGGCGAGGCGGCGGACTCTACGGGTTGCTGGCCAGACGGTCAAGCGTACGCTATCGTCCCTTCAAGTGAGGCGGTTTCTCTTCCTGCTCGTCTTCCTGGCGACGGCACTGGCCCTCGCTTCCTGCCTCCGCGTGATGGTGCAGCGTGTGATGGACTACGACGAGATTGCCCACGCTCATGCGGTCTGGCTGACCGCTCTTGGCGACGTTCCCTTCTACGATTACTTCGAGAATCATCCCCCGTTCCCCTGGATCGCACTCGCTCCCGTAGCCCGCGGGGTTCTGGATGGCGAGACGCTGGTCTTGCGTCTGCGCATCCTCTCTTTTCTCGGCCAGCTCGTGTTTCTCGTGCTGCTGGTCGCAAACATGCGCCGCGGCCGGCGTGACCTCGATCCGCTCTGGACGTGCGTGGCGCTGCTGACCATGCTCACCAGCGAAGGGAACATCGGCTATCTGATCGAATGCCGCCCGGATGTGTGGGCGGCCGCGGCCCTCCTGGGCGGGATCCTCCTGGCGCGCACCGAGAGCATCAAGCCGTTCGCGCGCTACTGCGCGTACGG
>JBDTOZ010000702.1:0-1981 GCA_039932995.1 Acidobacteriota bacterium | reverse complement strand
CCGATGAAGCCGTCGCGCGCGGGATGGCCGAAGTGGATGTTCAGCTCGCGGCCCCGCGTAGGGCTGTCGCCCTTGGCCATGTATTGCTTGATGATGTCGGCCGGCTTGGCGCCCGCGACGAGGATCGAGCCGATGTTGCGGATGAGAGGCTGGACGACGTCGCCCTGCTTGTAGTCGAGCGCATACGCCGCCGCCACCGACTCTCCCTCCTGCCCCAGCGAGCGATACAGCCCGCCGATGACCTTGGCCTGCCGGAACAACGCCACCAGGCGCTCCTCCAGCGTCCGCGTGAGACGGAGGTAGTAGTCGATGTCGAGAAGCTGCTCTCTCGAGAGGCCGTGGGTGTTGCTTGAAGTGATGATTTCAGTCATGAGGTTGCTGGTTGCTGGTTACTGGTTACTGGTGCTCGCGAGGTGAGGGCCCTGGGCGATCCGTCATGAGGTTGGTGGTTGCTCGTGGAGTGGGGGCTCGGCGACAAGCCGCACACAACCAGCAACCAGCAACCAGCAACTGGACTAGTAATGAATGGCGTGTCCGGCCACGTCCTCGGCTGCTTCCATGAGTGCCTCGGAGAGAGTCGGGTGCGCGTGGATGGTCTTGGCGATCGATTCCGCAGTGGCTTCGAGCTCGAGGGCCACGCAGGCTTCGGCGATGAGCTCCGTGGCTTTCGGTCCGACGATGTGCACGCCGAGGACTTCGTCGTACTTGGCATCGACGACGTACTTCACGAGACCGCTTGCGTCGCCGAGGATCTTGCCCTTGGCGTTGGCAGTGAAGGGGAACTTGCCCACCTTCACGTCGTAGCCGCGCTCCTTGGCCTTCTTCTCGGTGAGGCCGACCGAGGCCACCTCGGGATCCGTGTAGGTGGCGTTGGGCATGTGGTCGTAGTTGATGGGGCGGGGATTCTTGCCCGCGATGTGCTCCACGGCCAGGATCCCTTCCGCGGAGCCGCAGTGGGCCAGGGCCGGGGTGGGGACGATGTCGCCGATGGCGTAGACGCCCGGCTCGCCGGTGCGCATGAACTCGTCGATGGCGATGAAGCCGCGCTTGTCGACCTGCACGCCCTTCAGGTTCTCCACACCGCAACTGCCTGTGACCGGGCCACGACCGGTCGCGGAGAGCACGATCTCGGTCTCGATGGTCTGCTGCTTGCCGCCCTTGGTCTCGACCACCGACTTCACGCCGTTCTCTCCCAGCTCGCAGGAGAGGACCTTGGCGTCGACGAGCACGTCGATGCCCTTCTTCTTCATGACCCGCGTGAATTCTTTCGAGATCTCCTCGTCCTCGATGGGGAGGAGTTGGGGCATCACTTCGACGATGGTGGTCTTCGTGCCGAAGCGCGCGAAGATCGAGGCGAACTCGCAACCCACCGCGCCCGCGCCGATGACCAGCATCGACTTCGGGATGCGGTCGATCTGCAGGATGTGATCGGAGTTGATGATCTTCTGGCCGTCGGACTTGATGTGCGGGAGGTCTTTCGGGACCGAGCCCATGGCCAGGATGATGTTCTTGGTCTTGATCTGCTTTCCGGGCTGCCCTTCTCCGGTGATGTCGATGGTGTTGCGGTCCACCACCTTCGCGAAGCCGGTGATGCGCTCCACCTTGTTCTTCTTGAACAGGAACTCGATGCCCTTGGCGTTGGCGTCGACCACGCCCTGCTTGCGCTTCTGGACCTCGGACCAGTTGATGGTCACGTCGCCGACGGTGATGCCGAAGTCCTTCGCCTTCTGGATCTTGCTCCAGACATCGGCGTTCTCGAGGAGCGACTTGGTGGGGATGCAGCCGCGGTGCAGGCAGGTGCCGCCCAGGAACGGATCCTTCTCGATGACGGCCACTTTGAGACCGAGCTGACCGGCGCGGATCCCGGCCACATATCCGGCCGGCCCGCTGCCGATGATGACGATGTCGTATTGCTGCTGTTCTGCCAAGGAAACCTCCGTATCGGGCGCCCTGAGTCGCGCGGCGCGCATTATATGCACAG
>JBDTOZ010000701.1:0-9947 GCA_039932995.1 Acidobacteriota bacterium | reverse complement strand
GCGCTGCCGGCCTACGCCGTCACGCCCTCGCGTACTTCCACGTCGGCGTCTTCGTCGCGTGCCGGGCCGCGTCGTTTGAAGAATTCCTGGACGTCGTCGAAGATGGAGTAGAGCACGGGGGTGGCCAGCAGGGTGAGCAGGAGCACGAGGGTCTGGCCGCCGATGATGGTGGCGCCGATGGCGCGGTTGGTGGCGGCGCCCGTGCCGCTGGAGACGACCAGCGGGATCATGCCGGCCACGAACGCGAGCGTGGTCATGAGGATCGGACGCAGACGGTCGCGGTTCGCTTCGCGGATGGCTTCCGGTCTGGCCATGCCGCGCTCGCGGAGCTGGTTGGTGTGGTCGACCTGCAGGATGGAGTTCTTCTTCACGATGCCGAAGAGCACCACGATGCCCAGGGCCGAGAAGATGTTGATCGACTCGTTGAGCAGCACCAGCGAGAGGATCGCGAACGGCACGGTCATGGGCAGCGAGAGCAGGATGGTGATGGGGTGGACCCAGCTCTCGAACTGCGCCGCCAGGATCAGGTACATGAAGACGATCGACAGCGCGAAGGCGAGCATGAAGTTCACGCCCATCTGCTGCTGCTCCTTCGCGCGGCCGGTAAAGCCGTACGAGAAGCCTTTGGGCATGTTCAGCGTTTTGGCCTTGTCCTCGAGCAGCTTCATGACCGTGGCCGAGGAGTAGCCCGGCTGCATGTTGGAGAGGACCATGACCATGCGCCGGCGGTTGTAGCGGTTGATGACTGAAGGACCGGTGCCTTCCTGCATGTGTACGAGGTCGTCGAGTTTGACGGTGCTGCCGTTCGTCGACGGCACTTCGATCTGGGAGATGCCGGCGATGTTCGCGCGGCCCTGCTCCGCCGCGCGGACGTGCACTTCGTACTCCTCGCCGCCTTCGTAATAGCTGGTGGCCTGCTGGCCGCCGACGAGGACGTTCAGCGTGGCGGCCAGGTCCTGCACGCGCACGCCGAGGTCGGTCGACTTGTCGCGGTCGATGCGCACGGCCAGCTCCGGCTTGCCGACGATGAAGTTCGTCTGCACGTCCGTCGTCCCGAGCTTCGGATCCTTGATGGCCGCGGTCAACTGGCGCGAGTACTTGTCGAGTGCCACCAGGTCCGGGCCGCCGATCCAGAACATGACTTCGGCGTCGGTGCCGCCACCGAACTCGTTGACCGGCGCGACCTGCGTGACGAGGTTGAGCCGCTTGTACTGCGGCAGGATCTGCGTGCGCACGCGATCCATGATCACGTATTGGTCGTCGCGCTTGGACGCGGCGCCGAGCTTCACGTAGATCGTGCCGAGGTTCAGCGTCTGCTGCGGGTCGTCGCCGATGGTGACCACCGTGTTCGTCACGCCTTCGAGCTTGCGCGCACGCGACGCGATCGACTCCAGAATGGTCATGGTCGTGTCGACGCTGGCGCCTTCCGGCGCGCGGACGGTGACCGCGAACTGCCCTTCGTCGTCGTACGGCAGGAAGTTGCTGTCGACGATCTTGAACAGCGGGAACATGGAGAGGAACACGCCCACCATGGCCAGGACGATCACCCAGCGATGGGCCATCGAGAAGTCGAGCAGCTTGAGGTAGATCCGCTCGACGGCCGCGTAGAGCCCCTTGGAGCGGGTGCTCTCTCCCTCTTCGTGCATGAGATCGGCGCGGCGCAGGTAGCGGGCGGCCATCATCGGCGTCAGCGTGAACGACACCAGCAGCGACACGGCGATGGCGAAGGCCATGGTCACGCCGAACGAGAACATGAAGCGGCCCACGACACCGGCCATGAACGCCACGGGAAGGAACACGACGATGAGGGACATCGAGGTGGCCATGACCGCGAGGCCGACTTCCTTCGTGCCCGCCACGGCCGCTTCCGCCGGCGACATGTTCTTCTCTTCCATGTGCCGGAAGATGTTCTCGAGCACGACCACGGCGTCATCGATGACGATGCCGACGGCCAGCGTCAGCGCCAGCAGGGTGATGACGTTGAGCGTGAAGCCCATGTACGCCATCGCCGCGAAGGTGGCCACCAGTGAGCTGGGGATGGCCACCGCGGCGATGAGCGTGGGCCGGGAGTTCTTCGCGAAATACCAGAACATTCCTATCCCGATGGCGGCCGCGATGGGAATGGCGATCGACTTCGGAATGGGGATGGTGTGGCCCCACACCAGGGTGTAGAGCAGCAGCGTGGCCGCGACCATGGCCAGCACGACCCACGGACGGGGGCTGGAGAGGAACAGCCAGACGATGAGCGCGGCAAAGATGGAGCCGAGAATGAGGTGCTCTTTCACCGCGCCCACGGCGGCCAGGACGAACTCCGACTGGTCGCGGATGATGTCGAGCTTGTAACCGGCGGGAATCTGCGGGCGGATCTCTTCGACACGCTCCTTGATGCCTTCCACCACGGCGATGGCATTCGTACCGGACTGCTTGCGCACCTGCAGCACGACCGCGGACTTGCCGCTGACGGTCGCGGCCGACTTCACGTCGGACATGCTGTCTTCGATGCGGCCGATGTCGCGGATGCGGATCGGCGTGCCGTTCATCGTGGCCACGGGGATGTTTCCGAACTCCTCGGGCGAGGCCACGCGGCCGTACGTGCGCAGCGTCAAATCGCGCACGCCCTGCTCGACCTTGCCGCCCGGGATCTGGATGTTCTGCGCCTGCAGCGCCGACACGACCTGCGCGGCCGTGAGGCCCTGTGCGGTCAGTTTGGCGGTGTCGACGATGACGTTGATCTGCCGCGGACGCGCGCCGATGACCAGCACCTGGCCAACGCCGCTGACGGTCTCCAGCCGGCGGCGGAGGCTCTTGTCGACGTACTCGGAGATGTCGCGCTGGGACCCGGGGCCGGATACGGCGATGGTCACGACCGGGATCGCGCCCGGGTCGAAGTTCTGCACGATGGGCGGGTCGGCGTCGGTGGGCAGGCTGGCGGCGATGGTGGAGATCTTGTCGCGCACTTCCTGCGTGGCCACGTCGCGGTTCTTCTCAAGGTCGAACGAGATCATGACCACGGAGACGTTCTCGGACGAGAACGAGGTCAGCTCGTTGATGCCGCTGATGGTGTTGACCGCTTCCTCGATCTTGTCGGTGAGCTCGGTCTCGATCTCTTCCGGCGCCGCGCCGGGCAGCACGGTCGTGACGATGACGAACGGGAACTCGACGTTGGGGAAACGATCGACGCCGAGCTTGAGATACGAGAACGCCCCGATCACGACCAGTGCGAGGATGATCACCGTCGCGAAAACGGGGCGTCTTACGCAGATTTCCGCTAGTTTTTGCATGTGTTCTCCGCGGCGGTCAACTGGTTGCTGGTTGCTGGTTGCTCGGGGTGTCTCGCGAAAATGTTCCCGTCAGCCGAGAACCCGCGAGCAACCAGCAACCAGGAACCAGCAACATCAGTTCGCCAACATCAATCGATTTTCGTCTCGACCCGTGCAAACAAGCCGGGCCGGAGCCTGCCATCTCTATTGGGGAACTCCGCCTCGGCGAACATGGTTCGCGTCTTCGGATCGATCACGCCGCCGACGGTCTTGATGATCCCCTCGAATTTCTCGTTGGGATAAGGATCGACGGTGGCGGTGACGTGGTCTCCGGTGCCGATGCGGCCGAGGTAACGCTCGGGGACGGCGAAGCGGAGCTTGAGCGGGGAGAGCTGCACGACCACGAAGGCCACGCCGGCCTCGCCGAGGCGCGCGCCGACTTCGGTGCGTTTCTCGGCCACGATGCCGTCGACCGGGGCGCGCAACGTGGAGTCCGCGATGTGCTGGCGGAGCAGCGACGCCTGAGCGCCGGCCGCGGACAACACCGCCGCGGTCTGGTCGTACATGGCCTGGGAGCGGTCGAAGGTGGCCCTGGGGATGGAGTCCTTGGCCACGAGCTCCTTCTTGCGGGCCAGGTCCCGCGACGCTTCGTCGTGGGCGGCCTTCGCGCGCGCCACCTCGGCATTCGCGGCCTGGAGGTTGAGGCGCACGTAGTCGCTCTCCAGCTCCAGCACCGGCTGGCCGCGCCGGACGCGCGAGCCTTCGTCGACGTAGGTCCGCAAGACGCGGCCGGGAATCTTGGCCGACAGCTCCGAACGGACCGGCGACATGAACTCGCCCGTGGCGGAGAACGTGCCGACATCCGTCTGCGCCTGAGCGGAGGAGGTGGTGGCGGCGGCGATGCCCGTGCTGATGGCCTGCACGTCATCCGGAAGAGCCGGCGCTTCCTGCGTGGCCGTGGCGGCGCTGTCCGTGGCGGCCTTCGATTCGTCGTCCGAACAGGCGGATGCCAGCAGGGAGAGGGTGAGCATGGAGAAAAGGATCAGCGTGCGTTTCATCGATCACTCCTGAGCCGGCACGGCCGGCAGCGTGGGTTGGCAAAGCCTCGGGCACGTTTAGTTCTCATTGCCAGCCTTGTTGCGAGGGGTGACATCGTTCGATGTCGTGGGAGGAAGGGTCGCCGGCGTCGCGTCGGGCGAAGCGGTCGACGGAGTCGTTTCCTCTGCACCCGGCGCCCCGCTCGCTGCGCCCTGAATTCCGACGGCAGTCTTGATGGAGCCGGCCGCGAACCAGACGCGCAGCGCGGCCAGGTCCCGGTTCAGCGTTTCCTCGGCGACGGCGCGACGCGCGTCCGCCAGCGAGGTCTCCGAGGAGGCCACGTCCAGGGACGTCGCCTCCTGGGCGCGATAGAGCTCGAAGGCCTGATCGTATTCGGCCTGCGCGGCCTCGAGCTGTTCACCCGCGAGCTGCAGACCCGTCTCGGCGGAGTGAAGGTCCGCCAGCGCGCGGCGGACGTCCTCGCGCGCATTGACCTTCGCCTCTTCCAGTGCGATCTCGGCCTGCTTCTCGCGGCTCTTGGCCCCGGCCACGCGTGCGATCACTTCGCCCGCCTGGAAGAGCGGGACGTTGAAGCGCAGCGCGCCGTAAGCGTACGAGTTGGCGGGGAAAGGGGTCTTCTGCTGAATCCAGCCACCGTCGAACGTGACCGTGGGCAGCCAGTAGCCGCGCTGCTTGCTCACTTCGAGCGAGGCGATGCGGAGATTGTTCTCGGCGATGGTCACGTCCGGCCGTTGCGACTGCGCACGGGCGATGAGCGCGGCCTCGTCGGGGAGGGCCTCCAGCGGATGCTCGGGGGCGGACACCTCGATCGTGCCGTCCAGATCGAGCTCGGTGCGCAGCGAGGCCACCGCGTACTCGCGCTGTTGCCCGGCCGCGGCCAACAGCCGCTGGGCCGCCTTCTGCGCCGTCTCGGCCCGGTAGACGTCGACCTTGGTCACTTCTCCGGCCTCGTAGAACGCCTGGGCCTGCACGAGGCGTCTCTGGGCCAGCTCGATGTTGCGCTTCTCGATGTCCACGCGCCGGTCGGCATTGAGTACGGCCAGGTAGCTCGAGGACACGCGCAGCAGCGCTCCGTCCTCGGAGGCCAGCGTGCCCTCACGCGCGTTCTCGACGTTGATCTTGGCCTGCGAATACGCGCGCAGCTCGCGGCGTCCGGCATACACCGGCTGCTCGAGCACCACGCGATAGGCCCAGTCGTTGCGCGGAAGGATGGCGATCGAGTCGCTTCCCTCGCCGAACTTCTGCTCGATCGAGTTCCGCGTCAGGTCGCCGCTCAGCGTGATCCGCGGCAGCACCGCGGACAAGAGCTGATTGCGCGCGGCCATGGCCACGCCGATGTCCTGCCGCGTCCGCTCGACGGTGTTGTTGACCTGCATGGCGCGCGCGAGCGCCTGCTCGAAGGTCAGCTTCGTCTGTGCTTCCATCGTCACCGCGCTGATCGCGATGAGCACTCCCAGAAAAAGTCGTTTCAACTCACTCTCCGTTTCCGAACTCCGTTGAGGATGAGATTTGCGATGAGGTCTACGTCCGCCGCGTCGGTGGGCGGATGATCCTCACTGAGGCGTTCGAGGATGATGGCGGTGCTTCCTTCGATGATGAAGAGGGCCAGCCGGTAAGGATCCACCTGCTCGATCTCGCCCGCTTCCATGGCCGTGCGCAGCACGTCCGCGAGACGCTGCGCACGGACGCGGTATTGCGGGTGGCAGGTCTGCTTCTGCCGGCGCTGCCGCTCCGAAGGACCCTCCGGCATACGCAGTGAGAGATAGAGGCGGAAAAACTCGCGGTTGGCGCCGAAAAAGGCCAGTTGCGCGGCCATGATGCCCCGGATCTTTTCCTCGAAGGGCATCTCCCGGTCGATGACCGCGTCGATCTCGCTCATGAGCTGCTTGATGGCCCCGTCGAAGGTGGTCTCCACCAGCTCGTCACGGTCCCGGAAGTAGAGGTAGATGGTTCCCTTGGCCACGCCGGCCTCGTCCGCGATCTCCTGCATCGTGGCCGCGGCCATTCCTTTGCGGGCGATGACGCGCATCGTCGCTTCCTGAATGGACTGGACCCGATACTCCTGGACGACTTCTTCCTTGGACCTGGAGGTCATGTTCAGGCTGCTGAACGCACGGTCAGTCGCCGAGAATTTCCGGTCAGCCAGAGCCGACGAGGTTGCGCTGTCACGGTTTTGCTCCGGCTGCGTGCTGGTGGTTCGTTGCTGGTTGCTGGTTGCTTGCGATGTGAGCTCCCACGGATCATGCTCTGCGAGAGAGACGAAGTTCCCGGTCGCCACGATTTCTACCTCTGTGCGCCGATCCCCAATACAACTAGCAACCGCCAACCGCATAAAATCCCGCATACGTGCTGCAACCAGGAACCCGATTAGGCCGTTACGAGATCCGCTCGCTGCTGGGGGCGGGGGGCATGGGTGAGGTGTATCTCGCTCACGATCCGGAGTTGCAGCGGCCGGTGGCGCTCAAGGTTCTGGCGGCGGCGGTGCGCGCGGACGAGGATCTTCGCCGGCGGCTCGAATACGAGGCCCGCGCGGCCTCGGCGTTGAATCATCCGAACATCCTCACGGTCTACGACATCGGCGTCATCGGCGAGGAGCGCTTCATCGCCACCGAGTACGTCGACGGGATCACGCTGCGCCAGCGCATGGTGCGCACGGAGCTGTCGCTGAAGGATGTGCTGGATGTCGGCATCCAGATCGCGTCGGCGCTGGCGGCGGCGGAAGAGGCGGGACTGGTGCACCGCGACATCAAGCCGGACAACATCATGATCCGGCGCGACGGGTACTTGAAGCTGCTCGACTTCGGGCTGGCCCGGACGACCACGCTGCCCGATCCCGATCTGCGCAAGACGGATCCCAGCGTCGTGCGGGGGACGGTGTTCTACATGTCGCCCGAACAGTTGCGCGGGATGACGCTCGACTCGCGAAGCGACATCTGGAGCACGGCCGTCCTGCTGTACGAGTTGGTCAGTGGCCGGCTGCCCTTCGACGGGGAGAGCTCCTCCGACGTCGCGGCCAGCATCCTGCGGAGCGAGCCTCCTCCGCTCACGCATCGCGATGGCTCGGCGGCGCCGCCGCGCATGGCGGCCATCCTGGCGCACGCGCTGGTGAAGGACCGCGGGCGGCGCTACGACACGGCCGGGGAGATGCTGCGCGAGCTGCGGCAGTTGCAGACGGATCTCGAGCGCGATGCGGCGCGGGTGCGCGGCTCCAGTGAGTCGCGCATGGCCACCACCGAGACCGTGGCTGCCTTCGATCCGCCACCCTCGAATCTGCCGGTCACGCTGGCGCCGCTGGTGGGCCGCGATGCAGAGCGTGACGACGTGCTCTCGCTGCTCCGGCGTGACGACGTCCGCCTGGTCACGCTCACCGGTCCCGGCGGCACCGGCAAGACGCGCCTCAGCCTCGACACCGGGGCCACGCTGCTCATGGACATGTTCGATGGGGTGTGGTGGGTGTCGCTGGCGCCCATCCGCGATCCGCGGCTGGTGCTCTCCGAGATCGCGGCCACGCTGGGGGTGCATGAAGGCGGAGCGCCGCTGCTGGACGGCATCGTTCACGCCCTCCGCGACAAGACCATGCTGCTCATCCTCGACAACTTCGAGCAGGTCCTCGACGCCGCGCCGCTGGTGGGGCAGATTCTGGCGTCGGCTCCGCGCGTGAAGGCGCTGGTGACCAGCCGCTCGCCGTTGCGCATCAACGGGGAGCGTGAGTACGCGGTGCCGCCCTTGATGACGCCGCCCCTCGACCTGCCGCTGAACGCCGACGCGCTGGCGGGCTATCCCTCCGTCGCGCTCTTCGTGGAACGGGCCACCGCGGTGAAGAGCGATTTTCTCCTGACCGCGGAGAACGCCCGGGCCATTGCCGAGATCTGCGTGCGTCTGGACGGACTGCCCCTGGCCATCGAGCTCGCGGCCGCGCGTGTGAAAGTGCTTCCTCCCAAGGCGATGCTCAGCCGCGTGGAGAATCGGCTCAAGCTCCTCTCCGGCGGATCGCGCGATCTGCCCGAGCGCCAGCAGACCATGCGCGCCGCGATCTCCTGGGGCTACCAACTGCTCGACGAGCCGCAGAAACATCTCTTCGGCGTGCTCTCCGTGTTTCGGGGCGGCTTCACCCTGGACGCCGCGGAACGGCTCGTCGACAGCCTGCAGCCGGCGGCAGGCGGGAATGGCGCCCGTTCCGCGCCGCCCGAGGGCTCGCTGTTGCAGCCGGCGGACTCCGTGCTCGACGGGATCAGTGGGCTGATGGACAACGCTTTCCTCCGCCGCGACGCCGGCTCTGCGGAAGAGCAACCGCGCTTCGTGATGCTGGAGACGATTCGCGAGTATGGACTGCAGATCCTCAGTGAGCAGTCGCGGCACAACGACGTCCGGCGCGCGCACGCCACGCTCATGACCTCCATCGCCGAAGAGAACGAGTTGGAGATGGAGCGGCTGGACGAGGATGAGGACAACTTCCGCACGGCCATCGAGTGGGCCTCCAGTACCGACGACGCCGAAACGGCCCTCCGCCTCGGCGGAGCGTTGTGGTGGTCCTGGTACCTGCGCGGTCACTACACGGAAGGACGTCGGGCCCTGGAGACGATCCTGGCGGTGCCGAACGGGGAGGGCATCGCAGAGAGGGCCAAGGTGGAGACCGGTGCGGGCGCGCTGGCGTTTCTGCAGTGCGATTACGAGCGCGCCATCACGCTGCTCGAATCGTCGATCGATCTGGCCCGTGCCCACGGCGATCCGGTCAGTCTGGCCCAGTCGCTGCAGTTTCGCGGCTCGATCGCGCGCGAGCGCGGCGAGTACGAGCACGCCATCGACTTGCACCTGTTGTCGCGCACGATCTGGAGCGAGCTGGAGGACCGAGCCAACGTGGGCCGGTCGCTCAACTACGTCGGCTTCTCGTCGTGGCTGATGGGAGACTTCCCGCGCACGAATGAGCTGGGACTGCAGACCCTGCAGCTCTTCCGGGAGCGTCGGGACACGGAAGGGGTGGCATGGTCGCTGCTGAATCTCGCGGCCGCGGCGCTCTATTCGCAACACTTCGAGCTCGCCGAGGAGCGGCTCGAGGAGTGTCTGTCGTGGTCGCGCACGGGCGGGTTCAAGGAAGGGATCGCCTGGTCGTTGAATCTGCTGGGCAACGCCCTGCGTGCCCGCGGACAGACACGGCGGGCCGAGTCGATTCTGCAGGACAGTCTGCAATTGCATTGGGAGTTGGGCGACCGCTGGCGCAGCGCCAGCGTGCTCGAAGCGCTCGGCGGTCTCCGCCGCGACCCCCGCCTCCTCGGCGCGGCCGCCACCCTCCGCACCCGTCTCGGCACTCCCGTCCCCCCGGTCGAGCGCAAACAGTTCGACGAGGACCTGATCGCGGTGGGATCGGCGCCCTGCGACGTCAGCGAAGCCGTCGCTCTGGCACTGCCCTGACCTTCCTCTTCGTCTTCGTCTTCTTGTCTTCTCGTCGCCGGTCTTCGAGTCGTCGGGTCGCCGGGTCTTCCAGTCGTCGAGCTCGAGTCTGCGCGGTTTCGAGTCAGCGGAACGTGAGTCTCACAGACAGTCTCATAGGCTCACAGTCTCACAGAGCGGCGGAGCCGCCACCCAAGGAACGCCGGCGTCTCGCCGGCTGGCTGTGCGGCGTCCTCGCCG
>JBDTOZ010000700.1:0-7198 GCA_039932995.1 Acidobacteriota bacterium | reverse complement strand
CCCCCTCCCCCATCCGGTTTCCGTCGGCAGCCGTAAGTAGGGACGGGGATCGTCAGATCCAATTTTTCAGCAGGAGAAGAACGATGAAGAAAGCCGTCATGACCCTATGGATCCTTTTCGTTGCGGTGTCCGGGGCGTTCGCGCAAGACCAGATGCGGGCCGGAGTCGGTGCGCTCAAACAGGGGCTCGGCAAGCAGGTCGGCCAGGAGCGGCGCGACGCCGCCGGTGGTCGCGCCTGGGACTTCGAGAAGGGCTCCGTCTACTGGTCCGGCAAGACCGGGGCACACCTCGTGAGCGGCACCATGCTGAAGAAGTACAAGGAGCTCGGTGCGGAAGGCGGAGCCCTCGGATATCCCGTGGCAGACGAACGGCTCACCGCGGAAAACATGCAACAGACCTTCGAGCACGGCTTCATCACGGCGAATCGCGCGGGCGATACGTCGGTGGAGATCCTGGCCGGCGTGAACATCACCGAGGGCGGGCTGGTGGTCAGCGGGACCAACCCTCCCATTCTAGGGATCGACAACGACGGAACTCTGTTTGTAAGGGGCGATGGTAACGTCGAAGCGCTCCTCCGCTGCTCCTGCGTCAAGAAAGAGCAGAAGTTTTCCACGCGAGGCTCCTGCACCGCGAAGGTCGATGGGGACACGGCCACCTGCATTCCCGCCCCGGCATGTGACAGCGGGAGCTGCGCGTTTGAGATCGTCGACAAGTGACGCGCATGACCGGGCCGGCCGGCACAGCCGCCGTTTTGGGCATCGACGGACTTGCCGGGAGTCTCATTGAGACCTACATTCCTTCCATCCATCAAAAGGAGATCCTCATGAAAGTCATGGGCAGGTTCCTTCTCCTCGGCGCGCTCGCGCTCTTGACCGTGCAGTGCGCCAGCACGAGCGGTGGCGATTCGCGAAGGGCGCCGGTCGACGTGGCCGCCGCTGCTCTCGGTCCCTACGATTGCCAGGAGCGTCCCGTCACCACAGCCGCTCCGCCGCCGCGGGACGTCCTGTCCCTCGGCCGATTGGATGACAAGGGACGCAGGATCGAGCGCCCCGCCAAGCCGCTCATCACGCTCCAGCCGTGCGGGAGCGGACGCGTGCCGGTGTCGCGCACGATCGCGAAGAACATCGTCGCGAAAGGGAATCCGCTGCTGCGGCCCACCGAGGGAACGGTAGAAGACTTTTTCGGCAAGCGGCAGCGGATCGAGGTCTTTCCGTGGAAGAAGATCTACTACATCCCGCCCGGACCGGATCGCGAGCCGCACAAAGTGCCTCCCGATCCGCCGGGATGCAATGGCGTCTCGTCCTTCGGCACCTGCTATTACTACGGGCCGGCATCGTTCGCGACCGCGGCAGACGGCGGAGGAATGACGATGCGCATCCAGCGGCCCGGCTTCAGTGGAAGCGGCCATTCCCTCGACGAGCTCGCGGTGCAGGGCGGAGACGGTAACGGCAACATCATCGAGTTGGGATGGAACCTGTCGCCGGTCCAGTACTCCGATTCCGATCCGCACCTTTTCGTCTTTCACTGGATCAATTGGGCGCCGACCTGCTACGACGGCTGCGGTTGGGTGCAATACAGCGGGACGTACTTTCCGGGCATGAACCTCGGCGCGCTCGTCGATCGCGACGTCTACATCGGCTACGTCTTCTATCAGGGCAATTGGTGGGCGTGGTTCGACAATCAGTGGCTCGGCTACTTTCCGGGAACGGAGTGGAGCGGGTCGTTCACGCGATCGAGCCTGATCCAATGGTTCGGTGAAGTGGCCACCGACAACGGCATTCCTCCCGACGTGCAGATGGGCAATGGACTCTTTCCCTCGAATGCAGGTGCGGCCATCAACCAGACCCTGTGCGACGTGGACGCGGCGGCGTGGGTCTGCTGGTATCGCGACATGCAGTCGCTCGGACCGAACTATCCGCCGTATTACGACATCAATCGAACGGCATTCGGCGCGACGCGATACGGAGGCCCGGGCACGTAGCGAGCCCGGGCCGGCACGGCCGGCGGCGCTGGTTGGCTAAGCCTTGGGCACGCTGTTCGCGCAAAATCGCGGGCCTCGTTGAGTGGGATGACCTCTTCGATGTCATCCCGAGCGTCGAGCGAGGGACCTGGGTGGGCGGGGCACGAGGCATGTGTTTGGCGCCCGCCCAGGTCCCTCGCTCGACGCCGGGATGACAGCTCATTTGGACGATTTCTTCACGGGCGCTTGCGTTGCTCGACAATGCCTGCCGCCCCATTTTCTTCACATTCTGAAGGGTTTCACGCCGGAGGCGTGGTGGAGATGAGCCGGTGGCAAGCGCCGAAGGCGTGCCGCCACCGAACATCAGGCCGGTCCGGCGTACCCCCACGACGGCCGTGAAATGGCCCACCGCTATACTTGCCTCTTCCCCTCATGCGAACAGGCGACTACTCGCGGACACATCTCCGGATGGCGGTCATCGTCGTTCTATTGACGGGGGCGATCGCGGCGGGAGTCGTTCGCTGGCAGACCGCTCCGCGACGCCGTCTCCTCTCGGCGGCGCATGCGTTGCGCTTCCGGCCGGTGGAGGGGCGGCTCGCGGAGACGTTCGACTATCGGCCGTACCGGGCCGCGTCGCCGCAGCGAACGGCGATCCCGATCGGAGACCAGGCCGATCGATCGCCGGAGGCGAGACGCTTCACCGCGACCGCGCTGCTCTTCGCCCAGAAGCACGACGCGGCATTGGCCATCCTGTCTGAGCTGCTCGGTCAGGGAGCGGAGGAGTCCGATTCCCCGGCGGCGATGCAGCGGTCCACGGACGCCGATCTCCTGATCGACTTCAGTGCCGCGGCGTTGCAGCGGCCGGCGGACCGTCGCAGTGTCGTGCTGGCTTATGAGGCCGCCGACCGCGCGTGGAGGCTGACCCGCGCGCCGAGTGCGGCCTGGAATCGGGCCATCGCCGTCGATCGCCTGGGCATGCCCGCCTTCGCCGCGCGCGCGTGGGGGGAGATCGCGGCGAAGGAGTCGACGTCGGGCTGGGGCGGCGAAGCGGCGACGCGACGGGAGGCGTCGGCACGACGCGCGGCCGCACCTCCGGATGCGTCGCTGGAGCTGTTCTTTTATCGACGGCTGATCTCGCAAGCCATCGCCGGCGAGCCGCTCACCGACGTCGTGGCCGGCGACCATCTCGCCACGGACGCCGCCGCCGCGCTGCGGCGCCTGTCGACCCACGATCGACAACGCGTCAACGCGGCCCTCCTCACCTACCTGCACGGGCGCGATTCGTTCGAGCACAACGATTACGAGGATGCGCGCAGGTCCTACGCCGCCGCGGAAACAAAGCTCCGTGCCCTCGACGTGCCGCTCTTCCTCCTCGCGCGCGATCAACGCATCCGCAGCGAGTGCTCGCAGGGAACACCGGGCTGCGTCGAGGCCATGCACGCATTCCGGCAGGAAGTGTCCGGCCTGAGAAAGTACCCCTGGCTCGCCGCGCGCGCGGCCTACGGGGAAGGACAAGTGCTGTACCGGATGGGACACATCTACGAAGCGTCCGGGCATCTGCAGCACGCGCTCGCGGAATTCGAGAAGTTCGGCGATGCCACGTCGGCCGGCTTCATGCACGTCCTGCTCGCCAACGTGTTCGCCGCGGGCGGCGAGAGCGAGCTGGCGCTGGGACACTTTCTCGACGGTGTGGCCTGCCACACGCCGGCCATCCGCGATCGCCGCCGCAAGATCCTCGAGGACGCGATCGCGTTCATGCTTCGCCACGGGTATGTGGCCACCGCGGAGCTGTTCCTCGAGGACCTGGCCGCCTCTTCGACGACCGAGGCTTCCGACGTGAATGAGGCCATGCTGCGGGGCGTCATCGCCTGCCGGCGCGGGGACCGCCGCGCGGCGGCATTGCACTTCCAGCGTGGACGAGCCTTGCTTCGCGACGTGAAGGACGACGCGTCACGGGCGGACGTTCAGTTCCGGCTGGCGATCGCGGAGGCAGGCTCGCAGATCTTCTCCGCGAATCCGATTCTCGGAGAGCTCGACCACGCCATCGCCGCGCACGAGAAGACGGAGCATTCGATTTGGCTGCCGCAGCTCCTCACCGAGCGGGGATCGGCGTACGAGAAAAGGAACGACCCCGCGCACGCGGAGATCGACTATCGCCGTGCCATCGACATCCTCGAGTCGCGGGAGCCGCGCATCGACGAGACGGTCCTGGCCCTGGGCATCGCCGGCGGTGGGGAGTCCCCCTTCGATCGCGCCATCCGGCTGCTCCTGCGCGAAGGCCGCATCGCCGGCGCACTGTCGATCGCAGAGCGGTCCAACGCGCTGCGCATCTCCTCCCTCCACGCTCGCGGCGCCGGGGTGCGCGACGCCTTCAGTTCGTCTCGCGGCGAGGGCGACGGCATCGGCGAGCTGCAGAAGGGCTTACCCCCGGGCCAGATCGCCATCGCTCATCATTTGCTGAAGGATGAGCTGATCACCTGGATCGTCCGCCGGGACACGATCCGCGCGACGCGACGGCCCGTGGAGAGGAACGAGCTTCTGCAGGGCGGCGAGCGATTGCGCCGCTGCGCCGTCCGCTCCTGCAACGACGAGCCCGCGGTGGAGAGCCTTTCGAACGCGCTGCTCCGTCCCTGGATCGACGGCGTCCCGCGCGGCACGACTCTCCTGATCCAGCCGCCGGCGGAGCTCGAGAGCGTGGCGTACTCGATGCTGCGCACCGGCGCAGGCGAACGCCTAGTGATGCGCAATGCCCTGGCCACCGCTCCCAGCTTCCGCGCCTTCGTGCGCGCCATGCGCACGGACCGGACGCGCGCGGCTCCCCTGTCGGCCTTCTTCGCCGCGGCACCCGTCCCGGGAGGAGACCTCGACGCGCTGCCCCTGGCCAAGCAGGAAGTCGAGCGCGCATCCCGCTCTTACGCGAACGTGCAGACCGCGCCGCACGCCTCCCGCACGCTGTTCCTGGCGCGCTCGCCCTCTTTCGCCATCGTCCATTTCGCGGGCCACGTGCTGGTCAACGCGGCACGCCCGCTCTTCTCCGCGCTCGCCTTCGAGAGCGGCGAGCTGCTCTACGTCCACGAACTGGATGAGCGCTCGTTCGCGAGCGCGCGCCTGGTCGTGCTCTCCGCCTGCGACACCGGTCGCTCGCCGCGCCCCACGATGAGCGTGGCGAATGCGCTCCTCAGCCAGAACGTCCCCTCGGTGGTCTACACGCTCTGGCCGGTCGCGGACGAAGTGGCGGAGGCGTTCGCGGTCCCGTTCCACGAGGCCATCGCCCGCGGGAAGACGCGCGCCGATGCGGTGCGCGACGCACAGCTTTCGTTGATGCAGCAGTGGCCCAACGAACCGGGCGCGTGGGCGGCGTTTGCCATCGCCGGAGCGCCCGGTCCGCTCATGGGAGTCGAGAAAGGAGAGGACGTATGAAAGAGACCAGTGAGGCAACCGCGGGGAAGCACCAACTGAGAATCATCTTCGACGGAGTCATCGCCGTCGGACCACCGCGTCCGGCGGACGGAGGGCGGGAACAGGATGGTCCGTTGTTCGGCGTCATGGCTCATTCCACGCGGCGAGGGTCCGACCTCGCGCGACGGACCGGGGAAGGGCCGAAGTACATCCCCATGCACGTGCCGACGGTCTACACCACCATGACCCCCGTCGAGAATAGCCGTCCGCCGGACGAGGTCTTCCAACAGTCGAAATTCAAGCCCAAGTGGAACATCTGGCACCCCGTCCGCGAACGGATGGAGTTTCGGTTCGACGACAGCGGAAAGCCCGGGACGCTGGTCTACGACGACCCGGCCATTCTCGGTCAGAGCCCGGGAGCAGTGGGAAGACAGGCCTCGGTCCACAGCATCGACAGGGTCCCGGACGCCCGCGAGATCTGGCCCGGACGCAGCTTTCTTCTCGACGGCATGATGACCGCGGCCACTCCCGTGCGAAGGGAAGCCGAAGCGCAGATCCTCGTGCCGTGGGGCAACGTCACCGGCGGCGGCATTTTCGACAAGGCCGATGGGGTGGAGGTCGTGTTCTCCCCTGCGCGCGGCTCGGACCAGCCGCGCACCGTGGCACCGAACGTCATCGTTTCCGTCGACGTCCATGAAGTGGAGATCGCCATGTATTCGCTGGATGGCGCGGGCGAACGACTGGACTCGCTGAAATTCAGGTTGGACCAGGATGCAGAGCTGTGGGTCTCCAATGGAGATCCGAGTGATACGGCCATCGATATCGAGAACCTGGGCGACGGCACACCGGAACCGTTCCTGCCGGACCACCAGCGCGACCGCGAGCTGGTCTTTGCCGACTTCCAACGGGCGTTCGACCAAACCGTCGGCATCGCGGTGGATCCGAATGACCTGCGTCGATTCACTTCCGTCCTCTACGGGGGCGGAGGCGGGATCATGGAATTGAACGTGGCGGCCAACCAGAATGTCCGTTCGACCGAATTCGACATCGACTTCGAGCTCTTCTACACCCTCACCGAGGGCAAGGACGATGGCCGCGGGCTGCCCATCCCCTTGAAATCCGACGGCAAGCCCTTCCAGGGACCGAATTGCCTCTGCAAGCTGGTGGAATGCCACGAGCGCCTGCACCTGAAATCGAACGACTGATCGACGCGCCGCGCCTGAGCATGTGATGGCCCGGACATTTGTCCGGGCCTTTCACCGCGGGCGAGACGCCTTACGATACTGCTCCGGCTCGCGATCGCGCTCGCGGATATTGACGGTGGAAACGCGCCGCGGCTGATAGCATCATGGCTTCAGCGAAGGAGCAGATCGCGTGAACCTCAAGACCTTGATCGCGGCGGTCCTTTTCACCCAGGGCTGTGCGACTCTGCACAACGGGCGTCACCAGGAGATCAGCGTCGTCAGCGATCCCGCCGGTGCCAACGTCGAGATCCGCTGCGGAAAGACGCAGCCGGTGGCGGTGACGCCGACGACGGTTCGTCTGCCGCGCCGCGTCGAACAGTGTTCGCTCATTCTGACGCGGCCCGGTTTTCAATCCGAGACCGTGGTGCTCACTACGGGCCCGAGCCGCTGGTTCTGGGCAAACTTCGGGGCGCTGATCGTCGGAGGAGGGAGCGGTGCGACCCGGCATTCCGACCAGGCATTCATCGATTTCCTTCTCGGCGCATTCTTCGGCGGAGCCGGAATCGGCATCGACGCCCTGACCGGCGCGATGTGGGAGCTGGAGCCCGCCAAAATAGAGCGCAAGTTAGTGCCCGATTGAGATTCAGCGGGACCG
>JBDTOZ010000699.1:0-14348 GCA_039932995.1 Acidobacteriota bacterium | reverse complement strand
CCCGCGGCGGGGACGCCGCACAGCCAGCCGGCGAGACGCCGGCGTTCCTTGGGGTGGGGGCGCAGTCCGCGCTGTACTACTACCTCGAATTTCTTTGCACGACACGAAGATTTGCAGGCGGAGCATTGGAGCGCCGGCGTCCCCGCCGGCTGGCCCGTGGGCGTCTCGCCCGCGAGCCTTTCTTGCGAGAGCGGTGATTGCTGCCCCTGGCATGCTTCCCCCGCCCGCGGCGAGGACGCCGCACAGCCAGCCGGCGAGACGCCGGCGTTCCTTGGGCTACGCCGCTCTATGCCTCTGAGGTAGAACGGGCTGGGGCCGGGCCGATCGGGATACTCTTACTCCTGATGAGACTCGACCAGGCCGTTGCCGCACGCTACCCGGAGGTCTCGCGGCGCAAGGCGCGTGAGCTGATCGCCGCGGAACGAGTCTTCGTCAATGACCGGCCCATCCGCGTCGCTTCGCGTGAGGTGAGTGAGCGCGACCGCATCACCCTGGCGGAGGCCTTGCCGGAGATCGTGGTGATCCGCGAGACGGTGGATTGGGTGGCGGTGAACAAGCCTTCCGGCATCCCCACCCAACCGGCCCGCGACCGCAAGCAACGGTCGCTCGAGGAGTTGATGCGCGTCCGTTACCGCACTCTGCACCTCGTGCACCGCATCGACACTCACACCAGCGGGGTGGTCATCTTTGCGAAGAATCCATCCGCGGCGGCACGCTTGTCCGAGCTCTTCGCCTCACGCGGCATCCGCAAGACCTACCTGGCGGTCGTGGAAGGGACGGTTCCAAAGGAGCTGACCATCGAGACGCCCATTGGGGAGAAGGACGCCCACTCGATCATTCGACCGCTGCGGATGCTGGACGGCCGGACGCTGGTCGAGGCCGAGATCCGCACCGGACGCACTCACCAGATCCGCATTCACATGAAATCGATCGAGCGCCCCGTCGTCGGGGACCGCCGCTACGGCTCGACCATGAAGGCCCCGCGGATGCTCCTCCACGCCTGGAAGCTCGAGCATCCCGACTTCGGCGAAGCGCTCGTGGCCCCGGTGCCGGAGGACTTTCCCCCGCTGAACACGGAGGACCCGGCTCAGGGGACCGAGGTTCCGAGCGTCTGAAGTGGCCCCGAGCGCGCGTCGCTTTTCCGTGAGCCCCGATGCGATACGATCCGCCCGCCATGGAAGACACAGTCATTCGCGCCACGACCGTCATCTGCGTACGCCGTGATGGTCAGGTGGCCATGGCCGGCGACGGGCAGGTCACCGTCGGCAACACGGTCATGAAGCACGGTGCGTCGAAGGTGCGGCGTCTGTATCACGACAAGATCATCGCCGGGTTTGCCGGCTCGGCCGCGGACGCATTCGCTCTCTTCTCCCGCTTCGAAGCGAAGCTCGAGGAGTACCGGGGGAACATGGAGCGGGCGGTGGTGGAACTGGCCAAGGACTGGCGGATGGACAAATACCTCCGGCAACTGCAGGCCATGCTGATCGTCGCGAACATCGAGCGCGCCTATCTCATCTCCGGAACGGGCGATCTCATTCAGCCTGATGACGGGATCCTGGCCATCGGCTCCGGCGGCTCGTTCGCGCTGGCCGCGGCCCGGTCGCTGATGAAGCACACGAGCATGACCGCCGCGCAGATCGCCGAGGAGTCGATGCGCATCGCCGCCGAAATCTGCATCTATACCAATGACCACATTACGGTCGAGACCCTCTGAAACCATGGTGATTCAGCTTCCTGCCGCTCTCGATGACTCGCTGCTCCACGCAGAACGCCTCACGCCGACGGAGATCGTGCGCGAGCTCGACAAGTACATCGTCGGGCAACGTGCGGCCAAGCGCGCCGTGGCCATCGCACTCCGCAACCGCTGGAGACGCCAGCAGCTCCCCGCCGAGCTGCGCGACGAGGTGGCGCCGAAGAACATCATCATGATCGGACCGACCGGCGTCGGAAAGACGGAGATCGCCCGGCGGCTGGCACGCCTCACGCGCTCGCCGTTCCTGAAGATCGAGGCCTCCAAGTTCACGGAGGTGGGGTACGTTGGACGGGACGTCGAGTCGATCGTGCGCGACCTCACGGAGATCGGCATCAAGCTGGTGAAGGACGAGAAGAACCGCATGGTGCGCGAGCAGGCCGAGCGCAACGCGCGGGAGCGAATCCTGGACATCCTCCTCCCCGATTCGCGCCCTCCCCGGGCCAGGCCGGCTTTCATTGCCGCGCCCGAACCGGAGGATTCCTCCGCGGAAACGAGGGAGAAGCTCGGACGTTGGCTGGACGAAGGAAAGCTCGACGAGCGCGAAGTGGAGCTCGAGGTGAAGGAACAAGGGTTCCCGTCGTTCGAGATCTTCACCCCCCAGGGCGTGGAAGAGATGGGCGTGAACGTGAAGGACATGATGCCCGGTCTCTTCGGCGGCAAGTCGAAGCGCAAGAAGATGCGCGTCGGAGATGCTCGCGAGATCCTGGTTCAGGAGGAGGCGGACAAGCTGGTCGATCAGCAGAACGTGGCCCGCGAGGCCATCGACCGCGTGGAGCAGAGCGGCATGGTCTTCCTCGACGAGATCGACAAGATCGCCGGCCGCCAGAGCTCCTCGGGGGGGCCGGACATCTCACGCGAGGGCGTGCAACGCGACCTCCTCCCGATCGTGGAAGGCACGACCGTGAACACAAAGTACGGCATGGTGAAGACCGACCACATCCTCTTCATCGCCGCCGGAGCTTTCCACGTGTCCAAACCCTCGGATCTCATTCCCGAGCTGCAGGGCCGCTTCCCCATCCGCGTGGAGTTGGAGTCGCTCACCGAGAACGATTTCGAGCGCATCCTCCGCGAGCCCAAGAACGCCCTGACCACGCAGTACACGGCCCTCCTGGCCACGGAGGGAGTGACGCTCACCTTCAACGACGACGCAGTCGCGGAGATCGCCCGCTACGCCGCGGTGGTCAACGAGAAGACCGAGAACATCGGCGCCAGAAGGCTGCACACGATTCTCGAACGTTTGCTCGACGAGTTGTCCTTCGACGCCTCCGAACGCGGCGGTGAGACCGTGGTCATCGACGCGGCTTATGTCTCCCGCGTGCTCGAAGGCATCGTGCGGGATGAGGATCTCTCGCGGTACGTTTTGTAGTCGGCGGGTTACCGCGTTCTAGTCTCACAGTCTCATAGGCACACAGTCTCATAGGTGTGCTAGGCTCCATCCCTCCACACTGCCCGCTCCTTCCGGGAGTCGTCGCGTTTTCTCCTCGCACTCATGCAATCTCATGAAGAACTCTTTCCGGAGACTCTACGTCTGGGAAGCGTCTGTCGACCTCGCTGTGCGGATCATTTTGCTTTCCGATCGCCTGATCGCCAAGCGGAGGTTTGCGATCGCCGATCAGATCGTGCGTGCGGCGTTGAGTGTCCCGAGCAACATCGCTGAAGGGCAGGGGCGTTCGACCACAAAGGACCGGCGCCATTACCTCGTTCAGGCTCGGGGATCGCTCTATGAGCTCGAGACTCAGATCGAAATCCTGACGCGAGCAAAACTGGCGAAGGATGTCAGCGGAGTGCGAACGTTGACCGCGCAAATCAGCGCAGGCCTGTCGAAGATGATTGATCGCCTCACCATGGATCCCAAGTGACTGGCATGCCGGTGCGAAGGAACCCTATGAGACTGTGAGACTGTGAGACTGCGTCTAAAAACATCGAATCAAGACACGGTCTTCTTGAACGCCCGCGCGCTGGCCAGAATCAGCACCGCGGAGATGGCCAGCAGAGCCAGCACTGGTTCCCAGAGATCGTTGAACGTGGCCCCGCGGATGATGATGCCGCGCGCGATCTTGATGAAGTGCGTGGCCGGCAGGAGATAGGAGATCATTCGCAGCGGGAGGGGCAGTGCGGCCAGGGGGAAGACGTAGCCGGACAGGAGCACGCTCGGCAACATGACGCCCATCGCTTGCTGCATGGCTTCCATTTGGGACTCTGCCCGGGACGAGATGAGCAGGCCGAACGAGAGCAGCGCCAACAGATAGACCGACGACAGCGCCAGCAGCAGCGTGACGCTTCCGTTGAACGGCACGCGGAACAGGTAGCGCATCAGCACCAGGATGATCATCAGCGTTCCGTAGGCCAGTCCCATGTACGGCAGGATCTTGCCCAGCACCACGGCCATTGGCGCCACCGGT
Source organism: Acidobacteriota bacterium (assembly GCA_039932995.1). Lineage (GTDB taxonomy): Bacteria > Acidobacteriota > Thermoanaerobaculia > Gp7-AA8 > Gp7-AA8 > QHVT01. The sequence goes on along the minus strand of JBDTOZ010000699.1, from coordinate 10,193 downwards.
GTGACCATGAGCTGCTCGAGCGTGCCCCGCTCGCGCTCCTTCACGATGGCGAACGCGGAGAGAATCGTCCCGGAGAACGTGAGCAGGATGGCGATGAGGCCCGGGATGAGCAGGTTCGCACTGCGCATGTCGGGGTTGAACATCATCACCGGATGGGCCTCGATGAGCGGCTCCCCTGCGCCGGTCCTCTCCATGAGCTCACGCACTCCTTCCTGCAGGACCACTCCGTTCGCCGCCGCGAGCGCCTGCGTGGCCACGCTGGAGTCCGAACCGTCGATGAGCACCAGCACGTCCGCGCGCCGCCCGTTCGCGAGGTTGCGCGCGTAATCCGGCGGGATCTCGATCGCCACTTGAGCGTGACCTGCCACGATCGACTGCTGCAGCCCCGCCCGTGAAGTGGCGTAGCCGATCAACTGCAGGTAGCCGGTGGCGCTGAACTGTTCGACCAGGCGGCGGCTTTCCTGCGTGCGGCTTTGATCGAACACCATCGTGGGGATGTTCCTGGCGGTCATGTCGATGACCCCGAAGAGAATGAGCTCGAAGACCGGGACGAACAGCGCGAACATGAACGTGGTCTTGTCGCGCATCATTTGCGTGAGCTCCTTGCGGAAGACAGCGCCGAACCCGTTCACGACCGCGCCTCCAGCTCAGCCGCATGAACCTCGGTCAGACGCACGAAGACATCCTCCAGCGTCGGATCGATGTCGCGGACGACGACCGAGGAGATCCCGAAGGCCTCCAAGTCTCTGTCGATGGTCTCGTTCGAGACCTGCTCATCGACCAGCATGTGCAGCGACGTTCCGAAGATCGTCGATGCGTGCACGTACGCAAGCGTACGCGCCGACGTCATCAGCGAGGCCACTCCATCCTTGCACTCCACTTCCACGCGACGCATTCCCGGCGGAGTCACCTCCGGCAGCTTCTTGAGGTCTTTGGGGTGTCCGTTGACGATGAGCTTCGAGAGGTACAGATAGGCCACGCTTCCGCAGCGTTCCGCTTCGTCCATGTAGTGCGTGGTCACGAACATCGTCACCCCTTCGGCGGCCAGTCCGAACAGCAGGTCCCAAAGCTCACGCCGGGCCACCGGATCGATGCCGGCGGTGGGCTCGTCGAGGAACAGCACGCGGGGCCGGTGCATCATGGCCGCGGCCAGGGCCAGGCGCTGCTTCCAGCCGCCGGAGAGTTGTCCGGCCAGCCGGTCGCGATAGGGCGCGATGTGCGTCAGCTCGATCGCCCACTCCTTCCGTTCGCGACGTTCCGCTCGTCCGAGGCGGTAGATCGAGCTGAAGAAATCGAGGTTCTCGTCGACCGTGAGATCGCGGTAGAGCGAGAAGGCCTGCGAGACGTAGCCGATGTGCAGCCGCACCTCTTCGCCCTGAGTGCGCACATCCAGTCCGTCCACCGAGGCTTCGCCACTGGTCGGCTGTAGGAGACCGCAGAGAATGCGGATAAGGGTCGACTTGCCGGAGCCGTTTGGACCAAGCAGGCCGAAGATCTCTCCTCGCGGGACCTGCAGCGTGACGTCGCTGAGGGCGCGCACGGGGCCGAAGAGCTTGGTCACGCCACGGATATCGACACCGATCTCTCCGGTCATTGCGCACGGCCTTGGACGCCGAGGTCCACCTCGACTGCCATCCCTGGTTTCAGTCGAGGATCGGGCTTCACCAGAATCTTCACGCCGAAAACCTGTTCAGCGCGTTGGGCGCGTGTCTGCACGTTGCGGGGCGTGTACTCGCCTTTCGAGGCGACGGTCGCCACATGGCCATCGAACCAGACATCGGGCCAGGTGTCGACGCGCACTTTCACGGGCATGTCCACGTGGACCAGCCCGAGGAGCGTTTCCGGAACGTAGATGCGTACCCACTGTTCGCTCGGCTCGAGGATCTCAGCCACGGTTTGATTGGGTGCCACGAGATCCCCCGGACGAAGACCGAACGACTGAATCGTTCCTGCCACCGAGGAGCGAACCAACGTCTCGTCGCGTTGTTTGGTCAGCGAGGCCAGGCGGCGTTCCTGCTGTTCCACATGGGCGCGGGCCAGCTCGAGCTCCTCCTTGCGCGTCCCCTCCCGCAGCATGCGCAGCTCCTCACCCGAGGTCTTTGCCTTCGTCGATGCGTCGTCCAGCAACTGGCGGGCAACGATGCCCGCCGCAAAAAGCGCGCTGACACGACGGCGCTCGCGCTCGTCATTCGCGGCCACGGCCTCTGCCTTTCGGATCTCCGCGGCCCGGGGTCCGGCCACCGCTTCGGCGAGCTCCGCGCGCGCCGCGGAAATGGCCGCCTGCTGTTCGCCGATCTGGCGATCGACTGTGTCGGTTTCGAGAGTGACCAGCACCTGATCGGGGACGACGCGCTGACCTTCATCGACGTGGACGCGCACGACGCGGCCGCCCACCAGGGACCCCACGTTGACCGTTCTGGCTTCCAGCGTTCCGGCCAGGACGAGCGGCTGGGGTTTTCTTTGTTCGCGCACGTACAGCAGCGCCGCCGCCAGTGCCGCGAGCAGGACCACGGCCACGATGACCTTCTTGAGCAAGAGAACCTCCGCGAATGACACCATCGGTCCAGAGATCGATGAGGGCGTCGATGTACTCCTCGAGCGGGTAGGCGGGGGTGAGCTCGAGGATCTGGTGGATGAAGACGTAGGCCTGGAGTTGTCCGAGAAAGAGGAGCGCGAGCGCCCGCGGATCGACGCTGCGGATTCTGCCGGCTTCGATGGCGCGGCCGAAGTACTCGCTGAGGATGCGGATGGCGCGACGGGGAGGGATCTCTTCGTCGTGCCGGTCAAAGGGAACGACGAGCGTCGTGGCGTGCATCTGCACGGCGATGGCCGGGCGGATCACCGCGTTGAGGAACGGGACCATGCGTCGTGCGAAGTGGCGCAGGACCGACCGGGGATCGGCCTCGGCGTCGAGGTCGGCCAGGGCGGCGATGAACTCCGGCATGACGATGGCGCGCGTGCTCATGGCCGCGCTGAAGAGGAGCTGTTTGGATGCGAAGTGCCGCAGGATGGCAGCGGGCGTGACGCCGAGAGTGCCGGCGATGTCAGCGAGCGTGGTCGCCGCAAACCCCCGTGCGGTGAAGGCCGAGCGCGCGGCGTCGAGGATCTGATCGCGGCTGATCCGCGGCGGCCGGCCCATTTGTAAATGAATGTGCGTTTACAAACGCGGTTTGTCAAGGGGGCGGTCCAAAACGAAAACGGCGGGCCGAAGCCCGCCGTTCAAACCCGATGGGTTTCTAGGACGTTTAGAACGTCACCTTCGCCGCGAGCTGCATGATGCGCGGGCCCGAGGAGGCGGTCGGTGTTCCGTACGGCGCCAGTGGCGTGAGTGTCGGTCCGTTGTACGAGTAGTACGTGCGATTGACGTTGCTCACGTTGGAGCGGTTGAGCACATTGAAGGCCTCGGCGATCAATTGCAGGGTCACCCCTCCGAAGCCAATCTCCTTGGTGATACGCGGATCGACCGAGAGCTGCGACGGCAGGCGCTGCGAGTTGCGGCGGAAGCCGGGGGCGATGTCGTTCGCCGCGTTGCCGTCGTTGTTGAGGTCCGTGTTGACCACCGGCGTGTACGGCTGGCCGCTCTGGTAGCTGGCGATCCCGCTGACCGACCATCCGGACGTGAGCGCATGCAGGAAGCGGTTGTCGATCCCGTGCGAGTACGCATCGAGCGACCAGACCCCACTGAGCACGATGCGGTGGCGGACGTCATTGTCCCCGTAGGTGTAGTCGGTGCCGAAGTCGCCGGAGTCCGACACGAACTTCGCATCATCCGTCCCCGGAACCACCGCCGTGGCGTCCGGCTTGTCGTCTTTGACCGTGGAGTACGTATAGGCGATCCGGGCCTGCCAGTTGCTGGAGAAGCGCTTCTGCACGTCCAGCGTGAGCCCGTCGTAACGCGAGCGGGCGCTGCTCTGGAACTCGATGATGCGCGCGAAGTTGTTGAAGCGGCGGCCGGCGTAGCGTTTGAACGATTGGGAGCCGCCCGTGGATACGCCCGCGGTCACGCTCGTCGGCGCGGCGATGTTGATGTCCGCGGAGCGCGAGAGGTCTTCGCCCTTCACGTACTGGTACGTGACGCCCACGAGGATGTCGCTGGTCAGACCGCGCTCCACGCCCAGGCTGCCCTGGTGCACCTGCGGATTCTCGTAGTCCTTGTTGAACACCAGGATGGTCGGCTTCGGAATCGTGGCGCCCGTGGGGATGGACGTGTAGACGTTGGGGTACGTGGGAATGAGGTTGCCGGTAAAGGTGATGGTCTGCACGTTGATGCCGTTGTTCGAATGCGCGGTGCCGATCATGATCGCCGGCGTGCGGCCATAGAAGATGCCGTAGCCGCCACGGACGACGGTGCGCGCGTCGCTGCCGGGCGTCCAGGCAAAGCCGAGGCGCGGACCAAAGTTGTTGGAGTCTTCCGGAACCACCGACGTGTCGATGCCGGCCGCGGCCAGCTCCGGATCCGGATTCCTCACGTCGGGCTGGGCGATCTGCTGCAGGTCATAGCGAAGACCTGCCGTCACCGTGAGCGCGGGGTTGACGTGCCATTCGTCCTGAAGGAACAGGCCTGTCTCGGTGATGTTGGGGTTCGTCACCGGGCCGCTGGTGCCGGGTCCGGCGAAGGCCTGCAGGAAACGGTTGGGCGTGCCGGTGGCGAAATCGCCGAGGCTGTTGAAACGATACGAGCCGGCGAAATTGCCGGGGAAGAAGTTGAGGATCTCGTCGTGGCTGACGTCGAAGCCGGCCTTGATCGAATGGGTGTTCAGCAGGTACGTGGCGGTGTCCGCGATCTGCCAGCGATCGATGGTGGTCTCACGCGGGCTGAAGGTGTTCTGCCCCACACGCACGACCAGGTTGCCGTCGTGAAAGACCTCGGCCTCGGGACCGGAGAAGTTCGCCGCGCCCGGTTCCTTGTCCTTGGCCCACTGGCCGCGCACTTCGTTGAAGAACGTGCTGCCCTGAATGGTGCTGAGTACGCCGGAGAGTGTGTCCGTGTTCACGAGCGAGTTGCCGGTGTGCTCGACGGAATGCTGGAGATTGCCGTTCTCGTAGTTCTTGCCGACGAACTCCTGACGGTTGTAGCGCAAGGAGAGATGTGCGTTGGACCAGAGCTCGTGGTCCGTCTTGATCAGATAGACGTCCTGATCCTGACGGCGCACGTAGTCGCCGGAGCGGGCCAGCAGCGCGTCGTAGCCCGCCTGATCGTTGGGATTGCGGATGGCCAGCGCGCGCCCGCCGCCCAGCACCACGGGGTTTGGCAGATCATTCCGTTGGGCATCGTAATTCGCGAAGAAGAAGTGCTTGTCGGCCAGGATCGGACCGCCCACGCTCAGACCGTACTGGTCGAAGTGGTAGGGGCTCTTCACGCGGTTGTTGATCTCGTTGATGTAGTCGTTGGCGTTGTAGCGCTTGTCGCGGAGAAAGTAGAAGAGCGTGCCGGTGAGGTCGTTCGTGCCCGACTTCGTCACGACGTTGATCACCGCGCCGCCGGCGCGGCCGTACTCCGCGGAGTAGGCGCTCGAGTTCACCTGGAACTCCTTCACCGCGTCCTGCGAGAACTGGTAAGGGGCGCGGCCGGAGCCAGTCCGGCCGAGAGTCTGGCCAAAGAACGTGTTGTCGTTGTTCGCTCCGTCGATGACCAGGGAGTTGAGTGTGCCCCTCTGGCCGGCGAAACTGATGTCGCCGGCCCGGACGTCACGGACCACGCCGGGCGTGGTGAGCACGAAGTCGATGAAGTTCCGTCCGTTGACGGGGAGGTTCTCGATTGCGGTCTCGTTCACGACCGAGCTGACCTGCGTCCGCTCGGTGTCGACGAGAGGCGCGGCGGCAGTCACGGTGACGGTCTCCACGACGCCCACTTTCATGGTCACGTCCAGCGAGACGTCGGTGCCGATGTTCACGGTGACCCGTTCGTGGCGGACCGGATGAAAACCTTCCAGCGTTGCTTCGACGGAGTAAACCGCCGGCGGCAGCAGCCCGAGCTGGTAGGAGCCGCTCGCATTCGTGACGGCCGTGCGCGTGCTGCCGGTGGAGAGACTCGTGGCGGTGAGGGTCACGCCCGGAAGCGCGGCACCTGACTCGTCGGTGATGGTGCCGGAGATCGATCCGGTGCTGCTCTGGGCGAACAGCGGCAGCGGCAGGAGGACGCAAAGCAGAAGCAAACCGAGTGTTCGACGAACGCTCATTGGAACTCCCCTTCACTCGAGGTTGAGATAGAACCGGGCTGGTTGCACCTGTTGGACTTTGGTGACGTCAGAATATCATGGAGGTCCCATGCCCATCGCCAGCGTGAACCCTGCAACCGGCGACACGATCGCCACCTTCGAAGCGCTCAGCGACACCGACCTCGATCGCAAGCTGCAACGGTCGGTCGAGGCCTTTGCAATCAATCGCCAGCGCTCCTTCGCGGAGCGGTCCGAGCTTCTGCATCGGGCCGCCGCGATTCTCGACGCGCGCGCGGATGACTACGCCCGGACGATGACCCTGGAGATGGGAAAGCCCATCGTGGCCGCGGTCGCGGAAGTGAAAAAATGCGCGATGGTCTGCCGCCATTACGCTGAACATGGATCGACCTATCTGGCCGAAGAGCACGTGGCCACCGACGCGAAAGAGAGCTACGTCCGCTTCGATCCCATCGGCGCCGTGCTGGCCGTGATGCCGTGGAACTTTCCCTTCTGGCAGGTCTTCCGGTTTGCGGCTCCCGCACTGATGGCGGGGAATGTGGGACTGCTCAAACACGCCTCGAACGTGCCGCAGTCCGCGCTGGCCATCGAGGACGTGCTCCGCGAAGCGGGCTTCGATCGTGGCGAGTTCCAGACGTTGCTCATCGGCGCCGAGCAGGTCGCGCCCCTCCTCGACGACGAGCGCATTCGCGCGGCCACGCTCACCGGAAGCGAGCCCGCCGGGGCCAGTGTGGCCTCGCATGCCGCCAGGCGGATCAAGAAGAGTGTGTTGGAACTGGGCGGGAGCGATCCGTTCATCGTTCTGCCTTCCGCGGATCTCGACGCCGCGGTGAAGACGGCCGTGAAGGCACGCATCGTCAACAACGGCCAGTCCTGCATCGCCGCGAAGCGCTTCATCGTGCACGAGGACGTCGCAGACGAGTTCGAGCGGCGCTTTGTCGGGGCCATGGAGTCCCTGCGGGTGGGTGATCCTCTCGAGGAGACCACCGACATCGGTCCGCTGGCGATGCCGCAACTCGTGAACGATCTCGAGAGGCAGGTGGAGGCCAGCGTGGCCGCCGGAGCGCGCCTGCTCACCGGCGGCAAACGCCTTCGGGAACGGGGCAACTTCTACGCGCCGACGGTGCTGGCCGGCATCCCCCTTCACGCTCCGGTCTACCTCGAGGAAACCTTCGGTCCCGTGGCCTCACTGTTCCGCGTGCGGGACGCGTCTGAGGCCCTGCAACTCGCCAACGCCACCTCCTTTGGACTGGGCGCGAGCGTCTGGACCCAGGACCGCGCCGAGGCGGAGCGTTTCATCGTCGGAGTGGAGGCCGGCCTCGTGTTCGTCAACGCCATGGTGGCCTCCGATCCACGACTCCCCTTCGGAGGCGTCAAACACTCCGGATTTGGACGCGAGCTGGCCGCCTACGGCATCCGCGAGTTCGTGAACATCAAGACGGTGTGGGTGGCCTAACGAGAGGAGCGCTGCACATCGACCCATGAAAGGTCCAACCGCGGGGCCCGACCCGATGCCCGTACACTCAGGGCTGGCCCTCTCACTTCGGCGCGGGGTAGAACAACTTCACCCCCGGCCCTTCGCCCGTATGGGACCACTGCTCCTCGACGGCGCCGTTTTCGTTGAAATGGAACGTCACGCCGTTGATGTGATCCGGCGTCACCGTGCCGGTGATGCGCACGAAGTCGAAGACCAGTTCGTGATCGTTGGACTTGGCGGTGTTCAGTCGCATCACCGGTTGATTGCCGCCGGAACAGTAGTGCGTGGCCAGGACGGCATCCCCGTCCGCCGTATACATCGTGATCATCTCGTGGGGCTCGCCGACGAAGAGCCGCTCCTGCACCGTGCTGCCACCGGCGGTCACGACGTATTCCACTCGTGAAGTCTCGCCGTCGGGCGTCATGGTGTTCGGCTGATGCATGCCGGCAAGAGACTTCAACCTCTCGAAGGCGGCATTCTTTGCAGCGGGGCCGGCGTGATGCTCATGCTCATCGGCGCGGACGTTCAGTCCTGCGAGCGCCACTGCGATCAGCAGGGTCGCAGCGACGGCGTTTCTACCCGACGCCGCAGGCCGCCCGTACCGCTGGGTGGCCCATCCGATGACGCCGCCGAGCAGGCTGCCCGGGACCATGATCTGCCACCAGTAATGCTCCCCGTTCTCTCCGGGCATGGCCGCCACGGCGAAGGCCAGCACCAGTCCGACGACAAAGCCGAAGGCGATCCCCTTGGGAACGGAGTGCACCCTGCGCGCGAACCAGCCCGCGGCCACCCCCGCGATGATTCCCTTGCCGGTCGACCCGATGATGATGCCCAGCATCTGATTGCGGACCTCGGGCGTGAACCACGCCGTCGCTCCATCGATGAAACCCAGCACCGCGCCGGCGATCAGTCCCACGAGTATCTTGTTCATGCTCTGCCTCCACTTTCGATATTCAGCGCCGTCGCCGATTCCTTTAGACCTTCATCCAGAAAAACACGATCGTCCGCATGATGAGATAGGCGACGATGATGGCGATGAATGCGCGGTAGCGGGTGATCCAACGGCCGGCGCGCTCCACAAGGTTCTCGCGGTAAGCAACGAGCGGCTCGTCGTCGAGGAAGCGCTGCACGTCGTTGGCGAGCTCGCGGGCGTCCGCATAACGGGCGGAGGGCTCGGCCGCCATGGCCCGTCCTACGATGGCGCGCAAGGGACGCGCGGTGAGATCGGCCCCGAGAAGAAAGGTCAGGATGCCGCCGAGGGCGTAGACGTCGGACCGTGCGTCGCGCTCTCTCTCCGGCGCCATGTAGCCCGGTGTGCCGGCGACATTCGCGACACCCCAGTCCAGCACCAGCACCACCCCGAACTCTCCCACCATGACGTTCTCTGGTTTCAGGTCGCGGTGCACGGCGCCGTTGGCGTGAGCGAAGGAGACCGGCTCACAGATGCGGGCAAAGACGCGCAGTCGCTCCGTGCGTGAGTGATCCATCCTGGCCCAGGCGTCCAGCCGGACGCCACGCACCCGCTTCATCGTGTAGTAGAAACGACCATCCTCGAGCACTCCCGCGTCATGGACCGGCACGATCCCGGGATGCTCCAGCGCGGCGATGATTCGTGCCTCGCCACGCCACTCCGCGTCCATCACCTTCATCGCCACGCGGCGCTCCAGCTCCCGATCGTAGACCTCGTACACGACGCCCATGCCACCGCGGCCCAGCTCCTCCCGGAGCTCATAGCGTGTGCCGGTGAAGTCGGGCCGCTCCGTGATCTCACGCAAGTGCGCCACGGCCTCGTCGGAGAGGAACTTCATTTCGCGCCCCCCAGGAGGGCGCGCGATTCGGCGCGGAATTCCGCTTCGGTGGTCGTGACCTCGCGCAGGGCCTCCAGCACCACTTCGCGAAAACGCCGTCGCGTTGCCGCCAGGAAGTTCGTCACCTGCGTCTCGGGAATGCCGAAGCGGACCGCCAGGTCGCGATAGGAGAGTCCGTGGTCCTCCTCGAGATCATAGGCCTCGAAAATCGCGAACGGGATCTGCTTCCCTTCCGCTTCGCAGCGGATCCGAAGCCGCTCGAGCGCCAAGGCGAACATGCTCCGCACCCACTCGCGTTGAAAGTACTCCTCGGGAGTTGCCGCCGAACGGTCACGCCCGATTTCGGTCTCCGCCGCATCGAAGTCGAGGTGGACCTCACTTCCGCCGCGCTTCAGACGCTGACCGGCCTGCCATTCATTTGCGAGATGCCGATCGAACAACAGGCGAAGGAACGTGCGGAAGCTGGCCTTGGCCACGTCGTAATGGGCCAGGGAGTCCTTCTCGAACGCGCGGGTGAAAAAGCTCTGGGTCACATCCTCCGCGTCCTCCCGTGTGCGGTGCCAGGCCACGCGCGCATATTTGTAGACCGGCTTCCAGTAGCAACCCACGAGCGTCTCGAAGGCGCGCGTGCGCTCGCCAGCGTCTCCGCTGGAGAGCGCCAGCACCACGCTGCGCCGGGTCGTGGGAAAGGGAGCAACTGTCATGGGACCGGTCTCTCAGAGTAACACTCAC
>JBDTOZ010000698.1:0-5674 GCA_039932995.1 Acidobacteriota bacterium | reverse complement strand
TCGAGAGCCGCGAAGGGCAGAGGGGCCGATCCTCGCGAGAGCCACGGTGGACTCAAGTCCACCGCTCCACAGAGGCTTCATGGCCCGGAGTGCCGGCTCACCGCAAGCAAGCAACCGCGAACGCGTTACGGTTCAACGACCCACAGCTCGCCGAGATCGAGCTCGGCGGCGACGAACGGTTCGGCGCGGACGACGGCGGAGCCCTCGTGAGTGGCGATGAGCGAGAGCACAGTGTGCTCGAGCCGGTAGACTTCGAGGTTTCGCGAGGCGGGATCGACGAGCCAGGCGTGAGCGACTTCGTACTGCGCGTAACGCGGCAGCTTGCGGTTGCGGTCGAGGTTTGCCGTTTTGGGTGAGACCGTCTCGCACAGCCAGTCGGGGGCCAGAGTGAATGCGGCGACGTTGGGGACGAAGGGCATTCTCTGCTTGCGCCAGCCGGCAATGTCCGGGACAAAGACGTCGCGGCCGAGGTGCAGCTCCGGCTCGACGAGGAACCACCAACCTCCCGGACCACCGCGAGCCTGTTGATATTTCTCCCGCAGATCACCGGCCAGGGCGGTCGTCGCGAACGAGTGTCGCGAGCCCGGACGTGGGGAGGTGAACAGCTCTCCATCCACGAGCTCCGCCACGAGATGGTTGGGCACTTTCAACAGGTCGGCGTAGGTGGCGTCGGGATTCAAGAGGCTCATCAGGCGAAAACCCTACGCCTGCCCGCGCGGCTGGAGCAAGCTTACGAGAGGGATCGGGCTCGAATCCTACGAAAGGTAGACTGGGCGCAATCGCGAGTGCCGCCACGCGCCAGCCGGCAGAAAGTTTTCGCGAGGACGCACCGACCGTACGTGCCCAAGCCAGCCCAACCAGCGCCGCCGGCTAGTTCACGACGAGGGGGACCACCACGACTTCGCCGTTGGACCGGGTGATGAGGCGCCAGATGGCGGTGTCGCTCACGTCGGCGAGCTTCGAGTCCGCACCGCAGCTCTTGCACATCCCGGTGGCCGGAGCCTCGCCGATGGGGACGAAGTGAAAACGCTCCTTGCGGCACTGCTCGCACAGCTCGCGCAACAAGTCATAGTTGATCAGCGACACTCTCTGAGACATACAAGTTCCCTCGGTACCGGGACGGATTGTATGGGGCGGCCGTCGCACCGAAGTGTGAGCCTGATCACGTTACGGTCACGCCGTCGTGACAGTTGCCCGCGTGACCACCCACGCCATCACCAGGCCGATGATGGCCGAGGCTACGACGTCCGAGGTCCAGTGGCGGAAGGCCAGGATTCGGGAGAGGCCGATCGCGGCGGCCAGGAGAAACGCGACGACTCGCAACGTGCGGCTGGGTGAAGTCAGCATCAGCACTCCGGCCAGCGCGAAAGCACCTACGGTGTGACCGCTGGGAAAAGACGTCGACGAGCCGGGAGCGTAATGCGTGGCTCCGAGCCACAGCTCGGGACGCGCGCGGCCGACGAGCGGCTTGATGATTTGCGCGACGATGCCGGCGGCCAGGCCGGCCAGGCCCATCGAAATCGCGTACGAGACCCACCGCCGTTCCGCATAGACGACGCCGGCCACGAGGAAGAAGAGCACGATCATCACGGGATTCATCCCGCCGCCGAGGCGGTTGAGAATGCGGATCACATCCTCGGTGACATCGGACTGGATGCGCTCGGCCCAGGCCAGCACGAGCGGATCGAGCAGCCACCACACCAGAGCCGTGACCACCCCGCCGGCGAGAAGACGCACGAACGCACGGGTCCCGAGCGAACGATCGAAGTGCAAGGCACGCAGTTGACGGAGCGGCTCGCGAACGTCAGCGGAAACCGCGCTGTGCAGCATCGCCAGCAACAGCAGGCCGGCCACACCCCAGAAGACCACGTCCCACGAAGCGTCCTCCCGGCCGAGGAAAGACAACTCGTCCACGTCGATGCTGCCGTGGATCCAGAGCCGGTTCACCGAGACCACGGGGGAAGGCCAGAAGACGGAAAGCAGCAGCAGTGCGAGAAAGGCGGCCGCCGCGTAGCGACGCCTTTGGTCGGGACGCAGGCCGCGGGGCGCGCGCGCTGATTCAGCGCCGATAGACATCGAACCACTTTCCGATCATGCGCAGCTCGTCCACTTTGCGGTAGCCCGCGAGAGTATCCGCGATCGCGGCCGAGTCCTTGCGCCGGGCCACGATCAGAGCCGGCCTGGCGTCGCGGAGAGCCGCGGCATCGTCGTGCGGCACCCGCTCCATGGCCGCGGGCATCCCGCGCACCCAGAGGTGCGGGCAGACGAAGAGTCCAGTCTGCTCGGGCGGAACATTCTGGCGAATCAGGGCGCGCACGAGCGGCCGCGTGGAAGCCATCTCGTTGGCCAACGGCACGAGGGCGGTCATCGCGTAGGAGAGGGTCAACACCGGCACGAGGCCCACCGCCAGTGCGGCCATGGCCAGCCGGGCACGGAACGTCACGACCATCCCGACGATCGCGGACACGAGCATCACCGCGAAAAGACCGCGGACCAGAGGCAGGGCCACCAGTGCGCCGTCTTCTCCCTTGATCTGCTGCGGTTGCACGACCAGACCGGCGATTCCGATCAGCGCGAAGAGTCCCAGCGTCAACAGCGCGGCGCGGCGTCCCCACACGTCCTCGCCTTCCACGAAGAGACCGGCCAGCAACGCCACGGCCGGAAGGAGGGCGATCATGTAGACGTCCAGCTTCGAGGAGAGCAGCGTGTAGGGGACGAGCACAGCCAGGATCCAGCTCACCGCGAACCGCGCGCGCTCGTCGCGCATCTCCGGGCCGGTTGGAGTGCGCTTCCGATAGGTGGCGAACAGCGCGGCCACGGTGACGAAGAACCAGGGCGCCAGCGTCGCCGGCGCGCGCACGAGGTAGAACCAGGGCGGCGCCTTGTGCACCCAGGCGTTCACGGCCCGGCCGACGGTCTGCTTGTAGATGATCTCGTGCCAGAAGGCCTCGCCGCCGACGAGCAGGGCCGGCACGAGCCACAGCAGCGGGAGCAGCAACATCGGCAACAAGGCCAGCGCGTCCCGCGCCACCGGCCGGCGGCGCAGACGGATCGCCTCGAAGGCGAACAGCGCCAGCACGATCACCGGAGCCATCGGTCCTTTGAAGAGAAAGGCCAGGCCCGCCGCAACCCCTGCGCCCATCGTCAGCGCTCCCCTTGCTCGAAACAGGAGCAGGGCCGCGAGCGCCAGCAGCCCCGCGAATGCGACGTCCATCCGCGCCGTCTGCGAAGAGCCCCACAGGAGCATGGCCGTGCTGCAGACGAACGCCGGCATCACGCCCCAGGCGCGGTACATGAGCGTGATCAGCAGCGCGAAAGCGATCAGCGAGGGAAGCACATAAGGCCAGATCGAGTCCGCGCCGAAGAGATAGGTGAGCGTGGCCACGAGCCAGAAATGGAGTGGAGGTTTATGCGTGAACGGCTCCCCTTCCAGCGTGGGGACGGCGAAGGACTGAGGGAACGGACCGGCGCGCATTTCGCGAACGACCTGGCTGTATTTGGTCTCATCGCCCACGAACAGCTCCCGCCGCAGAGGCGAGAGCAGGACGGACAGCAGGACGATCGCCAGTGCGATCGGAGCGGCGCGTTGCATGGTGGCAGTCTATCGCGCCGTTGCCCGCCCCCGCCGGCAAGACGCAACGCGCTGAAAACATCCCTAACCAACTCCTCGCAAAGCGACTTACGGTCGCTCCCAAAACGGCTTTGCGTTGGCAGACGGAGTGCTAGAATCTGCGGTGCGAAGATGGTACTTCGAAGGAGGACAATCGATGTCGAATCGTACCGTGGACATTCAACGCCTTCTCACCGATCAGGATCCCGAGTTCCGTCAGTGGGCCGACGAACATCAGCGCTGTGAAAGCCGCCTGCACGAGCTGACGCTCAAAAACGAGATCAGCACCGACGAAGAGTTCGAAGAGAAGACGTTGAAGAAACGGAAGCTCCACCTCAAAGACCAGATGGCCGATCGCGTTCGTTCGTACGAGAACGAGAACGCCGTGGCCTGAGTCTCACCCCCGAAATTTGTTGCTGGTTGCCTGAGTCTCACCCCCGAAATTTGTTGCTGGTTGCTGGTTGTCTGCGATTGGGCGCGGACAGCCAGCGGACTGGCCGCTGATCGCGTGCACGTGTTGACCTGTCGTCATCCCGAGCGCCGAGCCCGCGCAAACACCGGAACCTCGTTTGCATTACCATCCCTGACAACGCGATGAAGCTTCGACTGGCACCCGAGGGATGGATCTTCGTCCTCCCGTTCGTCATCCTTGCGGCTCTCGCGCTGCTCATCCAGTGGTACGTGGCTGCGATCGTCTTTTCCGCGGTGGCCGCGTTCCTGCTGAACTTCTTCCGCGACCCGCATCGCACGGGCTCGCAACGGCATGTGGACGTGCTGTCGCCGGCGGACGGCACGGTCGTGCTGGTCAAGGAAATCGCCGACGGCGAAGTCTGGCCCGGACTGACGCAGTTGGTGAGCATCTTCATGTCGGTCTTCGACGTGCACGTGAATCGCGCGCCGATCGCCGGGAAGATCGTCCACTACGGCTATTCGAGCGGTTCGAAGATCCCGGCCATCTCGAACAAGTCGTCGGCCGAGAACGAGCAGAACCTGATCGTGATGACCGACGGTCGCGGCGCCACGCTGGCCTTCAAGCAGATCGCCGGCCTCCTGGCGCGACGCATCGTCTTCGATAAGAAGGAAGGCGACATCGTGGCCCGCGGCGAGCGCGTGGGCATGATCAAGTTCGGCTCGCGGGTGGACGTCTTCCTTCCCCCGCACGCCCTCATCCTGGTCAAGCCCGGCGACAAGCCGAAGGTTGGCCTCACCGTTCTCGCGGAGATTCCGGAGTGACTGCATGGAGATGAAGCGTGTCCGCCCGAACTTCCGCCGCGGCGTGTACGTCATCCCGACGTCGCTGACGATCCTCAACCTCTTCTTCGGCTTCCGGGCCATCATCTACGCCACGCGCGGCATCGAGGCCATGGCCGTGGGGCGCGGGGACTCGGCCATCGGGTTCTTCGAGACGGCCTGCCTCTCCATCCTCATCGCCGCGGTCTTCGACACCTTCGACGGCATGATCGCGCGGCAGCTCAACGCCACCAGCGAATTCGGCAAGGAATACGACTCGCTGGCGGACGTGGTCACCTTCGGCGCGGCGCCGGCGGTGCTGGTCTACGCATGGGGTCTGCACGTCTTCGAGAAGCTGGGCGGCGGCATCGCCTTTCTCTTCCTGGCCGCGGTCTCGCTGCGTCTGGCCCGCTTCAACGTGACCACCGGCAAGAGTGACTATCGCTATTTCGCCGGCCTGCCCAGTCCGGCCGGCGCGCTCACCCTGGCGGCGATGATCTTCTACGCTCCCGCGCCGGTCACGGATCGCCGCTTCGCCGTGATCGTCATGCTGGTGACGGTGGCCACGGCGTTCGCCATGGTCTCCCCCATCCGCTACCGCAGCCAGAAGGGCATGGCGCTCCAGAAGGAGCGCTCGCTCATGTACTTTGTGATCCTGGCCTTCATCCTCGGATTGGCCTTCCGCTGGCCGCGCGAGTTCTGGTTCGTCCTGGCCGTCGTCTACCTGATCTCCGGACCGCTGTTCAAATTGTGGTCGATCGCATTCCCGGGACGGGGGACCGCGGTTCCGGTGATTGCCCCGCCGACTCCTGTGGTCGAGTCGTCGAGTCTTCC
>JBDTOZ010000697.1:0-3033 GCA_039932995.1 Acidobacteriota bacterium | reverse complement strand
CTTTCGGCTGCCCTGTTCGATCAGAACATGACCGACCTCATCCGGCTCCAGCCAGTAGGCGACCACGGCGTCCAGTTTCAGAATCGGAATGAGATGACCTCGCGCGGCTTTGCGCTGCAGGTGGACTCTCGCCGGAACGACGGTGTGTGGAGCTACGCCAGCTACTCTTGGAGCCGCGCCCGGGAGATGGACGAGGCGATGGTCAACTCGCCGCTCTATCTGGTCAAAGCAGGGATCTCCACCCCGACCTCGGCTCAGGTGTACGGCGGATTGGAGATGCAGTACGAGGCCCCACGCCTCACGTACGCCGGACGCAGGACCGAGGCAGCGCTTCTGACGAACCTCAACCTCGGTTGGGCGATCACCGGGCCGGTGGCGCTGTCGCTGACGGTGACCAATCTGTTCGACACCGCCTATGCCACGCCGGGCGGTGTGGAGCACAAGCAGGACACGATCGTCCAGGACGGCCGCTCATTCCTCGTCCGCCTGAAGTGGGAGAGCCGCTGACCATGAACCGCGGCATCCGGGCCCTGGCGCTCGCCGCCATCCTGTTTCTCGCGCATCCCGGCGCGGTCACAGCCGCGGATGTTCCGGTCCCGGTTCAGCTCGCGCTGTTCGAGAAGATCTGGAAGCTCGATCGCAGCTTTCCGCCACGGCAGGAAATCGTCCTGGCCGTTCTCTATCAGGAGAGCTACGAAGCCTCGACCGCGGCGAAGGGTCTCGTACTGGAGTGGGGGCGCAGGAACAAGGTGCGGTGCGCGGTCGTGGTGATGGACGAGAAGGACGCCTGGGCGGCACTGAAGGGAATCGAGGCGGATGTTTTCTACGTCGCACCGATGCGTGGCGCGAACATCGAGGAGATCGCGCGCATCGCCAAAGCGAGGCAGATCCGGACAATGGCCGGGCTCTCCGAGTACGTGCCCCTCGGAATCAGCATCGGAATCGGGGTACGAAACGACCGGCCGCTGATCCTCGTCAATCTCGATGCCGCGCGCGCGGAAGGTGCGGCGTATCAGGCACAATTGCTCCAGCTCGCCGAGATTGTTAGAGGCCGCAGATAACCGTCCCGAAACAGCTTGGCGGTGTTCCCAACGGCCGGTTTGCACTGAGGCTACGATCACCATTGCGTCCAGAGCATCGACAATCGGCCACGCCGCGACGCGGACCACGCCCCCAGAGCCCGCGACACGGTCGGTATGCTCTGATGAAGATAAGCGCTCGGCCACGGTCTCGCGGGATCGCGCGCGGATGTCAGACCGGCGGCGCGGCTGCCTTCTGGACGAGCAGGACGATCTGGTCGTCCTCGATGGAATCCGGCACAACCGTCGCGATTCGACCCTCCTCGACTCCCGCTGCAGCGAGCGTGTTGCGAATCGCATCGATGCGCCTTGCCGCGACGCCTTCACTCGTAGCGGTCTGAATGACCATGCGAAGGGCGGGTCTCGGCCGGATGGATGCGGCGATCGCTGCGATCGACGCCGCGGAGGCATCGTCAAGCGTGGAGGTTCGTCCGTCGAACGAGATGACGGTCCGCGCCGGAATCTGAACGAGACGCAGATCGAGAGTGGACAATTCGAGCTGCTCCCGCAGGCCGGTGGTGATCAGCGCGCGCGCGTCCTCGCTGATGGGCGCAGGGGCGAGATAAACAATCGTCGCGACCGGTGGACCCGAACCGATCGCGAGCGCGCTGTCGAGCAGCGATGCGCCGGGGGGCAGGCGGCTGGCCGCCAACTGCGCAAGGATCTCCTGCGCCGCGCGCTGGAAGCGCGATCCCGCGCTTTCGGGCGGCGGCGCCTGTACCGCTTCGGCTTCCTTCTTCGCCTTTGCCACCCGATATGTGGAAGTCGGAATCTCGACGATCGCCACCTGCACGGTCTCGGGACGCCGTCCGAGGGAGCCCGCGACAGCGTGGGCGTAGGCCTCGCGCTCCTCCGGTGTGATGCTCTCGCTGATGAAGGCGCGAATCGTGAGGGCGAGAGCGCCGTCGCGCTCCGCGGCATCGAGCCAGTCGATGTAGGAGCGCGCGCCGCCGGCCCGCGTCGTGCCGAACCGCGCCTCCCAGGTCTCCGTTGCGACCCGCTCCGTGCGATTGAGCCGCTGCCGCTGCCTGATCTCCGTCGACAGCGCATCGAAGGATCGCTTCAACGGCACGAACACGATCACGACCATTGTGGCCACGAGCGCCAGCCGCGCCGGAAGACTCCCGATGCGCTCCACCTGATTGGGAACGAAGCGATCGACGCGACTCCGAAACAGGGAGGACTCCGGATCCTCGCGGCGCCACTCGCGGATCTTCTCGCGCACCTCGTCGGAGTCGATGTGCAACAGCAGGAACACGAGCATCGACGAAAACGTGATGGCCAGGAGATTAGTCACGAAGAGAAGGCCGCCTCCCGCGAGGATGGCCAGCCCCTGCGCCCGGTCGACCGTGAGGAGCACGCCCAACCCGTAGCCGGTGACGCAGAGCGGCGGCATGAGAGCGACGGCGATGGCCACGCCGGGCATCGAAGTGGCCACGCCGCGAAGACTCTTGCACACCGCCAGCGCGCCGACGGCGCCGGAGAAAAGCGCCACCACCAGATCGAGCGTGTTCGGATGCGTGCGCGATGCGATCTCCGCGGTCATCTCGCGGAACGGCAGGAGGGCCACGAGAATCGTGGAAAAGGCGATCGCGGCGAAGCTGCTCAGGAGGATGTTCCAGACCGCGCGCATCGCCAGGATGAAATCGCCCGCGGCCAGCGCCAAGCCGCCGGACATGATCGGTCCCATGAGCGGAGAGATCAGCATCGCGCCGATGATGACCGCCGGGCTGTTGAGCGTCAGGCCGAGCGTGGCAATGCCGGCCGAGAACAGGATCTCCGCCCAATACGTCGCATCGCGCATGGTCGCGGACGTGGCCATGTGGACGTAGATCTCGAACTTCTGCTCGCTCTGGAGGCGGAGGTGCCGGGCCAGCCAGTTCCTCCACGAGGCCGTTTCGTTCATCTCGGTGAACATGCGCCCATTTCACCACACGCGGGGACGTTACGAGCC
>JBDTOZ010000696.1:0-23884 GCA_039932995.1 Acidobacteriota bacterium | reverse complement strand
GGCGGTTGGCGGTTGGCGGTTGGCGGTTGGCGGTTGGCGGTTGGCGGAGTTTGCACGCTGGGCTTTGCATAGCAAGCTCCTGCCGACGGCCAACTGCGGCCTCTCGACCCATTGCCTGAAACGACCTGGCAACTTTCTTTTGAAAATGGTGCGAGCCGCATTTCTGCGGCTCGCTTAATGGGTTCGGCCCGGAGGTCGACGCTATGGACGGCTTGTGGGTAGCCGTTGGTCAGTCGTGGGAGATCGAGAGAGAGAGATTCGCAGGCCCCGCCGACTTCGTCAGATCCGCTTCGGAGAGCTGCCAACCACCACCGAACCCAAATGCATAATAGTGCATTCAGGATGGCTTGTCTACTATTCCTTACCTCATGACTCGGATAGTTTCCGCGGACCCCTCATTTACGGAGCACCATCCTCCGTGCAAAATATCCAGCCCCCGTCAATCCCACCAGCACCGCCACCACCGTCACCAAGCGCGCACTCCCCGCGAACGTCTCGGGATAGCGCACCATGTTGAGGATCATGATCCCGGTCACGATCAGGTAGAGGGCGATGCGCATCGCATAGAGAATCGGCGACGGCCGCCTGGCGCGGATGGTGTCGCTCCAGATGATCCAGAGCATGACCGTGATGGCGGCGATGGCCATCGTCACCGGATTGAGCATCACAGCGTTTCGTACTCCTTTGCGTTGTAGCCGAACAAAGCTTTCTTCCCCTGCAGCAGGAGCGGCCTCCGGATCAGATTGGGATCTTCGAGCATCAAGGCAATGGCCTCCGCCCTGGTCAGCTTCCGCGCGCCCAGATCGCGCGCCTTGTAGGCAGGACTGCGCGTGCTCAGCACCGCCTCCAGTCCGTATTCGTCGATGAGCCGGCCCAGCAACTCAGGCGTCGGCGGCTCCTTGGCCAGGTTGTGTTTCACGAGCTCGAATCCGCGACCTTCCAGGTCCGCGACCGCCTTGCGGCAGCTCGTTCATGTCGGTTTGAGGTAGAGCTCGAGTTTCTTCGTCATGGTCGCATCGTAGCAAACGCCTGGCTTCGGCCGTCGCCTTCCTCGGGTCGTCGAGTCGTCGAGCCTTCAAGTCGTCGAGGGGTCGGGTTCGGTCGCCCTCCTCGAGTCTTCGAGTCTTCGAGTCGTCGGGTCGGTTCAAAGTCTCATAGGTTCACAGTCTCAACAGTCTCATAGGTGTCCTGGCCTCGATCCTATGAGACTGTGAGCCTATGAGCCTATGAGACTTCTTCGGGTCCCTCGACGACTTGAAGACTCGAAGACTTGAAGACTCGAAGACTCGAAGACTCGAGGACTCGAAGACCGAAGCGACCGAAGACCGAGAGCGAGGCTACTTCTTCCTCACCCACCAGGCGTCGGGATTCGCGGCCGGCTTGGATGGAGGCGGGGCGGTGGCGTACTTCGGGGCCAGCTCGGCGATCATCTGCTGGACGTCGGGAGTGCAGGTGCCGCCGCATTCGCCGAGGGTGGCGGTGGTGCGGGTGGCTACTTGGTGGAGCGTGTGCGCTCCTTCGCGGATGGCGCGCTCGATGGTGCGGTACTTGATGTTGTTGCAGCGGCAGACGGTCTTCAGACCGCGCAGTGCCGGATGCTGGGGCTCGTTCTCATCCATTCCGCCCGCCCTTAACAGGTCCCCGCGCACCCGGCTTCCCGACCTGGGGCCTGGGCCGCGCCGCGGAAGAGGTCGCCGCCGAGACGGGCAGGCCGAGCCTGGGCAGGCCACGCGAGAGGGAGAGCGGACGCACCGCCGAGCGCTGCTTGCCGACCTTCGGACTGCGCATTGCGCCATCGTAACCCACTGCCGTAGAATGCGCCCGCCTCCCGACGCACCCCGCGGAATTTCCCCGCGCGGATCGCGTTAGCGGCAGGCACGTGGGGCTGTAGCTCAATTGGGAGAGCGCCTGAATGGCATTCAGGAGGTCGTCGGTTCGATCCCGATCAGCTCCACCAAATCGATCCTTCCCAAGCGCGACCGAGAGGTCGCGTTTTTTGTTAGCGACTTTTCACGCCGCACTCCGGCAGCGCCATGCACGGAGGGGACGACTCCACGATCACGTTCGTGTCTCTGAACGCCGAATACTCCTTGAGGAACTTCGGCCATTCGCGCTCCCTCACGAAATCGGGCGTGTCGGGATCGGAACCGGTGCTGTTGTAGGCCGCCGCGTACACGTCACTGTCGAACTGGTCCTTCGTGCGCGGGAAGTAGATTCCGATGCCCGAGGAGCCGTAGTCATGGCACTTCTCGTCGCGATCGGCATAGGACGCGATCACCGCGTGCCGCACGGCCTCGATCACCGGCTTGGCCGCAGCAGTGACGTCCGCGGAGACGTTCGCAGCGATCAGGCGTTCGCAAAAGTGCAAGAGGTCGATGTTGTGAAATGCCGCTGAGCGGCCGGATTCGGCGAAGTCGCCGTAAATGAGACAGTCCCCTCGCGCCTTCGCCACTTTCAGCCGCGCCTCTTCGTCGCGGATGGCGGCGCGCAGCACGCAAGAGAGCCCGTCGAGCCGTCCGGCAACTTCGTTCACGTCCTTCAAATTCACTGCCGACAGGGTCCGGTTCCTCCCCTCGCTGCGGTCACAGCCGCGGTATTTCCTGCAGTATCCGCGGACCATGGCGGATCCGATCTCCGCTGGCTGGAGGTCCGGGTCCTCCACGAGCTCGCGCACCCACCCGTAATCCATGCTCGTTCCCGGGATGTCCTGTTCGCTGGCGGTCATCACCGTGGCCACGTCTTTCATCGCGTACGCCGTCTCGATCATCCCCATGAGACAGGCGTCGAGCCCGAGAACGTCGACGGAATGATTTGGCGACGCTGCGAGTACCCGTTGCACGGCCTTGTTCCGGAGCGACCGGCCGCTGCTTACATCGGTCAGTATCTCCTTCGGCGGAGCGGCCAGTCCGAACAGCAGGCAGTGGAGATTTTTTCTCTCCCTCCACTCGCCGTAGCGCTCCCGGAAGCTGTCCAGATACGTCCGGCGCAGCGAGTCGTCGAGCAGTGTATTTCCGACGGGATTGAGGGTGAAGCCGGTGCCGTGCCCCCACAGGATCAGTGCGTAATGCTTCGCGCGATGACCGCTCTCCTCGCTCTGAGCCCAGGCGATGAATCTCGCGAGCGTATCCGGATCGCCCATGTCGCATTCTTGATTCGGACAGTCTTCCTGCGGCGTGCCGGCATCGACAACCAGCACGCCGCCCTTCCGAATGTAGAACCGCCGCGTGTCCGACCACTTCGGATGGATCGACGTACCACCGACACGATCCAGCAGCGCCACGAGATGGACGCGGTCGGTACTGCCGATCCGCGCCAACTCGTCAAACGTCTGCAGCGCATAGCTCTCCAGGAGGTGATCGTCCGCGGCCAAGTAGAACATTACGGTCCACTCCGGCGTCACCGGTTTCCCGTTGCCGTGGCAACCGCGGCATCCTGCCAGACCGCAAAGGAGGGCCAGCACCGCCGTCGAGATGGAGCGCCTCATGGTCCGTCGATTCGCTGCGGGGGGCAGTTCGACCCGGTGACGTGGTGGGAGCCGGGCTTGTGAGGAATCGGCGGGTTCCCGCCATCCAAATAGGCATCCAGGATCTCGTTGTAAAGCTCGTAATGGAAGTCGAAGCCGTCATCCTCCCCTTCATCGCAGATGGCGGGGATGACCGCTCCGATGGGCGGGATATGCGGACAGACCGCAAGGATCGAAGCCAGCGTACCGTTCCCGAATTCGATGCTGATCGGATGAGCGGGATCGGGATGATCGCTGAGATGAATGGACTTGCCGGTCGTCGAGCTGACGAGATCGACCTGGTTCAGCGTGATCGGCACGTCCACGAGCACGCTCTGCGGGAGCTCGATCTTTTTGTTCGGAAACTGACTGAACTCCCAGTCCTTGGAGATGTCCTTCGCGTAGATCGTTCCATGCTTCATCACCACCCGACCCGCGAGTGCTTTCGACAATGGGGCGGCAGCTTTGAGTTTTGCGGTCCACTTGAGCTCCGTGCTTTTCAGGACCGCGGCGAATGGTTGCCATCCGAGGCCTGTGTTGGGGGTGGTGGAGCCCTGGATGGGCGCGGTCGAATCAGTCTGCACTTCGAGCCTTTCGTCCTTCTGCAGAAAATAGACGTTCATCACCTCGTTATTCTCGACAAGACGGAGGTCCACATGCCGCGTGGTGCTGTTGGAAACCTGTAACGCCTTCACCTTGATGTAGGCGGCATGGGGCTGGATCGAAAACTTCTTTGATTGGCTGGGGACAGCATTCATCGACATCCTCGGTTTGCTTCCCTCCGGCAGAAACGCCGTGAGGTCTCCGGTGCCTTTCTGCTGGATGAGGACGATTCCCGTGAAGACGATGGTCGCTGCGAGGGACATGCACTCTCTCCTTTTCTACTCACGATTCGGGGAAGCCGATGACTTCGAATGCGGCCCATGTCCGCGGATCACCGCCCGCCGGGCCACTTCTCATGAGATGAAGCTGCGCCGTGCGCACGGCCTGAGCGACGGTCCGGCCGTTCCGCAATTGAGTGTACAGCTCTCGCGAGAAGGGAGGGCCGGTGCGATCGTCGAGATCCCACAAGGTGCCCACCACGACCCCGGCGCCCGCCGCGATGAAAGCGTCGGCTATGGCCGCGACGCCTTCCGTGGGCATGGCCGCGGAGCGACTCGTCCCGCACGCCGTCAACACGACGCATCGTGTGCGGGCGAGATTCATCGCTGCGATCTCACGGACATAGAGTACGCCGGAATCGCCTCGCGCCGGTTCGGCCGCGAGCAACAATGAGCCGAACGATGGACGTTTCTCATTGCCGACCGCGTGACAGGCGAAGTGCAGAACCGCCGCCGACGCCATCTCCTGCACGAGGCGGCTGCGCGTCGCATCGGTTCCCAGCGCCACCCGCACGTTCTCCGCAACCGCGGCGATCGCGCGAGCCTCGTCCCTGGCCATCGGCAAGCGGGCCAGCGTGGGAAAGCGTCTCGTCTCGATCTCAGGATCGGCCATGACCATGATCGGACCGTCGCGGCGACTGGCCGGGCGCGCATACGCGAGGAACGACGCGCTCGGACTGAGCGCGATCTCCGATCGTTCGACGAGATAGCCACCGTCTGACGGAAGCGCGCTGAAAGGAACCGCCCACAGCGGCCCATCCGGAACGAGGAGCAGCGTACGGCGCCCATGAATGCGCGCGTCGATCGGTTGCAAAAGATACGCTGCGAGCCGGGCCCCGTTGGCCATGGTCAGTTCGTCGCGGTGGCGTTTGACGGACTCCGTCAGCGCGGCGCGACTTACGGGCAATCGGATCATCGTCAACTGTTGGTCGGCGATAACCCAGGTAATCAGAGTGGCCGGTGACGCATACCATTCCACGACGGCGGCGTCAGGCCCGATGCCGCGCGCGATCCGCTCCCACGCGACCGGCCGGTACGGGATGGCCAGCGCATCACGGTTCAGCGAGTCGAGCAGCACACGCGAACGAGCACGTTCGGCGAGAGCGAAAGCGCCTGACGCGTCGCCGTGCGCGGCGCGCAGGGAAACGGCGCGGTCGAACAGCTCGCGCATCGTCTGCGAATAGTCGGCGCGGCTCTCGGTACTGCGCATCGACGCACGGATGTGCTCGACCTGATCGATACCGGCCAGCAGATCGCGCTCGCTCGATGCGAAGTCGCCGCGTCCTTCCGCAAGCCGCGCTCGCTCGAGATAGAGCGCTGCCAAATGGATCTGCGCTTTCGTCGCCGTGGCGAACGCGATCGATTCATCGAGTACCTTTTGCGCTTCCTTCGGCTCGAGGAGAGGAAGCGCCGCCCGATCAACCGACAAAACGAGCCGCGTGCGGGATTCATCGTCATCGATGGTCATCGCAGCAAGGCGAGCCTCGCGAAAGGCGACGCGCGCATCGTCCTTCCTTTCCAGCGCGGCCAGCGCCTCCCCGCGGCGCTTGTGCGCGGTGGCCCGCCACAGCGAAGAGCCGCTGCATTCTGCGGCGCGCACGAGGTTCTCACTGATCGTCAATGCGCTGAGTGGCAATCCCGCACGGACGGCACGCTCCGCAGCGAGATCGAGCAGAAAGCTCGTTCTGTGAGGGTCGGCGTCGCCGCCACTTGCGTGAAGCGTCGCCGTGCGGTGTGCGGAGGCCACTTCCGACTCCCCCACGACTTCCGCAGCCTCGGCAAGAAGATCGTGGATCGCCGCTACGTTCCCACCCTCGCCGAGCGCTTCGAAATCCACCAGGGCGCATCCATAGGCCGCAATCGCGTCGTCCGGCCTTGCCATCGAAAGGAAATCGAGACCAGCCACCCATGACGCCAGGGCACGAGGCGCGCGGTACGCGTCATCGCCGCCCATCGCTCCTCGCAAGGTCGACAGACTCGCCTCGAAACGGCTCGCAGAGAAGAGTGCTCCTCCCCTATAAACCACACAGAAGAGATGGAACGGACTGCCGAAACGCCTGAAGATCGCACCGGCCTCGCGAAACTCGGTGGCTGAGCGCGCAGCCAATTGTTGACGATAGTGCACGCGCGCCTTCCCGTAGCGCTCGTGGGCGAGGGCCAGTTCGCGACGCCCGCCGGAAGAGAGCAGTGCCACCGCGTCAGCAATCGTCCGATCACCCCGGCTGCGGGCCAGGGCGCCTCCGATACGCTCGCAGCGCTGAAGGAGCAGCCCGGCCTGTGCCAGACCGGTGCGCTCTGCAACGGCCCAGCGCGGGAGAAGGTCATCCTGAACCACTTCGCGAGCCCGCTGCGGAAACGCGAGAACTGCCCGCTCCACGGCTGAATCCTCAGCCGAAAGGTCCGTTAGCGCACGGCTCGCGTGTTGAGCTGACATGCTTGCGGCCGACAGCCTGCGTACGTGCAGATCCGCTTCACGCGCCCATTCGGCGGAGCCACCGAGCCGTACGGATTCGCGGAACGCCGCAGACGCATCCGCGTTCAAATGCAACGACTCCAGCGCGATCGCACGATTCCAGGCAGCGTCGGCATTCGGATCGTGTTGCCATGCCCGGAAGGCCATCTCAAGCGCCACTACCGAGTCTTCGTCGCGATTGCCATAGCTGGCTCTTGCGGCGTAGCTCACCGACGCAGCGTTGAACAGGTCGGCATTGCTGCAACGAACCAGCGCCGTGGCACGATCGCTCATGTGCGCACAGGCCAGAATCGCAGAATCGATGGCGCGTACGGCAGCGTCCCAATTTCCGAGAAACAGGTGAGCGATCGCCACCTTGCGATGTTCGTCGAACGAAGCGCCGCGATTCTCCCGCATGACAGCAGCCGCCGCCAGAATCAAACGACGGCGCTCCGCATCGGCGACTCGCATCTCGCCGCGAAACGGGCGATGAGGAAAGCCGGGGAGCCGTCCGGGGAAGGGACGCTCCGAACCGGCCGCTGCGATCAACTGCTGAAATGGATTCGGCGGTTCGCGACGACAAGAGAAGGCGGCCGCGATGACCGAGATCACCGCAGCCGCCACCATCGACGAGCCTCGGTCGCAAAGTCGCGTGCGTGCGACGCTCCTCGAGCGATGGTGCTTTCCAGCCAAAAAGGCGGACATCGGACTGACCTAAGGATACGTGCTGCGGGACCGTTTCAAACACATCAGCACGCCGCACGCCGACCTATCATCGGTACGTCTCGCGGAGGGGATCAGGTCAGGGCTCGCGGCGAGGAGAACGAGAATCGCGGTTCGAGAATCGGGAAGAATGCTCCACCAACATCGGCATCAATTATCACGAGCCGCCGAGAGGCGGCTCGTTGTGTTTTGCCTCTTCCACAGCGACAGCGAGTCTGCGCCACGATTCCGACGGCTGCAACGGACGATCGATACCGAGGGTGCGGAGCAACTCGGAGCCGGCGCGGACGAGGTCGGGCTCGCTATGGGGTTCACGCACGAAGTCGATGGCGCGCCGAAAGTTCTTCGCGTTCACTGAGAACATGCCACCTTCCGGCTTTTCCTCGACGTGGGCGCCGCGTGTCACGGCAATCGCAATCGCAGTAGCGGGAGCGACTAGTGATTTGTCGATGCCTGCCGCGATCAGGACGCTCACGAACCGAGATATGTACCAGTCGAGGCGCTCCGTCGCCGCGGCGTTCTTGGTGATCTCCTCGAGAAGAAGAAACACCTGAAGAATCGCGGCCGCAGACGGATGAGCGGGGGTGAGCGCTGACGCCATGTTGAGCGTCTCTGTCATTTTCTCGATGGCTGATGTCCAGTCCGAATTTCGACAGAGTTCGATCAGCCGACGGATCGTCGGCAGATAGACCAATGGATCGGCCCCGCGACAAATCTCGACGATTGCTTCCAAAAGTTCGTCGCCGACGACGATCTGAGGATCTACCGGCCAATGAAAGCGTCCCTCGAATATCGCGTGCAGGACTTCGGTACGAAAGCGTGCGGACCCGGCGATGATTTCGTGGATGGGCACAAGGTGATCTTTAGCAAACGCGTCGGCGTTCGCGAACCACGTTTCGAGCGCAGGGATCTCGCTGACGCGGCCGAGCTGCACCCCGGCCGAGATGTTCTGCAGCAGGACCTTCTCGATCGCACGCCGCTGCTCGGCGTCGCAGCGAAGCAACAGCATCCGCAGACCGCTCAGAGACGACTCGGCGACCGGCCACGTTTGCCGTTTCACCGCGGCGGCGATGAGCTTTTGCCAGACCCGCTCGTAGGGTGGATCGGTGAGCAGTGCGAACGCCTTCGCCGCATGCATCAGCATCTCAGGCGATTGCTCGAGGTTCGTTTCCATCGAGCGAACGATCTGTTCAGATGTTTCCGCGAAGTGCTCGATCTCCGAGACAGCATGCAACACCTCGGCGTCGCCGGTCTCGATTGCCAGACGCATCCGCGGTTCGTGCTGCACGGCCGCCACCCGCTGGGGCTGAATGTGAAAAAAGAGCGCTGCCAGATGGGTCGGCCAGCCCGGAAGCCCAGCGATCGCCTCTGCCGTTGACACATCGTTGTAGGAAAAGGGTTTGTCCAATCCCTTCAGAACGAAATGCACGATGCTCTTGAGTGGGATCGCGCAACGCCATTCCTCATGAAGCGTCGCAATGCCGTTGAGAAAACGGTTGATCCGGCGAGGAGTGATGGCGTCGGGATCGGACTTCCATGCCTCGGCAACCATGCTGTACAACTCGATGGCCTCGACGTCCGTGTGTTTTTCCAGCACGACGCGGAACTGCCGTTGAAAGTATCCACTCACCATTGGCAGGACAGGCGGTGGAACGACGGTCTGGCGGTCGAAGAGACGCTCGCGCAGATCGCCTGGCAGAACTTCCGGCTTTTGCGGATTGAACGGCGTAATGAACCAGACCTGCTGCATCAGCGCGCCAACGTCAGCGTGATCGCGGAGATCGAGAAAGATCCTCAGCGCATCGACGACATTGCGCGCGTCGTCCCTTTCAAGTCGATCGATGTCGTCCAACGCAATGACGAGTCGTTTCTTCGGTTTCTCGGCAAGAGCGGCTGTGACGGCGATCTTGAAGCTTTCCTGAAACTCGATCGAAGTCAGGTCGGGCGCCGTCCATGTTTCAGCCATGGTCCGGCTCCATCCCTGCGGCGCGAATGCGGCCGCGATCGGAAGATCTGGGTTGAGCCGCCACAAAGCGACCGCCGCTAGCACTGTGAAAACGACGAACAGGATCGCGGCCTCGCCTCCTGTGAAGAGAAAGCGACCGAGAACGTCGAGCGGGAACTGAATGGCGTGAAATGCGTTGAAGACTATGACGGCGAAAGCCATTACGGCCCAGAGAGCGGCCACCGAAGCCGCCGCGGGACGTGACAGCGCGCGAAACACATTCGGGCCCCGAGTCATTGCCTGTTCCGCGTTTGTTCGCGCGGCAGGAGAGATCCAATTTTTCGCCGCAAGCGTTTCGAGCAGCACTTTCATGAATACGCGCCGAAGAACGTCGCCGCGGTGCACCCAGACGTTGAAAACGATGACGGTGGAGTAGGGATCGCGTTCGAGCAGTTTCGCGAGTAGCCGGACGATGAGCGACTTGCCGATGCCGAACCGCCCGACTAGAGCGATGCTCATCGAGGCATCACGCGCGCGGATCGAGTGAGCGAGAGACTCCGCGATGGTGCGGTGACCGCCGAAGGCGTCGTCGCCGTGGGCATCGTCGGCGATGAAGTTCGTGGGGCAGTGGTGCGCCATGACCGCGAACGATCGCACAAAATGCGACCCGAACGGGAGGCTCAGGACAAACAGACCTACAGTGCCGCGCGAAGAAGGACGCCGAATCACGCAACCTCCCGACGGAACCAAGCGTGGGATCAGCGTCGAACAGAGAGAGAATGGCGGTTCGATAATCGCCAGGAACGCTCCCCCAATCTTCTCCAACAAGCAAACGCGACCGCGAGGTCGCGCCTTTTGCATCTCGGGGCCGGCGGCGAACGCATTGTTGCGTTCGCTGACGACTGCTGCGGCGGTTTCTTGACAGGACCCGGCCGCGGATCTAACTTGATCTTTCGGGCACCACAGGAGGTAGCACCATGGCCTTCCGGTTTCGCGACCTCATCGTCACTCTCGTTCCGCACGATTTGAAGCGAGGTGGGGGCGTGTTCACAAGTGGCGGCGGCTTGGGCCAATGCGATTCGACGAGCGGCGGCGGAACGGTGGGCTCCTGCACCTCCGAATGCGGCGGCTTGGGCCAGTGCGACTCGACGAGCGGCGGCGGCACGGTCGGTTCGTGTACCTCGGAGTGCGGCGGCTTCGGACAATGCGACTCGACGAGTGGCGGCGGGACGGTGGGCTCTTGCACGTCGGAATGCGGCGGCGGGATTTTGACGCGCTGCGGTCTCAGCGACGAGATCCTCGACCCGCTTACCTGCTCATCGATCCCGAGTACATGGTCGAGCTCCGTCTGCTGCTGCGCCACGCCATCGCGCGCAGCGCGGCGGCAAGGCTGAACGCGATCGAAAAGCAGATGGCTCCTCGTAGCGCCGAAGACGTGGACCGGCTCGAGAAGCACTTGAAAGAGGCGCTGACAGAGCTTCAGACCATGCGACGCGGAATGCAGTAGCCCACGCCCGTGGACGATCCGATGGCGACGCGCCTCCTCGGCCGACGGCTCCGGTTCAGCCCACGATTCCGCCCCGTCCCGATCGCATCGCTCACGGTCGAGGAGCGGCTTGACCTCGGCGATCTGCGCGATGACGGCGAGCTGGCCGTGGTCCTGCTGCCGACCATGGGCGGCTTCTCCGCAAAAGCGGTCTGCGCCGCGACGGCCGGTTTCCTGGCGCGTTTCGAGTCGCCGGCGGAGCTCGCGGCCGAGGATCACCTCGCGCTCGGCAACGACGACAGCGTGCTGGTGCGCATGATCGTCGACGGCGTTCTCGAGGTCGAAGAGGGGATGAAGTTCATCAGCGGTGCGGCCGCGGCGGAGCTGCTCGGTCTCGAGGCCACGCTCTCCGAGCCCCTCACCGCACCGGCTCGCGTGTCGCTGGAGGCGTTGCGGTACGGCGCGTTGCTGCAGATGACGGACGCTCCGTCGTTGTCGGCACGCCTCTATGCGTACAACCGCGAGCCGCTCTCGCCGCGCTGGACGCGGCGGATCCCGTCGGCACGCGCATTCGACGACTGGATCGGGATGAACGGCGGATCGCCGTTCCGGCGCGATCTGCTTCGCGCATGGGTCGAGCGTCCGCCGCTCCCCGACAACCCACGCTGGATTCACTTCCGCGCGCGGCGTTACGACCCCGGCCGCTTCAAGCTCTACGTTTCCCCACGCGCGGAGTCGTTCCCCGAGATGCTGCGCATTGCCGCCACGGCATTCGAGGAGCACGGCATCAGCGCGTTCAAGCTGGCCCGCGATCTTCCCGGCGCGCTCCGGCCGGACAAGCTCGTCGCGTACGCGCGCTCGGGCGACCAGGTCTTCGCAGCCGCGGACGCGATTCTCCGCCGCGCGAGCGGGATGCCCCCGCAGGTGGTCCCGTTCACCGCACCCGCCGGCGGCGACGGCCTGGTGTCGTGGGGCATCGATCCGCCGCGCTCCGAACACGTTTCGAACTGGCAGGGAACCAGCTGGCGCCGCTGGCTGACCGACCGGCTCGCGGTCGCGCTCACCGCCGCCTGCGCCGCCGGCGCGTCTTCGGCCGTTCGGTTCGCGCTGCAGCGAATCGCGCTCGAAGGCGTCGACGTGCAATCGTGGACGCCGGCGGCCATGCCCTGGGACCGGGCGAGCGCATGAAGGCCGGGGACCGGCTCGTGCTGCCGCGCGACCTGATCATCTCCTTTCCCTCGTCCCTTTCGACGGAAACGCAGGTCAGGCTGAATGCGACCGCGGAGGAGCGCGTCGTCACGCGGCCCCATTCCCGAGCGCGGTCGCTGGTCATCGACGCCGATGCCGCGGTCTTCCTCGAGCAGTTTCGCTCTCCCTCCACGGTCGTCGAAGCGGTCCTCCGTCACGCGGAGGCGAGCGGCGAGCCGCCGGAAGCGATTCTCGAGGCGGCCACGCCCATGCTGCTGCGCCTGCGACAACAGCAGTTCATCGTGGTCGAGGGAGAGCTCGCCGCCGCTCCGATCGAGGCGACGCTGGCGCCGGGAGCGTTCGTCGACGGCGTCGCGGTCCTTCGTTGCGTGCATCTCTTCGAGAACGTCGAGGTCTACCAGGCAAACCACGGCACGGACGCGGTGGCGCTGAAGATCCTGCGGGGCGGCGCCAGCGCCGACTCGCTTGAGATGCTCGAGCGCGAAGCCGCGATCCTCACGCACCTCGGCGGCCGGTACGCGCCGGCGCTTCTGTCGCGAGGGACGTTCGAAGGGCGACCCTACCTCGTGCAGAGCTGGGCCGGCGGCCTGCCGGTGACCGCGGCCGCAGCGGCGTTGCGCGACGGCACGTCGCCGTCGCCCGCACTGCTGGCGCTCGCGTCGAAGCTCATTGCCGCCTACGCCTGGCTCCACGAGCACGGCGTCGTCCATGGCGACGTGCACGGCGGGAACATCCGTGCCGGCGCCCACGGAAGCATCACGCTGCTCGACTTCGGCCTCAGCCGTTCCGCGGCGGCCTCCCATCTGCCGACGCCGCGGCGCGGAGGCCTGGCCGATTTCTTCGAGCCGGAGTACTGCGCGTCGTTTCTGCACGGGCGTCCGGTTCCGGCCGCGTCGGCCGCGTCGGACCAGTACGCATTGGCCGCGCTCGTGTATCTGCTGCTCACGGGCACGCCGCGGCAGGAGCTGAGCCTCGATCGCGACATGTGGCTGCGCCAGGTGAGCGCCGGCGGCATGCGGCCGTTCCCCGATCCGTGGCCTGCCATGGAACGCGTGCTCGCCCGCGCGCTCGATCGCGATCCCGCCGCGCGCTTCGCCACCTGCGACGAGTTTCGCGACGCGTTCGACCGCGCCGTCCGCGAGCGACGACGACCCGCAACTCCCGCTCCCGCGCCGGACGCAGCGTTCCTCCAGCGCGTCATCGAGCGTTACGTACCGGACGGTGCGCCGCCGGACCGCGACGTCCTGGCCCGGATTCGTGCGCCCCGCTGCTCCTTCAATTACGGCGCGGCAGGCATCGCCTGGTTTCTGTACCGCCTGGCCACCTTGCGCGGCGACGCGCGCCTGCTGGCCGCGGCCGACGTGTGGTGCGCCCACGCGCACGCCGCGTCGCACGAGGAGGGCGCGTTCGCCAGCGCGGAGGTCCGCATCACGCCCGAGACGGTGGGCGAGCTTTCGCCCTTTCACTACGTCAGCGGCCTCCACCTGACGCGGGCGCTCGTGGCCCACGCGATGGGCGACGACTTCCGCACCCGGCAGTCGGCGCGTGCCTTCGCCGCGGTCTGCTCCAATCTCCGCGAGAGTCCCGACCTGACGCTGGGATGGGGAAGTGTTCTCCTCGGATGTGCGACGCTCGTGGAAGCGCTGCCGGAGCCGTTCACCGCGCCGCTCTTCCGCCTCGGCAATCGCGCCGCGGCCGCGATGACGGCGTGGCTTGCCGAACGCGAGATGGCCGATCCGCAGGTGCGCTGGCTGGGGTCCGCGCACGGCTGGGCGGGATTTCTGTACGCGCTGCTCCGCTGGAGCCAGGCCAGTGGCGCCGAGATTTCCCACGTGGTGCGGCAGCGGCTCGAGGCGCTCGGTGATGCCGGCCGCCGCTCCGGCGACGCCATCGCGTGGCCTTACGGGCCGGGCCCTGAGGCGTCAGACCGGATCGCGCAGACGGGCTGGTGTCACGGCAGCGCGGGCTACGTTCTGCTCTGGATCCTCGCCGACGAGGTCCTGGGCGGCGGGTTCCTGCCGCTCGCGCGAGGCGCCGCCGCGCACCTCCGCGCGTCGCTCGGCCGCGACCGCAATGCCAACGGCAGTCTCTGTTGCGGGTTTGCGGGGCAGGGCTATGCACTGCTCGCCCTCCACCGCCGCACGGGAGAGAGCGAGTCACTCGCTCTGGCGGCGGAGCTCTGCGGGCGCGCCATTGCGTGCGCACCGAATACGAACCGTCCCGACAGCCTGTACAAAGGCGATCCCGGCATCGCGCTCCTCGTCGAGGAGCTGGCCCGCCCCGCGCTGGCCAGCATGCCGCTCATCGAGAGCGAGAAGTGGGGGCGCCACGCGCACTGACACGCCGCGCGTGCTCGTGCTGTTGCCGCAGATGCCGCACGATCCGGCCAGCGGCGCCTCGCGAACGGTGTCCACGATCGCGGAGCTGCTGGCGGGGTCGGGGTTCGCAGTCCGCACGATCGCCACGACGGCAACCGAGCGATACGCGCCACTCGACGGCGCGGAATGGCTGGCCGGACAGGGCATCGCATTCGTGCGCGAGGGACGCGTCCTCCGGTTCGTCCGCCGCGGTGTTTCCTACGGGCTGCTCGACACGGGCACGCTCGGTGTGACGCGGGCGATGGCGGCGCATGCGGCCGAGTACGACGCGCTGGTCGACGCCGAGGCGGTCCGGTTCCGTCCCGACGTCGTCTTCACGTATGGCGCCTCGACCGCGGAAGTGGCCAGACGACGCCGGCTCCGGAGCGGAGGGGCGCGGCTGGTGTTCGGTCTCTACAACACCCGCTACGCCGCGCGCGGCTTCTTCGATCACACCGACGCCGTCATCACGCCCAGCGCGTTTCTGTCCCGGTACTACCGCGATCGCATCGCACTGAAGAGCACTCCGCTTCCCACCCCACTCTGGCCCGGCGACGTCATCGCCACGCAGCGGCGTCCCTCGGCCGTGACCATGGTCAACGCCTCGCTCGAAAAGGGGCTGGTGGTGTTCGCGGCCATCGTGTGCCGGCTCGCCGCGAGCCATCCGCACATTCCGATCGAGGTGGTGCTGGGGCGTGAAGACGAGTCATTCGTCCGGCAGGCGGCGTACCTCGCCGGCGCGGACTTTGACGCCCATCCCCATCTCACCGTCAGGCGGTGCGAGTCGGCGTTGCCGCGCGAGATCTTTTCATCGACGCGCGTCCTGCTCGTGCCGTCGCTCGTCAAGGATGCCGCTCCGCGGGTCGTCGCCGAGGCCCTGGTCAACGGCGCGGTGCCGATCGGCAGTGACCGCGGCGGCATTCCGGAGATGTGCGCCGGTGCGGGTTTCGTCGTGGCGGTGCCGCGGGCGATCACTAGCCGCGATCTGACGGCGCTGCCATCCTCCGTCGTCCAGCCATGGGTCGAGCGGATCGTGAGCCTCTTCACCGACGACGCTGCCTGGCGCGAAGCCAGCGCGCGCGCGACGATCGCGGGCCGCGCCTACCTGCCGCCCGCGGTCGCGGACGCGTACGCGAGTTTCTTCAGAGCCGTCGTGCGATGAATCGAATTCATCCGCGGCGGCATTTCGAAAAGAATACCTACTTCCCCAAGGCGTTCCACTCCCCCAACGCCCTCTGCGCGTCCTTTTGCACCAGCGTCCATCTCGTGCGTGCGTCGGGGCTGGGGGCGGCGTCGGCTCCGTCGACGGCGTCGAGCACTGTTTCCACTGCATAGAGAATGGCGCGCAGGGTGGTCAGGGAGGGAGGGACGTTCTCCTTCGGGATCACGCCGAAATTCTGAGGCAGGCCGGTGAGCTCCTGGATGCGCGCGCGCGCGGTCTCGCCGGTGGTCTTCTCCAGTCGTGCGTCCGACTCCTTGACCGTGGCCGCGAGCGTGGCGCGCAGGGAGTCGATCTCCTTCGCCAGCGCGTACTGTTGGGCATAGGCATCGAGCGGAAGTTTCAGGCGCGGGTCGGGGACGATGTGCAGCGGCTGCTCGAGCTTGCGGCCGGCCACGGTGAGGACGACACGATAGTGGCCGGGTGCGGCCCACACTCCATGGCTCCAGATGCCCCGCGACCCTTCGTGACGCAGCGGCCAGACGAAGCGGTGCATGCCCGGCGTGGTCTGCAGCGACGAAGGCGTCACGAACCATTCCGGCGCTTCGTGCGTCGTGGCCAGGTCGACTTCCGGCGGAACGTCGGCGCTGCTGTAGCGGCGCACGAGCGTGTTGCGCGCGTCGAAGATCTCCAGCGTGACCGGAGCGGACGTGGCGGCATCGAGCACGTAGTCGAGGTACGCCCCGAACGGTGGGTTCGGCGCCAGCGGCTCATCCTTCGGCATGGGCGTGCCGGTGAAGCCCGCCGGCCGTTCGCGCACCGTCACGGCCGGCTTGAACAGATAGGGACGCGCGGTCACGGTTTCGCGGAGCGGGGTCACGTTGTCCATGATCCAGAACGAGCGCCCGTGCGTGGCGATGACCAGGTCGTTCTCGTGGACGTCGATGTCGCGCACGGAAGTGACCGGGAGATTTCGCTGCAGCGGCTGCCACTGCTCGCCGTCGTCGAAGGAAACGAAGATGCCGCGCTCGGTGCCGGCGTACAGGAGTCCTTTACGCACCGCGTCTTCGCGCACGACGTTCACGGCGAAGCCGGCCGGGATGCCGTTGACGATGAGGCTCCACGACTTGCCGCCGTCGTGGGTGCGGTAGAGGTAGGGACGGAAGTCGTCGAGGCGGTGACGGTCGATGGCGGCGTAGGCCGTGTCGCCGTCGAAGTGTGACGCTTCGACGATGCCCACCTTCGACCACGCGCCCAGGCCCGCCGGCGTGACGTTCTGCCAGTGCGCCCCTTCATCCTGCGTGCGCCAGATCAGGCCGTCGTCCGTCCCCACCCAGAGCTCGTGATCGGTCACGCGCGACGGCGCGATGGTGTAGATGACGCCCCGCCGCGGGCCGGTCTGCTGATGCAGGGCCGCGGTCACGGGATCGAGATTGGGCGGCGTGCCCGGATCTTCGCGCGTCAGGTCGGGGCTGATGATGGTCCAGTGCTCGCCGCCGTCGGCGGTGCGGTAGAGACGCTGGTTCGCGAAATAGAGCACGCCCGGATCCCGGCGCGAGAAGATCAGCGGCAGGGTCCAGGTGCGGCGGTCGTTGTCCGGATAGGCCAGCGCCGGATCCACGGAGCGCGTCTGCTGCGTGCGCAGGTCGAGGCGATCGACGCGGCCGCCGTAGATGACGTCCGGGTCCTTCGGGTCGGGCGCGATGCTGTCGCTCTCCCCTCCGGCCGTGGTCTCGCGGAAGTTCATCAGCGTCAGGCCGTCGATGGTATTCGAGCGGCTGGGCAGACTGGCCGCGCCGGAATCCTGCTGCGCACCGTAGACCCGGTACGGGAAGCTGTCGTCGGTGCTGACGTGGTAGAGCTGCGCCGTGGGCTGGTTGTACCAGGAGCTCCAGCTCTTGCCGTCGTTGACGGAGATGACCGCGCCCTGATCGACACCCAGGATGCGGCGCTCGGGATTGCGCGGATCGATCCAGAGGGCGTGATAGTCGTCGCCACCCGGTCCGCCTTTGATGGGCGCGAAGGTCTTGCCGCCGTCGGCGGAGCGGTAGACATTGATGTTGCAGGAGTAGACGACGTCGGCATTGCGCGGCTCGACGGCGATCTCGCCAAAATACCAGCCCCGTCCCCAGATGCGCGGGTCACCGGCGGTGCGGGTCCAGTGCGCGCCGCCGTCGTCGGAGCGGTACATCCCCCCCGCGGCCGCGTCGACGATGGCGTAGACGCGTTGCGGCTGGCTCGGCGCCACGGCCAGGCCGATCCGGCCCGGACTCTCCGGAAAGCCGTTGCCGCGCAGCTCGGTCCACGTGTCGCCGCCGTCCACGGACTTGAACAGGCCGGTGCCCGGACCATTCGACGGAGGATAGACGCTCCACGGCGTCCGGCGCGTCTGCCACAACGCCGCATAGATCACGTTCGGATTGCCCGGCTCGAAGGTCAGGTCGACCGCGCCGGTGTCGCTGTCTCCATTGCGGCTGAGGATGCGCTGCCAGCTCTTGCCCCCATCGCGCGAGCGGAACACGCCCCGCTCCGCGTTCGGTCCATACGGGTGTCCGAGCGCGGCCACATACACGGTCTCGGCATCGGCGGGATGCACGCGGATGCGTGCGATCTGCTGCGAGTCCTCGAGGCCGATGCGCGTCCAGCTCTTTCCGCCGTCCGAGGAGCGGTACATGCCGTTGCCCTGGGAGATGTCCGAGCGCATGTCCGATTCGCCGCTGCCTACGTAAAGCACGCGCGGATTGGAGGGGGCCACCGCGATGGCTCCGATGGAACCGATGGGCTGCTCGTCGAAGATCGGCTGCCACGTGCGGCCGGCATCGCGCGTCTCCCAGACGCCGCCGTTCACGCTGCCGAAGTAAAAGTGCTGCGGCTCATCCGGCACGCCACTCACCGCCAGCACGCGCCCTCCGCGGAACGGCCCGATGAGCCGCCAGCGCAGATCCTGAAAGAGCGCCGGATCGACGGTCGCGGCACGCGCGACGGCGCACAGCATGAGGAGAGCAATCGCAGCAAGACGTCTCAGCATCGAGGAATCATAGCTGCCATGGCTCTCTCTCCGAGTGGCAAAGCCACTTTGAAGATGAGATGACCGCCGCGTCAGCAGCACGTCTCGGAACGCTGGCGTCCCCGCCGGCTGGCCCGCAGGCGTCCTCGCCTGCGCCGCGTGCCCGTCGCGGCGAACGCGCATCTCGCGAGAGCGGCGCTCCTCGATTCTGCGGCATGGCTCCTCGCGCCAAGGCATTCCGGAAAGGGGCCGCGGGCATCCTGCCCGCGGTGGACTTCGTTCTGTGGAGCGGTGGACTTTAGTCCACTGGGCACTCGCGAGGAGTGAGTCGTGAGCCGTGTGAGCTTTCTCGCCACGCTCGTGTTCGAGAGCCGCGAAGGGCAAAGGGGCGATCGAGAGCGATGGTGGACTAAAGTCCACCGCGCCGCGGGCATCCTGCCCGCGGTGGACTTCGTTCTGTGGAGCATCGGCACTGCGCTGGTACATCTGGCAGGAGAGGCGACCGCCAGCGACGTAGAAGCCGCCCTTCCCCCACCCGCGGCGGGACGCCGCACCGCCAGCCGGCGAGACGCCGGCGCTCCCCGGACCTTCGCCCGCGCGCAGCCTCTGCTTCAGAACCGCGTGGACCAGCTCACGCGAACCGCGCGCGGGGAGCCGGGGGTGATGTTGGTGTTGCTGTTGGCGGAGGCGTAGTAGTCCGTGTCGAAGAGGTTCTCGACGTTCACCTGCGCGCGGAGATTGCGGCTGACCGTGTAGTAGAGCGCCGCGTCAACGCGCGTGAACGACGGCAGGGTCACAGTGTTGTCGGTGGAGGTGAAAATCTCGCCGCGATGGACGACGCCCAGGCCCACTCCCCACGCGGACGTGAGATCGACTTTGTTCCAGAGCGAGACCGAGTGACGGGGAAGCTGCGCCAGCCGCGCGCCGGCTTGCGCCGTGGCGGACAGCGAGCGCGTGATCTCTCCTTCCTGATACGCATACGCGGCGACGATGCTCCAGCCCTCCGTGAGGTTCCCACTGGCGCTCCATTCCACCCCTTCGGTGCGCTGCCCGTCGACGAGCAACGACACCGTCGGATTCACGGGATCCGGCACCGCCACGTTGCTCCGCTCCAGGCGATAGACGGCGGTCGAAAGCTCCACCCTCCCCGCCACATCCCACTTGGCGCCGAGCTCGTAATTGCGAAACTCCTCGGGCTCGAGAGACTGGTTGGTGACGCTCAGCGAAGAGAGCTGCTCCCCGGCGCGCGGCAGGTAGGAGAGGCTGTAGCTCGCATAGAGCGAGACCGGCTCGGACGGCTTGTAGACGAGGCCCAGCCGCGGCGAGACCAGCCCATCGGTACTGGAGAGCTTCGCTCCAGTGCGGTGATTGTCGAGGTCGACCGCGAACCGGTCGTAGCGCAAGCCGGCCACGATCTGCAGGTGCGACGAGACGGTGAGTTGATCCTGCGCGTACACGGCGGCCACGCGCGCCACACCGTGATTGTCCGCGTCCGTCGCGCTGGGGCGGAAGGTGAGTGGCTGCGTCGTCCGCGGAGTGTCCAGCGGCACGAGCACCGCGGTCACGTTCGCGCCGACGGACGCGAAGTAGCCGGTGTTGCGGAGGTTGTCCGTGACCTGCTGGCCCAGCTCCACACCTGCCAGCAGCGTGTGTCCCAGAGGGCCCGTGCGACGCGTCACCACCAGGTCGGTCTGACTGAAGAGATTCCGGCGGCGCGTGGCGTTGTTGTACGCGGAAATGCTGACCTGCTCCCCTGCCGCGTCCACCGCGCCGGGAAACACGTTCTGGTAGAACTTGTCGTAGTCACCGTATCCGATCCGGCTGCGCAACGTGACCCGCTCATTGAACGCATGCTCGAGCGACGCCGACAGCGTGTCCACCGTCGCCTCGGCGCGGCTGCGATCCGCGTCTCCGAAGAATGTGGAGGGCGCGGTGAGCACCGGCCGTCCGGCGAACGACGGGATGCCGCGGTCCGCGGTGCGATCGTCGTGAAAGTGCTCATAGCCGGCGCGGAGCAGCGTGTTCGCGCCGAGGAGGAACGAGAAGGTCGGATTGATCCCCTGGCGATCGAGACGCACGCCGTCGCGGTAGGAATCGGAGCTCTCGTAGACGCCCGTGACGCGCGCCGCGACCGTGTCGGTGAGCATCAGTCCGAAGTCGCCGGCGGCGCGGCGGTCGTCCCACGACCCGCCCTGGAGAGTCAGCTCACGCGACGGAGACCAGCCGGCCTGGCGGGTCACCCGATTGAGGACTCCGCCCACCCCGCCCCTGCCGAAGATCATCGCATTCGGGCCCTTGAGAGCCTCCACGCGCTCGACGTTGTAGAGATCGCGAAAGTACTGCACGTCATCGCGGATCCCGTCCACGAAAAAATCCGAGGTCGAGCTGTTGCCGCGAAAGACCGGCGTGTCGCGGTTCCCTTCCCCCTGGGCCATGCCGATGCCCGGAACGTACCGGACCACGTCGGCCATGCTCTGCATGCTCTGTTGCTCGATGGCCGCGCGGGTGATCACCGTGACCGCCTGAGGCACGTCGCGCAGCGGCGTGTCCGTCTTCGTGGCGGTGGTGCTGCGCAGCGGAAGCGACGAAGGCGCGACCACCGTGATCTCGTCCGCGATGACCGCGGCCCGAAGCTCGATGCGCGGCTCCGCGCCGGAAGAGGTCAGGGCCTGGCCCGTCTTCCACGTCGCGGTCTCGAAGCCGTCGGCCACGACCACGAGCCAAGCCCCCGCCGGGACGCCTTCGAACGCAAACCGCCCCTGCGCATCGGTGAGCGTGCGCTGCTCCGCAGCGCCGGGAGCGCGCAGAAACACCGGCGCGGCCACCACGGCCAGCCCGGCAGGATCGACGACGATTCCGCGGAGGTCCCCGGGAACTTCAGCCGCAGCCGGCAACGACAGCGCGAGGGAAAAGAGGGCCAGAAAAAGGACAGTGAACGTACGCATGCAAGGACTCCCGATCCGAGGTCAAGACTGAGACTCTGTCTCAACTCACCAGCCGATCGTTGACCAGTCTCAATTGGAAGTCAACTCTGAGACTGGCCGTCCGTGCGAGGCACCGGCGCTTGAAGCAACCGGGCCTGATCGCCACTCACAGCGGGACGGCCTCTCGCTCGACGTCGTCCCGGAAGGAGGGGCTGAGCGAAGCGGACGTGAGAACGTCGACGTCGATCCCGAGGAGCGATGGGAGCTCGCGTTCCAGCGCGATGAGGTCGAGGAGGGAGCGACCCCGCTCCATTTCGACGAGGAGGTCCAAGTCGCTGCCCGAAGAGCCATCTCCTCGTGCGCGAGAGCCGAAGACCCTCACGTTGGCCGCGCCGAACCGCGCCGCCACCCGGGCGATCTGTTCCCGTTCCTGTGGCCACGTGTTTCAATCCACGCGTGTCTGCGACGCGCGAATGCGCGGGCAGGATGCCCGCGCCCCATGGCTCATCGCGCCAAGACACTCCGGTAAGGGGCCGCGGGCATCCTGCCCGCGGTGGACTTTAGCCAGTGGAGCGGTGGACTCGAGTCCACCGTCGCTCTCGCGGAGATCGGCTCCGCTGCCCTTCTCGGCTCTCGAGCGCGAGCGTGGCGAGAAACTCACACGGCTCACACTTCGCGAGTGCCCGGTGGACTAAAGTCCACCGCCACGCGCGTAACGCGACGCGCGACTTGTTGACCGCGGCCCAAACCGCGCGCTCCTTGGGATTGCTGGTTTCAATCCACGCGCGTCCGCGACGCGCGACAACCGACTCCGAAAGGACGGCCATGCTTCCGGATCATGTTTCAATCCACGCGCGTCCGCGACGCGCGACAGCTGACCTATATTGACCGGCATGGAGGCAACGAGCATGTTTCAATCCACGCGCGTCCGCGACGCGTGGATTGAAACCACCACATTCCGAGTGACCAGGACTGGGACTCTCGTCGCGCATCCACGCGCGTCCGCGACGCGCGACGATCACCAACACCGTCATTCACGGCGCGTCGTTGTTTCAATCCACGCGCGTCCGCGACGCGCGACCATCATTTCCATTCCCCTTTTGTGTCGTACAGCTTGTTTCAATCCACGCGCGTCCGCGACGCGCGACGAACGGCCCGGCCGGAGCGCGCGGTCATTCATCGTTTCAATCCACGCGCGTCCGCGACGCGCGACCGCGACCATCTCGCCAAACTTGAGACCTTGCGCCCGGTTTCAATCCACGCGCGTCCGCGACGCGCGACAGGTTAGGGCTCCAGTCGCTGCGATGGTGGTCGCGTTTCAATCCACGCGCGTCCGCGACGCGCGACGTCATCAAGTGGGGCGCAATGGCGGATCTGCTGGCTGTTTCAATCCACGCACGTCCGCGACGCGCGACAATACGGAGAGGCCGCGACTGCTGCGGGGGCCATGTTTCAATCCACGCGCGTCCGCGACGCGCGACATCAGCCCTTCCAGCTCGCGCGGAGTCAAGCTGAGTTTCAATCCACGCGCGTCCGCGACGCGCGACCCCCCACACCGGCAACCATCCTGGAGCCGATGCGGTTTCAATCCACGCGCGTCCGCGACGCGCGACTGACCTCTGAAGGGTCCAGCGCCCATCGTCCGCACGTTTCAATCCACGCGCGTCCGCGACGCGCGACTCAAGGCCGCGAAAGTGGCGAAGGGGGAGAAATGTTTCAATCCACGCGCGTCCGCGACGCGCGACGCTGACTTCGGTGGCTTCACGGCCGTGGTCGACGTGTTTCAATCCACGCGCGTCCGCGACGCGCGACAGCCTGAGACGGCCCAAGGTAAGGGGGAGTAAAGTGTTTCAATCCACGCGCGTCCGCGACGCGCGACCTGTCACGAAAGAACTGGAACTGGAACTGGAACCAAAAGTTTCAATCCACGCGCGTCCGCGACGCGCGACCCTTGCCGCCGTGAACGAACGAGTAGTCTTCGTTGTTTCAATCCACGCGCGTCCGCGACGCGCGACGAGACGCTGCCGAGCGTCTACTCCGTGCTCGGGATGTTTCAATCCACGCGCGTCCGCGACGCGCGACGTGGGCCATGCTTCGATCCTTCCAGGCGCGAGTTGAAGTTTCAATCCACGCGCGTCCGCGACGCGCGACCTGCGAGAGTTGCATCGCTGCTGGCGTGGTGTCCGTTTCAATCCACGCGCGTCCGCGACGCGCGACTCGGAGCATGCCGAAATGCATG
>JBDTOZ010000695.1:0-2621 GCA_039932995.1 Acidobacteriota bacterium | reverse complement strand
ATCGACCGCTGCCCCGATCACAGTCCTTTGAGCGCTGCGCGCACGTCTTCGATGAGGTCGTCCGCGTTCTCGATGCCGACGGAGAAACGGATCAGGCCCGCGTCGATGCCGAGCTTCTCGCGGAGCTCGGGGGGGACGCTGGCGTGGGTCATGGTCTCGGGGTGGTTGACCAGAGACTCGACGCCGCCGAGACTCTCGGCGAGGGAGAAGAGGCGGAGGTTCTGCAGGAACCGCACGATGCGCTGGCGCTCTCCGCCCATGCGCACGCTGACCATGCCGGAGAACGCGCGCATCTGGCGCTCCGCGAGTGCGTGTTGCGGGTGGGAGTCGAGGCCGGGGTAGATCACTTCCTGGAACGCGCCGTCGCCTTCCAGGGCTCGCGCGAACTGCATGGCGTTGGCGGAGTGCCGCTCCATCCGCACGGCCAGGGTCTTGATGCTGCGCAGCAGCAGGAAGCACTCGAAGGGGGAGTTCACGGCCCCGCCGGCAAACTGCGCGAAGCGGACTTTCTCGGCCAGGTCCGCGTCGTTGGACATCACCGCGCCGCCGATCAGGTCACTGTGACCGCCGATGTACTTGGTGGAGCTGTGCACGACGAGGTCCGCCCCCAGCTCGAGCGGGCGCTGGAGAAGGGGGGAGCAGAACGTGTTGTCGACGACGAGGATGGCCCCGGCGCGTTTGGCGAGTGCGGACACGGCCTCGATGTCGATGATCCGCAGGAGCGGATTGGTGGGTGTCTCCACCCAGATCATCCGCGCCGGTTTCGCGAGCGCCTTCTCGATGCCGGCCAGGTCCC
This sequence comes from Acidobacteriota bacterium, assembly GCA_039932995.1. Classification (GTDB taxonomy): domain Bacteria; phylum Acidobacteriota; class Thermoanaerobaculia; order Gp7-AA8; family Gp7-AA8; genus QHVT01. The sequence continues at coordinate 1,825 of JBDTOZ010000695.1, read as the reverse complement.
GCAAATCCAGGAACTCGAACTCGATTCCGTACTTGGCGAAGAAACGCCGGAACAGGCGGCCGGTCCCTCCATACACATCCTCGGAGACGAGGACCCGGTCTCCCGGGTCGAGGATCTGGGCGATGGCCTGCTCGGCCGCCAATCCGCTCGCGAAGGTGATCGCGTGCGACGCACCTTCCAGCGCCGCCAGCGCATTCTCGAGAGCGGTGCGGGTGGGATTCCCGGCGCGCGAGTAATCGAGGTGCTCCACGCGCGGCTTCCCCGGCTCGGGCTGGACGTAGGTGGAGGTCTGGAAGATGGGCGTCATGATCGCCCCCGTGAGCGGCTCGGGCTCGACTCCGGCGTGTACGCAGAGGGTGGCGAGGTCCATGGGGACTTGGGTATTGGTCATCGGGTCTCAGTTTATCCCGGGCCCGAGTCCGCGCGGTGGAACCAGAGATCCCGCGTCCACATGTGGGATGAAGTCAAACGCGATACAGAGGCGCCCACCCGTCGTGGTTGGCGAAGAGGCGCATGCAGCGGATCTGGCGGCTGTCGCTGAGCGTGAAGCGGTGGTACTTGTGGGCGGGGATGACGATCATGTCACCGCGGGACACTTCGATGCGGATCCAGCGGTCGTGGCCTTCGTCACGAACGTCGAAAATGCCGTCCCCTTCCACGACGAAGCGCACTTCATCCTCGGAGTGATAGTGCTCCTTGTCGAACTTCGCGCAGATCGCCTCGAGGTTCGGCGTGGCCGGACCGAGCTCGACGAAGTCTTCGTCGACATACCCATGCTCCCGCTTGATGGCGTCGATCATGGCCGCGCGGCCGGCCTCGTCGTCCGGCACGGACCAGGAGAGAACGCCCTGCCTGGCCAGATCTTCAGGCCCGATCGCGTGTGCCGGCTCTTCCAGTCGATAAGCTCGCATCGTCGGTGTCCCCCTGCATGCTCGTGGGAATGCCCACACGCCGCATCTCCACGGCAGCGCGGAAAAGGTAGTCGTAGCACTCGGCGTGAGTCTTGGCCTGCACCCAGTCTTTTCCCCATATGTAGACGCCATGACGCCGGACCAGTACAGCGTGCGTCTGCGGGTAGGCCAGGATGGCCTCCTCGAGCGCGTCCGCGAGGTCGCACTCGCGCGCGGTGTTGTCGATGATCGGGACCACCAGCCGGTCGTGATAGTTCATTCCGGCGATGCCTTTGATCATCTCCAGATGCGAGACGGCAAACTCGGCCTGGAAGAGAAGGGTGGCCATGACGGCGTGCAGGGAGTGGCTGTGGATGACCGCGCCCGCGCCGCGCAACGTGATGGCTTTGAGGAAAAGCGAGCTGCACTCGGAGGGCCGGAGCGAGGGATCGTCGGGGCGGCTCACGATCGATCCATCGAGGGCCATGGTGAACATCTCCTCGGGCCGCATGCGCTCTTTCTGGACCGCGCTCGGGGCGATCACGACTTCGTCGCCCGTGCGGATGCAGATGCCCCCTCCGGTCCCACTGACCCATCCAAGGTCGTAGAAGGTGCGGGCCAGCTCGCAGATGAGGTCTCCGGGGCTCATTTCGTTCTCGTGATTATGGCGTGTTTTCCTTGGGATGTTGCTGGTTGCTGGTTGTCTGAGGTTTTGTGGCCTGGGGCCCCATTCATCGGAAGCGTCTGCGGTTCTAACAGCGCGGCGGAGCCGCAACCAAAGGCGCCGGTGTCTCGCCGGCTGGCTGTGCGGCGTCCTCGCCGCGGGAGGGGGAAGGCGTGCGAGGAGCAGCAATCACCGCTCTCGCAAGAAAGGCTCGCGGGCGAGACGCCCACGAGCCAGCCGGCGAGGACGCCGGCGCTCCAGTAGTACAGGG
>JBDTOZ010000694.1:0-8208 GCA_039932995.1 Acidobacteriota bacterium | reverse complement strand
ATGCCCGCGGCCCCACCGGAGTGCCTTGGCGCGATGAACCATGGGGCGCGGGCATCCTGCCCGGCGCAGTAACCGCGTCAAATGGCCCAAACTCCAGACCCCATTCGGATCACCCTTGTGCGAACGCGCGAGAGGAACGCCGGCGTCCTCGCCGGCTGGCCCGTGGGCGTCTCGCCCGCGATTCTTCGGGGCGGCGAGACGCCGCCCGGCCAGCCGCCGAGACGGCGGCGCTCCTTGTAAAGAACACCCCGGGCAGGATGCCCGGGGCTCCATTCGGAGGCGTGAGGAACGCGGCGCTCCTTTTTCTGGTCACAGCGTGGCGAGCAGGTCCGCGAGGAGGACGATGCGGGGGCCGAGGGAGTCGAGGTTGAGGTATTCGCCGCGGACGTGCATGCCGTCGCCTGTGGGGCCGAGGCCGTCGACCACCGGAGTCGATTCCGGCGTGGCGATGAAATTCGGGAAGGAGATGCCGCCGCGATCGTCTTCGACTTCGAGGTGCAGGCCCCGTTTCGCCGCGAGGTCCACCGTGCGCTGCACGAGGGCTGCACCGGGGCCATGCGGATCAACCGGCGCCACGCGCATTCCGGGAGTGAAGGTCGCGGTCACTTCGTGCTTCGCCGCGATCTCGGCGGCCAGTTGCTCGAGCGTGACCAGCAGCGCTTCCCCTTCGGCACTCCTGAGATAGCGGATCTCTCCTTCGGCAACGGCCAGATCGGAGACCACGTTGAGCTGTCGCGAAGTGCCCAGCAGATCGTGGTGATGACCGAGGTCACGCACGAAGTCTGTCCCTCCACCGACCAGCCGTCCGACGTTGCAGGTCGGACCGGTGCCGCGATCGGAGAGCGCCTGCGCGCGTGCGCTCCACTCCGCGGTCGCCGCGAGGGCGGAGCGCCCGCTCCAATAAGCGACGCCGGAGTGGGACGCGGTCCCGCTAATCTCCAGCTTCCATTCCGTGAGACCGCGGCGGCCGGCCACCAGCGTCTCTCCCTGCGCACGGGTCTGGCCCGGCTCCAGAACGAGAACGGCCCGGGCCTGCACGCTCCAGCGGTGCGTGAGACTGCCCGAGATCAGACTCTCGGACTCCTCGTCCGGCACGAGCACCACCAGCATGTCGTCCGGAAAGGACTGGCCGCGCGCGGCGAGAACATCCAGCGCCCCCAGCAGCATGACCAGCCCGCCTTTCATGTCGAGCGAGCCTGTGGCGTGAAGGCGTCCGCCGAGACGCTCCGGTGCAACGGCGGGAAGGACGGTATCCATGTGGCCGAGCAGGAGCAGATGCGTCTCCCCCACCGCGGGTCCGCGCGCCAGAAGAACAGGCTGAGGCAGGCCGGGCGCGTCGAGCTCGTCGACGACCTCCACGCGCAGGCCGCGCTGCTCCAGCTCTTCCTTCAGTCGCCCGGCCACCCGTCGCAGCCCCGCTGTATTGCCGCTCTCGGACGAGATCGCGCAGAGCTCCTGAAGCTGGTTCACGGAATGCGCCACGATGGTCGCAAGCACTTCATCATTCATGCGGCGGAGCCTACCATTTCGGAGAACGACCTCGCGGGCACCAAAGGATCCGCGCGTCATCTGTCGTATTCTGTGACCGGTCCGAAGGAGGTCATCAGCATGAATTATCGAATCGTCGCGGTCGCGGCCGCGCTCCTGCTTTTCACGACCGCGGGCGTGGCGCAGGACGGCGAAGATCAGTACGGCGCGATCGCTTACTCGTTGCGCACGCATCGTTACGGCTACTCCACCAGCGAGCGCTCACGCGGCAGCGCGGAACGCAACGCCTTGCGCTCCTGCCGCGCCGACGACTGCCAGATCAAAGTCTGGTTCCGCAACAACTGCGCGGCGCTGGCGACGGGCAACCGCGGGTCTGCCACCGGCTGGGGCTACGACAAGAACCCGCGCAGAGCGCATCAGCGCGCGCTCAGCGAGTGTGGCAAGTACGCGAACGACTGTCGGGTCATCGTCGCGGCCTGTTCCTCCGACGAATGACCCGGTGGAGGGATTCCGCGGCACGGAATCCCTCCATCCTTTTCGCGCTACGGCGTGCAGCTCCCGGTCTCGCCGACCAACCCCGTGAAGGGAGTGGTCGTGATTCCCGTGACCGCGATGTCGTCGATGTCCCAGCCGGGTGCGCCGGTCGATTCATCGGCGCCGATGCGGAACCGGATCAGGACATTCTGGTTCGCGTAGGCCGTGCCCAGATTGCGCGTCACCGTGGCGAAGCTCGGCCAGCCGGTCATCCGATTCACGAAGGCCGGACGGCTGGCGCCGATGGGTGCGCTCGTGGCGGCGTTCGTCGAGCCGTTGTAGGAGCCGACCCCGATGTCGGTCCACGACGCGCCGGCATTCGTACTGATCTCGATCACACCGCCATCCCAGCCGCCGTTCTCAAACGAGAACCTGTGCCGGAACGAGAGCACGAGCGGGCCCGTGCCGACGTTCATGGAAGGAGAGACCAGCACCTGATCGTCCGGCAGGTCGGCCTTCTGCCCGTCCCTCTGTCCGTTGTTGTCGGGGCCCCACCAGACGTGGTCCGTGGGGGAGAGCGCGCGGCGCCGCCACGCCTCGATGTTCGGCAGCGTGGCCGGGTCGCCGTTGATCGACCATCCCGGATTCGATGCCTCCACGGTCTCCGTCGCCGACACGCCGCCCTGCTCGTCGTAATTGACGCGGTGCGTGGAGACCACGTTGAACGGTCCGGGCAGCGCCAGCTCCGGCGAGTCGATGGCGATCTGGAAATCCGTCGCCTCCAATCCGGCCGCGCCATTGACGGCCACGCGGATCGAGCCGGTGCTCTGGTCGTTCTTCTGGACCGGCGGGAACGACAGCACATTGCCGTTCGGGAAGGTCACGTTCGGATTGCTCGAGGCCAGAGTCAACGTCACCTGGTTCACGTTGTTCGGACCCTGATTCGCGAGGGTGATGGTCAGTCGTCCGGTCTCACCGTTGTCGATGACGCCGTCGTTGTCGCAGGAAGAGACGTCATCGGCCAGCTCGGCGCTCACCAGCTCGAGCTGGGCCAGCTCCCAGATGCCTCGACCGTAGGTGGCCAGGCGGACGAAGCTCCCGTCCGGCGGCATGTAGATGTCGTTGACGCGCACCGTTGGCAGTCCGTTTCCATACGGAGCCCAGTTCGCGCCGCCGTCCGTGGTCCTGTAGATACCGACATGCGTGGCCGCGAAGATGGTGGCTTTCGTCGTGTCGCGTGGATCGAAGTACACCCGCGTGACCGGCAGATCGGGGAGTCCGTTCTGCATTGCCGTGAAGGTCGCCGTCGACCAACTGGAGCTGGGCGTGGCGATCGAGGCCTTCACCACGCGGATCGCGCCTGTGGCCTGGGCCACCGCCGTGATCCAGAGATTCTGCGTGTCCTGCCAGCTCATGTTCGTGACGAAGCCCTGGTAGCCGGGCAGCGCCGTGATGAGGTCGATGTCCGTCCAGGTGGCGCCGCCGTTGGTGGTGATGTCGATGAAGCCTCCGGCCGCGCCGACCGCGATCCGGTTCAGATCCGTCGGACAGATGCCGAGGTTGTAAGGACTGGAGCGGAACCGGCGCGCAACCGGCAAGCCGGGTGACGTCGGTGCGATGGCCGAGCCGATCAGCGTCCAGTTCAATCCGCCGTTGACCGTCCTCCAGACACGGGCGTTCGAGAAGTGGTAGAAGACGCGGCCCGTCGGATCGAGACCGGCCGGTGCGGGCACGATGGCGGTAAAGAATCCGAACCCGACGTCGCTCAGCCCGGTCGTGGCCGCAGCCCAGTTCTGAAACGTGTTGGGCGGGTTGTTGCTGAGGTTCGTGCGCATCCCCGAGCCCTGCGAGCTGCCGATGACGGTATTCGTGTTGGCCTGACTGTATGCCGCACCCATTCCGTCGCCGCCGATGACCTGGTTGTGCGTGCCGCTGTTGTCGGTGCGCAGGCGTGTCCCGTTGTCCTGCAGTCCGCCGATGACCACATTGGGGATGGCCGGATTGCCGGCCACCGTGTAATAGAGATGCGAAACCAGTCCGTTGTTCTTGTCGCTGCTGAACGTCGCGCCGTTGTCTTCGCTGACATTCAGGCCGCCGTCATTGCCGAGGATGACCGTGGCCGTGCCGGTGGTCTTGAGGGCCGCGGCGTGATGGTCCGCGTGCGCGTAACGCAGCGAGGGAAACTGGCTGTAGAGCCACCACGTCTCGACCGTCCAACTGCCGCCGCCGTTGGTCGTCCGCGCCGTGGCCAGGTCACCACCGATCCAGACCGTGTTCCGCGCCGCATCGCGCGGATCGACGAGAATCATCTGGTTGTACCAGCACTGGGCATGACAGATGTTCATGTTGGTCATGCCGGTCACGGGATTGAGCGGGATCTTCGTGGCATTGACGTTGTTCGCCACCCAGGTCTGACCTCCGTCCGAGGAACGGTAGACGTCCTTCATGGCCGCGTCGGTCAGATTGCTCGAATAGGCGTAGACCACACTGTCGCCCGCCGCGCCGATGCCCAGCGTCGTGCGGCCGCTCGCGCTGAAGATGCCGCCGGCATTGGTGATCGGCGCCCAGCTCGCTCCGCGATCCCCGGAGAGATAGAGCGTGGTCGCTCCCCCGCACTGCAGACCGACGTTGGCGGCCGGGCAAGGTTGCGCGGAGGCGAGCCAGCCCGCGCTGGTGCGGGCCAGACTCCAGACCGAGAGGCCGTTGAACGTGGCGATGGCGGTGTACGTGCCCCCATCATCCGCAGAGCGATAAAGGCCGCGATCCGTGGCCACGAGGACGATGTCGCGATTCGTGGTCGTGTCCACCTTCACGTCGCGGACCGAGACCGCGGTGCCGAGCTCGATCAGCGGCTCCCAGCTCACACCGCCATTCTTCGACTTGACCATCGAGCCCCCGACCAGAATTTGATCGAACGGATCCCCAAGGCCGAGGTAAAGCGTGTTCGTGTTCTTGCCGAAGGCCACCGAGCCTCCACCGGTGGTCGGCAGATCGTCGGTCAACACGTTCCAGTCGGTGTTGGCCGCGGTCCAGTTGTTCGTCCTCCACAGCCCGCCGCCGGAGGTCAGGAAATAGACGATGTCGGGATTGGTGGGATGAGGCAGGATCGTCCGTGCCCGGCCGCTGTCCCGGACATGCCCGGTGAAGCTTCCGTTCTGTTCGTACTCGGCGGTGATCGGACCGATGTTCACCCACTTCGGTCCTGGCGCGTTCTTCTTGTCGGAGTGGCTCTTTCCTTCCTTGATCGCATTCGCGCGGAAGGCGGGACTGACCACGCCCCAGGCTCCGCGTTGCCATTGCAGACGGGCGGTGGCGTCGTCCTGCTCGGCGCCGGCGGCGTTTGCCTCCGGATCCGCGGCTTCGTTCCGTGTGACCGCCGGTGTCGCATCGTCCGGCCGTCCTTCCTGGCCCCGCGCCCACGGAGCGGTCATGAGAGTGGAGAACGCGACGACGAAGAGGAGCACGGTGCTGCGCGAGAAGAGAAGTTTCATCGGACGGTACCTCCGCGAAGGTTTGTGTTCGTCTGCAGATGGTCCTTCACGACCAAGGCAGACGCCCTCCTGAAAAGGGACTTTTGCCGCGAATTATTGAGATAAGGCGAGTCTAGCACCGAACGCCCGGCGCGACACGCAAGGGAGTCTGCGAACCAGTTGGGGGCTTGCGTCTCTGATGAGCGCGTACCATTGCGCTCTTGCGTGACCGCACCTCGATTCAGGCCGCGATCGCCCTCTTGCTCTTCGGGTGCATTCCGGTGGTCGTGCGCATGGTCTCCGCCAATGCGTACACCATCGGCATCGTCCGGCTGGCCATCGCCACGCTCGGGCTGGGGACCCTCATGGCTCTGCGCGGGCAACTCCAGCGTGTGCCCGCAATGGACCTGGCCCGGCTGGCCGTCATCGGCCTGCTCTTCTTCGGTCACTGGCTGACGCTCTTCCTCGGCGTCAAGGCCTCCTCGGCCTCGATCGGCGCCATCGGGCTCTCCACGTACGGGGCACACCTCCTGATCCTCGGCGCCCTGTTCGGAGGTGCGCGGGTCCGCGCCAGCGACGTCGTCGCGGTGGTCATCGCCGTTGCGGGCGCGGCACTGGTGGTCCCCTCGTTCGACCTTGGGAACGAGGTGGCGGTGGGCATGCTCCTGGCGTCCTTCAGCGCGTTGCTCTACGCCACCCTGCCCCTCCTTCACCAGCGTTGGGCGCACATCCCCACCCGAACCCGCGCACTCGGCCAGTTCGCCTTCGCCTTCCTGTTCTTCGCGCTCTTCCTGCCGAAGGCCCGTTGGGACCTGGGCGCGCGAGACTGGGCCGGTCTCCTGTTTCTCGCGGTGGGTGTGACCCTCATCGGCCACAGTCTCTGGGTGAACGTGACCACGCGTCTCTCGCCCACCTCCACGAGCATCCTCTACTACGCCAACATCCCCGTGGCCATCGTCCTCAGCTCCCTGCTTCTGCACGAACGACTGACCCCGCGGATCGTCGCCGGGGGCGTGCTGATCATCGGGGCCGGCGTACTGGGACTGGTGGCGCGACGCTCACGGGCCTGAGCAGTCACTCCCGGAGCCGCCGCCCCGTTGGCAAAACGTTTCCGGAATGCGCGGACCCGCATGCCGGCACCGGAGTATGGTGCCCTCACGGGAGGGAAATCATGGGATCGAACAAGGGCAATTCTCATCCGATGTTCTGGTGCCTCACGATCGCACTCGCGCTGTCCCTTGCGGGTGGGGCTCGTGCGGGCGTCAATCAATGGACCATCATCGGTCCTCCCCTCGAAGTCCGGACGATGGCCATCGATCCCGATGATGCCGATACGCTCTACACAGCCGGCTTCGACCAGGTGGCGCGCTCGACCGACCGCGGTGCGACCTGGACTCTGCGGGCGGTTCCGGGCATGGGCGCGGCCGTGGCCATCCGCGTCTCCGAGTCCATCTCCTCGACCGTATACGTGCTGAGCTCCAGTGGACTCTACCGCTCGACGAACGGGGGAGACTCGTGGACGGCGCGCAAGGTTCCCACCTCGGGGCAGTTCCCGCAGGACCTGCAAATCGACGGGAGAAACAGCAACATCCTGGTCCTCTCGGCCTGGAACTTCTGCTTCTTCGGCTGCACCGGAGGGGGCGTCTATCGCAGTGAAGACGGCGGCGGATCGTGGAAGCGAATCGGATTCAAGGACGAGAATGCGACGAGCGTGGCCCTCGATCCGATCTCCACGCAAATCCTCTATGCGATCTCCGAAAAGAGACTCTTCACCACGCGGGACGGAGGACGTTCGTGGACCGTGATCACCCCCGAGGAGGGCGGTGACCCCCGCGGCGTGGTCGTCGACCCCGTCATCGCCACGACCATCTATGCCGCGACCGATGGCGGCGTCTTCCGATCCGATGACTCCGGCCACTCGTGGTCGCTGGTTCGGCAGTCTTTCGGAGCGACGCTCGCCCGTCCCGCCTCCCGCTCCCGGGAGATCTTCGCCACTGCCGCAGGTGCGGTCCGTTCCGCCAACCAGGGAGCCGCCTGGCGGGAGCTCAGCACCCGCACCTCCGGCTTCATTTTCAGCAGTCTCTGGGAGCTGGCCTTCAGCGCGGACACGTACTATATGGTCACGGATCTCCAGACCAGACCGGGCCAGATCCTGGTCTACGAGCTTCGTCAGCCGCGTAGTCGTGCCGTTCGGCCCTGAGCGAACAGCGCGTCCTTCAGGAAGGCTGTCCGTCGTCTCCCAGCGCGTGCCCTGGCAGGAGGCGGTCGCGATCGTAGGGAAGCGGCTCGTGCGGAGGGATGACCATGCCGTCGACGTCCCAGTTCTTCCGATCTTCCTCGTCCGCGTAGTAGCGAAGATAGACGGCGTTGTCTTCCTCACTGCAGCCGCCGATGGGACTGAGCTGCTCCATGCCGGCGCCCAGCATGGTCTCTTCCATGAGCGCCTCCGCCAGGTACCGGTAGAGCTCCCGGTCGCTGAGGTGATCGGTGCATTCGAGAAACATCCCGATCTCGGCCATCCCGTGGATGACCTTCCAGAGGAGGCCATGCAACGCGGCATCGTCGAGCGACGATTCCTCCGGCATTTCAATGCTGCGTGCGCGCAACACTTCCAGCGGCACATCGCCCTCTTCCGTGCCGTCGAAGAAGCGGTCCATCCGCTCCAGTTCCTCAATGAGATCGTGTTCGTTTCTGTCGTTTCGCATCACTGCCTCCACCCCGAGGCTCCCTCGGAATGGGACGGAAGGCAAGCCTTCTACCTTGAGTAGAGATTCCT
>JBDTOZ010000693.1:0-12775 GCA_039932995.1 Acidobacteriota bacterium | reverse complement strand
ACGTGGCCGCGGTCGAGGGCCGCCAACGCCGCCGCACCGAATGACAAGGAGCCGAAATGTCCGACGTTTCGTGGAAAGACGCCCTCTGGAATCTGCTGGAGCTTCTCCCGTTGCGGCGGATGACCGCGCGCATCGCGCTGAGCGCGGGGTTGATCGGCCTGGCCTCGCAGGCGACACCCGATGCGGTGGGGCAGCCGCGTGTGCCCGTCTCTCCCATGCTGACCCCCGAGGCGACGGTGCGCAAGTTCAAGGGGAGGTACGTGCTGCGGCGCTCCGCCAACGCGTTCTTCGTGCATCTGGCCGGACACCGGTCGCACAGCTCGCACAGTTCTCACGCCTCTCACACCTCGCACTACTCCGGCTCGTCCCACTTCTCCTCGTCCCCATCACCGGCGCCTCCCGCGCAGACCGCGCCAGAGCCGGCGCCTCCGCGCTCGGCGCCGCCGCAGCCGGCGCCGCCGCAGCCGGCACCGCCCCGGACCCTCACCCAGCCATTACCGCCGCCGCGCCCGAAACCCGTTCTGCTCCTGGTTGACGCATTCGACGCGACCGGGCGTGTCGCCGACCGCTGGCGCATCGGTGTGTTGGCCACTCCTCCCGAGACGTTCGATGAGAACATCGCAGTCGAGCAGGGCCGCGGACTCCTGAGCGTCACGCCGGTCGCGCAGAAGCCGGGCGCGCACTTCAGCGGCTACGTCTCGATCCAATCCTTTGACCTCCATACGTCCAGCGTGAAGGTCGAGCTGCGGCGCCCTGCCGCCGGCGCCACGACGCTGTTCGCGGCGGCGCTGGACTCGGAGAACTGGAAGGGCTTCCGCATCGAGGGCGGCCGGCTTTCGATCGAGAGCCACGCGCAAGGGCGCGTGGCCGCGAAAACGATTCCGTACAAGCCGGCGCAGCACCGCTTTCTTCGGCTTCGCCTCAGCGCGGTCGCGCCGGTGGTGGTGTGGGAAACGAGCGCCGACGGCGTGAACTGGAATCCGGAGTACGTGGAGACGTCGACCATCGCGGTGACCGCGTTGCGGGTCGTGCTCAGTGCCGGCACGACGAAAGACACCGCGGAAGTCACGGGACCGGCAACGTTCGGGACGGTGACGGTGGAGGGCAGGCCATGACCATCACGGTCGATCTCACGATCTATCCACTGGAGCTCGTGCTGCGGACATGTCACACGTTCACAGGCCGCTGCTTCGTCGTTCCGCGCGCGGCCGGGCATGGCCATGTCGCCGTCGAGCTCACGCCGCGCGACCAGGACGATTCGCTCCGCGATCTGGCCGGAGACTTTTCGAACGCGCTGCTCGACTGCCGTTTGCGCGCACTCATCGCCGAGGAGACGCGCCCGATCCGGGAGCTGCTCGTCGCGCAGGCGTTCTGCGAGGCCGACCTGCTGGACCGCCGCGAGGTGGAGAGTGACGAGCATGCCGATCCGAGGGGAATCGCCGGATGAGTGCGTACGGCCTGCTGCCCTTCCGCTTTCTCCGCTTCGATGACGCGAGGACGCTCGTCGTCAACGACGTCGGGGAGTCTCTCTTTCTCGCGAACGACGACTTCGCGCGGTTCGTGCGGCACGAGCTCCCTCCGGACCACGACGCCTATCTCGATCTCAAGGCCGGGCACTTCCTCTTCCAGGGCGACAGCCTCGCGCCATTCGAGCTGCTGGTGACGAAATACCGTTCGAAGAAGGCCTTCCTGGACGGCTTCACGAGCCTGCACATCTTCGTGGTCTCGCTGCGCTGCGAGCACTCCTGTCATTATTGCCAGGTCTCGCGCGTGAGCGCGGATCGGAGGCGCTACGACATGAGCGAGGAAACGGCCCGGCGGGCGCTCGACCTCGCGTTTCGCTCGCCCGCTCCGCGTCTGAAGATCGAGTTGCAGGGCGGCGAGCCGCTGCTGCACTTCGAGCGCGTCCGCCAGATCATCGAGGAGGCCCATCGCCGCGCGGAGGAAGAAGAGCGCCAGATCGAATTCGTCGTCACGACGAACCTGGCGCTAATCGACGGCGAGATGCTGGCCTTCTTCCGCGAGCACGACGTGTTCCTCTCCACGTCGCTCGATGGTCCCGCGGAGCTGCACGACGTGAATCGGCCGCGACCGGGGAACGACAGCCACGCCCGGGCCATCGCCGGCATCCACCTGGCGCGTGAGGCGCTGGGCCACGACCGGGTGGCGGCGATGATGACCACCACGCGGGCCTCCTTGGAATCGCCGGAGGCGATCGTCGAGGAGTACGCGCGCCTCGGATTCGACTCGATCTTCCTGCGGCCGCTCAGTCCGTACGGTTTCGCGCTCCGCAGTGTGCGCACCACCGGTTATTCCATGCGCGAGTTTCTCGACTTCTACGTTCGCGCGCTGGACCACATTCTGGCGCTCAACGCGAACGGAGCCCATCTGGTCGAGTCGTACGCGCAACTCCTGCTCACGCGCATGCTCACGCCGTTCTCCACCGGCTACGTCGACCTGCAGAGTCCCGCGGGGGCGGGCATCGGAGCGGTGGTCTACAACTACGACGGCGACGTTTACGCCTCCGACGAATCGCGGATGCTGGCCGAGATGGGCGACACGCGTTTCCGCCTCGGCAATGTTCATCGCGACACCTATGCGGAGATCTTCGGCGGCGACACGCTGCGCAGGATCGTGGCCGCATCGGTGGCGGAGTCCATCCCCGGCTGCGCCGACTGCGCGTTCGTGCCGTGGTGCGGCGCCGATCCGGTGCATCACTACGCCACGACCGGCGATCTCGTGCCGCACATCCCCACCAGCGACTTTCACGAGAAGCATTTCTTCCTCTTCAAGCATCTGATGTCGCTCTACGAACGGGACGCGACGACGCGCCGCATCTTTTGGGCATGGGTTCGCCGGGAGCCGATGCGCTCCGAGGAGGTCGCGTGAGACTGCACGAGACCGCCCGCGTTTCAGGGATCGACCGTCCGCTCATCGGGCGCGTGGCCCGGTCGCCGCTCGCTGCCGGTCGCGGGGACGCGTGGCTGCTGGCCGAGAACGGCGTGCTGCCGTGCGATCCCCACGGCTATCTCGGCGTGCTCTCCCTCGGCGACCTGCCGGACGACGCGCCGGAGCTGTCCGGCATTCCGGTGGCCCGCGGCCTCCGGCAGCTCGGCTATCTCGACGACGGCGACGTCGTGGCGGTCGACCCGAACGGCTTCGTACGCGCGCTCTATCGTCGAAGCTCGCGCTCCAATTTCATCCTGGTGACCGAGCAGTGCAACAGCCTCTGTCTCATGTGCTCGCAGCCGCCCAAACCGATCGACGACTCCGGCCGCATGGAGGAGCATCTTCGCCTCATCGACCTCATCGATCCCGCCACGGAGGAGCTGGGCATCACCGGCGGCGAGCCGACGCTGTTTCGCGACGGTTTCCTCGCGCTGATCGCGCGATGCCGGGAGCGTCTGCCGGACACGGCACTGCACGTCCTGACCAATGGCCGGATGTTCTTCTATCGCTCCTTCGCGGAAAAGCTCGGCCGGATCGCCCATCCCGATCTGGTCCTGGGGATCCCCCTCTATTCCGACATCGCCGCGCGCCACGATCACATCGTGCAGGCGGCAGGGGCCTTCGAGGAGACGGTGATCGGACTGCAGCACCTGGACCGCCACGGAGTGCGTGTGGAGATCCGCGTCGTGCTGCACGCGCTTTCGATTCCTCGCTTGTCGCGACTGGCGACGTTCATCGCGCGCAACTTCCCGTTCGCCTGTCACGTGGCGCTCATGGGCCTGGAGATGTTCGGCCTCGTGCACCAGCATCTGAGCGAGCTCTGGATCGACCCCGCCGACTACCAGCGCGAGCTGGGCGCGGCCGCGGACATCCTCCGCGACGCCGGAATGAATGTTTCGATCTACAACCACCAGCTCTGCGTCCTCGACCGCCGGCTCTGGCCGTTGGCGCGCAAGTCGATCTCGGATTGGAAGAACGTCTATCTGCCGGAGTGCAATGCCTGCGGCGCGATCGAGCGATGCGGCGGGTTCTTTCAATCGGGGACGAAGATCCGCAGCGCGCACATCCGGGCGTTGCCTTCCATGGAGATTGCCGCGCCATGAAGTGGAAACCGCTGGCCCTGGTCCTCGGCATTGGGGCGATCCTCGTTGCGGCCCTGGCCCTGTTGTTGCCGAAGAGGCCCAGCAGCCGGGGCGTTCGGCTCTTGAGCGAGACCTCGACGTCGCCCACGTCTTCGCGGCCATTCGATCGGACGCAGTCGGCGGGTCTGTTCATCGGCGTGCGGACGTTCACGCAGGGGCAGACGGTGGATGTGCCGTATGCCGCGGACGACGCGGTCGATCTCGCGTATGCGTTTGCGCTCGATCCACGGGTGAGCCTCGTGCTCCCCGAGCACGTCGTGATCGCGCTCTCCGGCCGTCCGCAGAAAGAGGAGTCGAGGCAGCGGCTCGCGGCGCTGAAGGAGGCGGGGGCGAAGGTCGCACCGGCGGGGCAGGCCGACATTCTCACACTGCTGCAGCGACAGGCCGCCGCGGCGGGCAAGGACGGCATCCTCATCGTCACACTCGCGTCGCACGGTTTCTTGGAGGACGGCGTCCCTTACGTGCTCGGCTCGTCGTCGCTGTTCCAATATCCGGAGACGACGGTGCCGGCGACGCGACTGTTCGACGTCGCCGCGAAGTCCGAGGCCGGCCGTTCGCTCTTCTTCATCGACGCCTGCCGCGAGCGCATCACCGGCGACAGGCGCGGCAGCGCCTCGGCGAAGACGTCCGCGCCGATGATCCACAGGATGGGACTGGTCCATGGACAGGTGGTCTTCTACGCCGCGGCGGCCGGCGGCTACGCCTACGACGACGGCGGCAACGGCGTCTTCACGAAAGCGGTCCTGGAGGGACTGCATTGCAACGCGGCGTGGACGCGCGGGGTAGTCACCGTCGAGACGCTGCGAACGTACGTCGAGAAATCCGTGCGGACCTGGATCCGCAAGAACCGCGACCCGAGCATCAGCTCCGCCATTCAGGTGAACATGGATGGCGACTCCAAGAACATGCCGCTGGCCGCCTGCGCCAGTCCGCCCGGACCGCCTCCGCCGGGCAACGTCGACCGCGCCCTGTCCGACGGCTCGAACGTGGTCGCGTTTTCGGCGGACGGAAGGCGGCTCTGGACGCGCGACCTCGGCGCCCCGGTCTCGCGCGTCGAGGTTGCGGACCTCGATGCGGACGGCAGTCGCGAGGTCGTGGCCGGCGCGCAGACGATCGTCGTGCTCGACCGGATGGGGAAACCCGTCTGGTCCGCAGGGGAGGGCAACCTGCTCGGGTTTCTCGTGGACGATCTCTCTCTCCGCGGCCCGTCGCTGGAGGTTCTGGCGTTGTGGGACGACGCGGGGAGCGCCCGCTCGCGCGTGTCGCGGTACAGCGCCCAAGGGCTGCGCCTCTCGACGTACGAACACCCCGGACGCTTGCAACACATCGCCATCGATCGGCCGACCCTGCAACACGACCGCAAGGTCATCCTCACGGGCGTCGACGACCAGGCCGGTTCGAGCTTCGGCGTGCCGCACCCTCTGGCGTGCGTGACGGTCCTCGATCTGAACGGCAAGCCGGTGTGGGCGGGCGTCCTGTTCCCCTTCACCGAGCGCATCGCGCGACTGGAGATCGTCGACTCGGACAACGACTCGCGTCGCGACATCTCTCTCCGGACCGCAACCGGTCAGGCACTCCATCTCGATTTCGCCGGCAAGGTGCTCGCGAAATCGAAGCTCATCACGCTCGAGCTCCTGCCGCGTAAGACGCGGCACCGTCACCAGAAGAAAAGCGGCGATCGTCGACGATCCGCCCGTCGAACAGAGAGACTTGTCGCTGGGCCCGTTCCGCCGAGCGCGGGTCGTGCGTGACCATCACGATGGTGCTGCCCTGCTCGTGCAAGTCGGACAGCAGGTCCATGATGAGCTGCGCGTTTCTCGAATCGAGGTTGCCGGTCGGCTCGTCCGCGAGGAGGACGTTCGGCTTGCCGACCAGGGCGCGCGCGATCGCGACGCGTTGCTGCTGACCACCCGACAACTGGGCCGGGAAGTGCTTCTGGCGTTCGGGCAGGTGTACCTGCTCGAGCGCGGTGAGCACTCGATCGCGGCGTTGTTTCGCGGTCAGGTCGTTGCGGTAGGTCAGCGGCAGCTCGACGTTCTGGAAGGCGGTCATGTCCGCGATCAGGTTGAAGGCCTGAAAGATGAAGCCGATTTCCCGGTTGCGCACGCGGGCCTGTTCTGCCGAGTGCAGGCCGGTGACTTCGGTGCCGTTGAGAAAGTATTTTCCGTGCGTGGACGAGTGGAGCAATCCCATCACCGACAACAACGTCGATTTCCCACAGCCGGAGGGGCCGCTGATGGAGACGTATTCGCCCGGATCGATGGCCAGATGGATGTCGTCGAGCGCCGCGGTCTCCATTTCATCGGTGTAGAAGATTTTCCTGACGCCTTGCAGATCGATCAGATGCTGTGTGGTCATGATTGAGCCTCCGCTCATCTCGAACGAGTCATTCGGAACGCAGCGCGTCGCCCGGATCCAAGGCCAGCGCGCGGCGGGTGGGTAGGTAGGAGGCCGTGAAGATGAGGGCGGCCATGAGAAGCACGACGCCCAGGGTCACGGGGAAGACCTGATCGAGGATGTTGGTGATGGCCCGGCTGAGGAGCGGCATCATCAGGATTCCCAGGGCGAGGCCGACGACGGCCACGCTCAGGTAGAGCGATCCCTGGCGCAGAAACATGGACGTGGCTCGCCAGGACGTCGCTCCCAGCGCGCGGCGGATGCCCACTTCCTGAGTGCGTTGCGCCACGGAACGGCTGATCAGTCCGAACAGACCCGAGCCGGCCAGCAACGCGGTGATGAGTGCGATGACGATGAGGATGGGAACCATCGCCGTGTAAGAGAGGTTGACGGCTGCCAGGTAATCGTCGAGGGTCTGCAGATTGTGCAGCGGCAGGTCACGGTCGACCGCGAAGGCCGCGGCGCGCAAGGCCACGCGGTGATCCGTGGTGGTGTCGGGCAATCGGATCAACACCTGAAAATCAGGCGGCACGACCTGGCGTAGCGGTTGGTACATGGTCCCGAGGCTGGCGTCGGTGCGATAGGGCCCGCCGGGCACGGCGGAGACGACCCCGACGACGGTGAGCCAGGAGCTCTGGCCGGACCCGTTCAAGCGCACGCGTTTGCCGAGGGCGTTCTCACCGGGCCAGAAGCGCGAGGCCATGCTCTCGTCGATGATCACCACCGGCAGGGAAGCGCTGTCGTCGGTGCTGTCGAACAGACGCCCGGAGCGCAGGCGGATGCCCAGCAACGCAAAGTAGTTGTCCGAGACAACCGTGCGCGGCAAAGTCAATCGGCCGTCGTGGGTTGCCCCCTCCCGCGTTTCAATCGATGCGGCCACTTTGCCCGGCCGGGTGGGTGCCGAGGTCGTGAATGCCACGCGGGAGCCCGGCACGTGGCTCTCAATGGACGCGGTTAGATTCTCCCAGTAGCGAAGACGCCGGCTGGCGTCGGCGAGCCGCGCATCGAACACGGTCGATTCGATCGAGATGAGGACCTGTGCGGTGTTCAAGCCGTGGGGCTTGTTCACTTCGCGCTCCACCGCCACGACCACGTTTCCGCAGGTCACCAGGACCAGGCAGGAGATCACCACCTGCAACCCGACCAGCAATCGCACGCTGCGATTGCCGTCGCGAACCGTCGCCCCTTTGCCGCTTCCCGCCAGGATGACGGCAGGGTCTTGTCGCGCAAAGTGCCAGGCCGGAATCAGGGTGCTGAGGATCCAGATGGCCATGGCGGAGAGCACGGCCCACAGCAGATCGACGGATCGCAGAGTGGGGAGGTAGGCCTGGCGCCCGCTGGCCGTGACCCGTGAAATGAAGGCGCCGATGCCGTGAGTCCATTGAATGCCCAGGGCCGCCAGTGCGTAACCGGCCAGGAGCCCCAGCAGCACGACCAGCGCGGTCTCGATCAGGCATTGCCGAAGCAGGCGTCCGCGGGACGCGCCGAGAGCGGTGCGCAGGGCCAGCTCGCGGCTGCGCTCCAGCAGGCGGGCGAAGAAGACCATGCTGATGTTCACGCAGCCCAGCAGCAGGACTGCCGCGGCCATGAGACTGAGCATGGTCACGATGGGGGCGGCGTTGTGGGTGAACATGCGAAAAGCCGGAATCAACGTCACATGCCGCGCGGGATCGAACAGTTGCGGATGGTCGCGATTGACGGCATCTACGGCGGCCTTCATCTCGTTGGCGATCGGACCGAGGGTCTGATGCTCGCGCAGCAGGATGAGCGGTGTCAGCGTCATCGTCGAATCGGCAGGGCGCGCCAGTTGCGGAAGGTGCAGCGGCATCCAGACTTCGAAATCCTCGAACGCGAGGAAGTCCCGCGGCATGACGCCGATCACACGCACGGGAGCCGCGTCGATGCGCACGGTTCTGCCGATGATGGCCGGATCTCCCGCGAAGTACTGCTGCCAGGCGTCGAAGCTGAGGATGGCCACGGCGGAGGCGCCCGGTTGGTCGTCTCGCGAGTCGAAGATGCGCCCGAGCCGGGGCGCCACATGCGTGGCCGCGAAGAGCCGAGGACTGATGGCCGCGGCGCGCAGGCTGGTCGTGGCCTGTCCCTCACTGAGCACGACCGCGAGATCGGCGAAGGCGCCCAGGTGGTCGGCCGCGCGATGGTGCGCGAGCAGCTCTTGATAGGTGTAGGCGTCGATGCTGGGTCGTGCCCGGGCCGTGGCGTCGGCGGAGAGCTGCACGCTGTACCACTGCTCCGAGCCCGGAAATTCGAGCGGCTTCCAGAGCTGGCTATAGGCGAGAGCGCACGTCCAGACGGCGAGACCGACGCTGAGCGCGACTACGCTGGCGCACATCAGCGAATAGCCCCACGACTTGATGAAGAGCCGCCATGCGTATTGCAAATCGAACCATACGTTCATGCTCGCTCCTCGGTCTGTGCGCTCATGGTCAGTCGATGTCGAAGTCCGCTACTTCAGCAGGATGCGTTCTTGTCCCTGCCACTCGCCGGTCTCCGAGGTCACGATGCGGTCGCCGGCCTGCAGGCCTTGCAGGACCTGGAGATCGGTCAGCGACACCTTGCCCGCCTGGATCGAGACTCGCGTGGCATAGGTCCCCGCGGGATCGAGCTTGTAGACCACCATCGGGCCGTCGCTTTTCACGTAAGAGGGTTTGCCGACATAGAGAGCGTTGGGCAATTGGCTGACGTAGACCGTGCCTTCCACGTCCAGTTGCGGACGGGCACCCGCGGGCAGCGGGCCCTGTAGGTCGACGTCCACGATGACGGTTCCCTCCGTGACGCCGGGGTCGACGCGCGTGACCACGCCGTTCACGACTCCGTTGCGAGTGTCGACCACGACGGTCTGCCCCGCCTGCACCTGCGTGGCTTCGCGCGCGGGAACTTTCAGCTCCGCGTAGAGTTGATCCTGTTGGGCGATGCGGCCGATGGGGCTGCCGGGTTGGAGCTGTTGTCCGACCTGGACGTCGATGGCCTGGACGATGCCGCGGATTCCGGCCACGATCTTCAGGTCCGCCGTCTGCGTCCGTGCACGATCGAGAGCGCGAGCCAGTTGCGTGACGCGCGATCGCTTGACGGACAGTTGCACCTGGATGTTGTCGCGGACCTTCTTCAGCCGGCTGGCCTCGATCTCGTACGTCTTCGTCAATTGATCCAGATCGAGCCGGGAGCGCTTCAATTCAATGTCCGAAATGAGGCCGGCCCGTGCCAGGGCCTCGTCTGCATCCGTCTTCGCTCTCGTTTTCTCGGCGTCGAATTGCACTTTGGTGAGCACGACTTCCTGATTGAGCATGTTCGTCTGCAGCTCGGCTTCCGAGGACTGCAGTTCCGCCACCGCTCCCTCCCACGCTGATTGAGCTTCCTCCGCGCTGGCGATGAGCTGCGGATTGACCAACTCCACCAGGACGTCTCCGACCTGGACGGACGTCCCCGGCTTCAGGTCCGCTTTCGCGACGCGGCCCGGAACCCGCGCCGCGAGCTGTTCGATCCGTTTGGACAGCAACTGCCCGTTGGCGCTGACTTTGATTTCCATGCGGCCCTGCCGCACGGTCTCGATGCTGAGCGTGCTCCGGTCGACGCGTTGGGTGCTGAAGTCCATGTTGGCCAGCAGGACTCCACCGCTGATCAGGGCCACGGCTCCCGTAGCGATCAGGATGGTGCGCTTGATGCGAGAGGCGTTGGATGTGGGTCTGATGCGATCCATACGAAGTCACTCCTTCCGTTGGAGACACGTCTCCCAGGAGACACGCGTGGCGCGTGTCCTCGGTCAGGGTTCGAGGGTCGGGAGGCCGGTCAGATCGGTTCGCGTTTGTGGCGCAGGCGCACCGCGGCGATGAGAAACAGGACCGTCAGGAGCAGGCCCGCCCAGAGGCCGGAGGCGCTCAGGAAGCGCACCGGTGTGAGCTGCGAGAGGCGCGTGACGTCTCCGCTGCTTCCTTTCGGGGTGAACGCGAACGCTTCGAACATCGCTCCGGTGACGCGGTACTGCAGCATGTTCATGAAAAGCCACGTGTTGAACGTGATCCTCTCGACCGCGGAGATCGCGAGGAGGGGCAAGAGGGCCCACAAAATGGGAGCCCTCCGCGCCCATGCCGAGACCAGCAGCAGCCAGCCGTAGATCGGTGCAAACCAGAGGGCGTGTACGGTCAGCCCGTAGACCATCACGATCACTCCCTGGAAGAATTGCATCTGGGTCCAGAGCGGAACGGGACTCATCCCGTTAGCCAACAGGATGGCGGTGCTCAGCAGCAGCAGGGCCACTTGCGTGATCAAGCTGAGGACGAAGGCGATGAGAGGGAGGACCACCAGCGGGATGAGGACCTTGGCCAGCACGGTGGTGCGGTCGGAGACCGGCATCGACTTCCAGAACAGGATGCTGCGGTCGCGGCGCTCGCCGTTCAGCGCGTCGATGCAGTAGAAGATGGCCACGATGAAGGTGGTCAGCATGATCGGCGCGGGAGCGATGTCGTACGCCTTGACGATCGAGGTCCGTTGCGCGGGCGGCTTCCTGGCCATGGCCCGCATGCGCGACGGCAGGCCGATCGTACTGATCGCGGTTGCGAACAGCACGACGGCCGCGACGATCACCGGTGCGAGGTAGAGCGATCTGTTCTCCCACAGCTCCCGCCGCAGGGACCAGTACATCGGTCGGGCCTCCGTGGTTGGGGTGAACGGAAGCGGCTGCCCGCCGAGGGGAGTCTGCATCGAGAGGTCTGAGCTCATCTGGCGGTTCCTTCTGCCTGGCCGGCGGAATGGCCCATGACGGCCACGAAGAGATCGGCGATGCCGGGCGTGCGCACTTCGCCGAGGGCGGACAATTGCTGGCGGTCGACGTTGTCGAAGAGCAGGATGCTGCGGCCGAAGACCTGTCGCTCGTGAATGGGGTGAAGGGCCCTGGCCGCGGCGACGTGCTCGGGACCGGCCATCACTTCGACGTAACGGCTCTCGAAGGACTCCATGCTGCAGTCGAAGACGATGCGGCCACGGTTGATGAACAGGACGTCGGTGAGCACATCCTGGATCTCTTCCACCTGGTGCGTGGTGACGAGGATGGTGCGGCTGCTGTCGAAGTAGTCGTTGAGCAGGGAGTCGTAGAACTGCTTGCGGACCAGGATGTCCAGGCCGAGGGTCGGCTCGTCCAGGATCAGCAGCTTCACGTCGATGGCCATGATCAGCGCGAGGTGTAGTTGGGTGACCATCCCTTTCGACAGTTCCCGAACCCGGCTCGTGCGCTGGATGTTGGTCCTGGCCAGAAACGCCTCGGCTTTCGCCCGATCGAATCGAGGATGAACGCCACCGACGTAGTCGAGGACCTGAGCGACGCGGATCCACCGCGGCAGCACCGCCACGTCCGCGATGAACGCGACGTCGCGCGTCAGGCGGTCGCGCTCGGTCCATGGGTCTCGTCCAAGGACCCGCAATTCCCCCTGGTAGGGAGTGAGACCGAGGATCGCGTTCAGCGCGGTCGTCTTTCCCGCGCCGTTGGGTCCGATCAATCCGACGATGCGTCCCTCTTCCACGCGCAGGTCGATGCCTTCCAGGGCGACGGTGGCGCCGAAGGCCTTGCGCAGTCCGCGTGCTTCGATGCATGCCGTCACGTCTTCTCCTCCTCGGAGGTTTCCACGGAAGGCCTGCTCGTGGCGATGGCCTCCAGCAATTCTTCGGGCGTCAGGCCGAGCCGCTGAATCGTGGCGTGGATCCTGGGCCAGTGCTCCGCGAGAAACCTCTGGCGCTCGCCCTGCAGCAGCAGCTCGCGCGCCCCGGCGTTGATGAACATGCCGCGCCCTCGTTTCGTCTCGACGAGCCGTTCGTCGACGAGTTGTTGGTAGCCTTTGAGGACCGTGATCGGATTGACCCGATACTCGGCGGCCACGGTGCGCACGGACGGCAATGGATCGCCTTCGTTCAGTACGCCATCGAGGATCATCGCCACGACCCGATCGCGAAGCTGGCGATAAATTGGCTGGCTGTCATTCCATTCACGATCCATTTCGACGTTCGCAATCTCTTGGTGGTGTAGTGAACTACATCACCAGTTCAGAAGCAAGGGTTTTCTTGAAAGGAGGGCAATCGCCATTGGACGCGGGAAGTGCGCCGGGCAGGATGCCCGCGCCCCCATGGCTCATCGCGCCAAGGCACTCCGGGAAGGGGCCGCGGGCATCCTGCCCGCGGTGGACTCTGTCCTGTGGAGCCGTGGACTTGAGTCCAGCGTCACGCCCGAGAAGCGGGCGCTGACGCGCGAAGGCGCGTTCCACAATGTAGCCCCGGGCTCGGCC
>JBDTOZ010000692.1:0-2148 GCA_039932995.1 Acidobacteriota bacterium | reverse complement strand
CGCCCGCGCTGCATATCACAGGTGACGTGCGCGGGTCAGCAGTTGCGGGGCGGACAACGACGCACGACGGGGTGAGGTAGGAGTTTGCCCGGCTGGAACACTCCCGTTCGGGGGGGGAACCGTGTCCGAAACCATTTCCGAGACTGTCAGCGAGGGAACCAGCATCGTCGACGAGCTGAGCGCAGGGCGGCGGGAGCGCAGCTCTGAACGTGCACGCACTCATTTCAACAACGCCGTGCGGGCGGCAGAGGCCTGGTACCGCGCCACGGGCAATCCTGCCGCGTTGATCCTCAAATCCGAGGGCTATTCGCAACTGGCCCTCGACGCCGCCACGGCGCGCACACGCTCCGAATACTGGCGAGCGGCGCTGAAGGCGCTCGCCGGCGGCGGCGCACTGCCCTCGGAGCAGGTCGCCGAAGCCTACGCGTTCGTGGCCGTCGACTGTTTTCAGGACATGTTGAGCGACCTCGACCTCAAGAACAGACAGCAGTTTCTGAGGAGTGCCCGGGAGAAACTGGACCTCGCTTTGAAAAGCGCGCCGCACGGCGCGGCTGTGTCGGCGCTCCTGGCAAGAAAGTCCTCCGTTCTTCGTTACCTCGGCCTGACGGAAATCAGCCCGGAGACGCGCCGCCAGCGTCTCGAAGAAGCCTTTCGCTGCGCGACTCTGGCGGTCAACACGCACCCAGCCGATTCCGCCGTGCTGGAGCTGGCCAACGCCGAATGGACCCTGGCCCGCCATCAGAAAACCGACGAAGAATACGCGGCGCGTTTGCGCAATGCCGAGCTCCACTTCACGGCGGCGGCGGCGGCGAGAGACTCCGAGGTGGCGGGGCTGGCCCTGGCCCGCTTCTACCGGCTCACCTTCCAGCCGCTACGCGCGTGCGAAGTGTTCCTACGGGCCATGCATGACGTGAAGAATCTCAGAGGCTTCCTCCGTGATGCCCACCTTCTGGGAGAGGTCACGACGCAGCTGTGGACCTCCGACTATCCGAAAGAGGTTCTCGATCTCTATCTTCCGGAAGCGCGGGCCCTCCTGGAGAGTGCGTTGGCAGCCGGCTTCCGCACCGCGAGAAACGTGGTTGCCCTCGCGTTCGTGACGGCCATCGCGGAGGGAGAGGACGCGGGGAGTCTGGCTCTGAGCGAGATCTGCGCGAAGGAGGGCGTGGCCTGGGATCGCGCCCTCGCTCTTGCTTCCGACGCGGACAGCTCGCGCCTTCCCGAGTATGGCTTCGCGCTCGGCATCGACCAGAGCTCGGTCTGGACGCGATTGGGAACCTACGTGTCACGCTTCCGGAAGGACCCGCTCCTGACGGAAACGCTCTATCGAACGGCCGTTCGAATCGATTCGCATGACGCCATCGCATTGACCAATCTGGCCCGCTTCCTCATTCACCATCATGGCGAGGCCGGTCGCCAGGAGGCCGATCGGCTCCTTCAGAAAGCAGAGAGCTTCGCCGATCGCCGTTTCACCTGGTGGCGTGCGGTTCGGGCTTCGCTACCGGCACGAGCGAAATCTTCCGTCACGGGAAAGACCAGCAGGCCCGGCAAGGCCCATTTCGAGAACCTCGGCGAGCTATGCGTCGACTTCGAACGGATCGCGAACCTTGAAGATCGCGCCCAGCGCGGACGAGAGTTGGAACGCCTGATCTGCGAGCTGGCCAAACTGACCGTGGGGATGGGCCGATCGGCATACCGAGTACCCCGGGAAGGGGACGGCGAAAGTGAGATCGACGGATATTTCGAGCACGGCCCAGACCGTTATCGGGTGGAATGCAAGTGGCGAGAGCTGCCTACGCCGCCGGCGGACATCGTCCTGTTCGCGGACAAGTTGGACGTGGTCGGCGTGGCGGGGGTCTTTCTGTCGATGAATGGTTTCACGCCGCAGGCCATCGGACGGGCGCACGAGCTCCGCAAAGACAAAGCCATCCTGCTCATGGACGGCGACGAAGCACGCCTGGTGTTCAACCGGGAGATCAACTTCGATACCGTGATCTCGCTCAAACGCCAGTACTTCAATCAACGCTCCGAGCCGTATCACAGGGTCTCGCTGGAAGAGGAATCCAAGTGAGCGGCGCTGGTTGCACCGTGCGTCGCCCGCTCAGTCGAACAGGCTTCCGATGACGACTTCCTCGGAGTCCAGGCCGATGG
>JBDTOZ010000691.1:0-1585 GCA_039932995.1 Acidobacteriota bacterium | reverse complement strand
CAGCAACCGCCAACCGCCAACCGGCTTGCTATGATCCCCGGCCTATGTTGGCCCGTGAATACCTTCGTGAACATGCAGCGCAGTATCGCGAGGCGCTGAAGAGCCGCGGCGCGTCCGTGGATCTGGAGCGCTTCCTCGAGCTCGACGCCGAGCGCCGTCGTTCCATCGCCGCGGTCGAGCAGCTCAAGGCGCAACGCAACGCCGCCTCGGGCGAGATCGCCTCTCTGAAGAAGAACAAGCAGGATGCCTCCTCGCAGATCGAGGCCATGAAGAGTGTGGGTGAGGAGATTCGCGGACTCGACGAGAGGCTCGCGCAGATCGAGAGAGACCTAGCGGAGCTGGAGCTTCATTTCCCCAATGTCCCTCACTCCACCGTGCCGGTCGGTGGCGACGAAACCGCGAATCGTGTGGAGCGGCAGTGGGGCCAGAAGCCAGCATTCGATTTCGCGGCCAAAGCGCACTGGGACCTGGGCGAGCAGTTGGGCATTCTCGATTTCGAGCGCGCCACGAAAGTCACTGGGGCACGCTTCTCGATCCTGTTCGGGGCGGGAGCGCAGCTCAGTCGCGCGCTGATGAATCTCATGCTGGACGTGCATGGCCGGCAGGGATACACGGAAGTGCTGGCGCCGTTCATCGTCAACGCCGACTCGTTGCGCGGCACCGGGCAACTTCCGAAGTTCGAGGAAGATCTCTTCAAGCTCGAGGGAGAGAAGCCGCTCTACCTGATCCCCACCGCGGAAGTGCCGGTGACGAACATTCACCGCGAGGAGATCCTGGACGCGGCGCGACTGCCGGTGCGCTACACCGCCTACACGCCCTGCTTCCGCAGCGAGGCCGGCTCGTACGGCAAGGACACGCGCGGACTGATCCGGCAACATCAGTTCGAGAAAGTGGAGCTGGTGAAGTTCACCGCGCCGGAGCAGTCGTGGGAGGAGCTGGAGAAGCTCGTCAGCGATGCCGAGGAGATCCTGCAGCTCTTGAAGCTGCACTACCGCGTGCTGACTCTCTCCAGCGGAGACATGGGCTTCAGCTCTGCCAAGACGTATGACATCGAGGTATGGCTGCCGGGGCAGGAGACGTATCGCGAGATCTCCTCCTGCTCGAACTTCACCGACTTCCAGGCGCGGCGCGCCAACATCCGTTACCGCAACGCGGAGAAGAAGACCAGCTTCGTGCACACGATCAACGGCTCCGGACTGCCGCTGGGCCGCACTCTCGTGGCCGTGCTCGAGAACTATCAACAGGCCGACGGCTCGGTGATCGTGCCGGAAGTGCTGCGCAAGTACACGGGATTCGATCGGATCGGGTGAGGCATCCTCGAATCTGAGCGTCGAGCAGAGGTGGGACGCGCGAAGACGCGGGAAGGCGCGTTCTATGCGAAGGCAGACGCGCGAAGGCGCGTCTCTACGCGAAGGCAGACGCGCGAAGGGCGCGTTCTATGCGAAGGCCGGCGCGCGAAGGCGCGTCTCACAATGTAGCCCCGGGCTCGGCCCGGGGAAACATGATCGTCGATGTCCTGCGGCCGCGAAGGCGGCCGCCACAACGTGGCAGAATTGCGATCTTCGAGCTTGTGGCGGCCGCCTTC
>JBDTOZ010000690.1:0-3838 GCA_039932995.1 Acidobacteriota bacterium | reverse complement strand
AACGGCGACCTGTCGAAGAAGATCACGGTCGACGTCAAGGGCGAGATCCTGGAGCTGAAGGACACCATCAACACGATGGTCGATCAGCTCAACTCGTTCGCCTCGGAAGTGACGCGCGTGGCTCGCGAGGTGGGCACGGAAGGGAAGCTGGGCGGACAGGCGCAGGTCAAGGGCGTGGCCGGAACCTGGAAGGACCTCACCGACAACGTGAACATGATGGCCGCGAACCTGACCTCACAGGTGCGCGGTATCGCCCGCGTGGTGACGGCCATCGCCAAAGGCAATCTGAAGTTGAAGCTGGCCGTCGAAGCACGCGGCGAGATCGCGGAGCTGGGCGACACCATCAACGACATGATCGAGACCCTGGCCACGTTCGCCGACCAGGTCACCACGGTGGCCCGCGAGGTCGGCGTGGAAGGACGCCTGGGCGGCCAGGCTAACGTGCCCGGCGCCACCGGAACGTGGCGTGATCTCACCGACAACGTCAACCAGCTGGCCGCGAATCTCACCACGCAGGTGCGCGCCATCGCCGACGTGGCCACGGCCGTCACCAAGGGCGACCTCACCCGGAACATCACCGTCGAGGCACAGGGCGAGCTGGCCGCGCTCAAGGGCAACCTCAACGAGATGATCCGCAACCTGCGCGAGACCACCTCGCGCAACGCGGAACAGGATTGGCTGAAGACCAACCTGGCCAAATTCACGCGCATGATGCAGGGGCAGAAGAACCTGCAGATGGTCTCGCAGATGATCCTCTCCGAGCTGGCCCCGGTGGTCGGCGCGGCGCACGGGGTCTTCTACACGATGGACTCGAACGGCTCCGAGCCGATCCTCAAGCTGGCCGCCACCTACGCGTACAAGGAGCGCAAGCATCTCAGCAAGGTGTTCCACGTCGGCGAGTCGCTAGTGGGACAGGCGGCGTTCGAGAAGCAGCGCATCCTGGTCACGAACGCTCCGGACGACTACATCCAGATCAATTCAGGACTGGGCGAGTCGAAGCCGATGAACATCATCGTGCTGCCGGTGGTCTTCGAAGGCTCGGTGCTGGCGGTGATGGAGCTGGCCTCGTTCACGCGCTTCACCGAGACGTACCAGTCGCTGCTCGACCAGCTCACCGAGTCGATCGGCGTGGTGCTGAACACGATTCAGGCGAACATGCGCACCGAGGAGTTGCTGGCGCAGTCGCAGTCGCTCGCGGAAGAGCTGCAGACGCAGCAGGAAGAGCTCACCGAGACCAACAAGCGTCTGGAGCAGCAGGCCAAGTCGCTGCAGACCTCGGAGGAACTGCTGCGCCAGCAGCAGGAAGAGCTGCAGCAGACCAACGAAGAGCTGGAAGAGAAGGCCCGCCTCCTCACCGCGCAGAACGAAGAGGTGGAGCAGAAGAACCGCGAGGTCGAGCAGGCCAAGCGGCAGCTCGAAGAGAAGGCCCGCCAGCTCGCGCTGACCTCGAAGTACAAGTCGGAGTTCCTGGCCAACATGTCCCACGAGTTGCGCACCCCGCTCAACTCGTTGCTCATCCTGGCCAAGCTCCTGGGCGACAACACCGAGGGCAACCTCAGCGAGAAGCAGGTCGACTTCGCCAAGACCATTCACTCCTCGGGACAGGACCTGCTCACGCTCATCAACGACATCCTGGACCTGTCCAAGATCGAGAGCGGCATGATGACCGTCGCGCTCAGCGACGTGTCGTTCCGCGAGATCGGCGACCTGACCAACCGGACCTTCCGGCAAGTCGCGGAGGACAAGCAGCTCACCTTCACCATCGAGCAGGGCGACAATCTGCCGGCCTCGATCCACACCGATCCCACGCGGCTGCAGCAGGTGCTCAAGAATCTGCTGGGCAACGCCTTCAAGTTCACCGAGAAGGGTGGCGTGACGCTGAAGATGGAGACGGCCACGACGGGCTGGTCGCAGGGCCACGAGGTCCTGGACCGCGCCGACGACGTGATCGCCTTCCGCGTCACCGACACCGGCATCGGCATCCCCGAGGAGAAGCAGCGCATCATCTTCGAGGCCTTCCAGCAGGCCGACGCGTCGACCACGCGCCGGTTCGGCGGAACGGGTCTGGGGCTCTCCATCAGCCGCGAGATCGCTCGTCTGCTCGGTGGCGAGATCCGCGTGCAGAGTGAACAGGGGAACGGCTCCACCTTCACGCTCTACCTGCCGCAGTCGTACGCGACGCCGGTGGGGCGCTACGAGCGGCGCGAGGAGCGCGCTCCCGAGCCTGCGATGCCGATCACCTTCCCCGATTTCGGCACGGAGACCACCGCGGAGCGTGAGGCGCGCGAGGCGGCCGGCGCCGCCAACTCCCTGGTCGTGATCGAAGAACAGGTTCCCGACGACCGCGACACCATCAGCGCCGGAGATCGTTCCGTGCTCATCGTCGAAGACGACATCGCCTTCGCCAAGATCCTCCTGGACATGGCTCGCGAGAAGGGTTTCAAAGGCATCGTGGCCACGCGCGGCGAGTCCGCGCTGGTACTGGCGGCGCGTTACCGTCCGGAAGCGATCACCCTGGACATCCAACTGCCGGACATGGAAGGGTGGACGGTCCTCGATCGCCTCAAGCACGACCGCATCACCCGCCACATCCCCGTACACATCATCTCCAGCGACGAGGAGACGGCGCGCGGTCTGCGCCTGGGCGCCTTCGCACAGATGCAGAAGCCGGTCACCAAGGAGTCGCTCGACGACGCGTTCTCGAAGATCCAGGGCTTCCTGGAGCGGCAGAACAAGTCGCTGCTGGTGGTGGAGGACAACGAAGGCCAGCGTCAGGCCATCATCGAGTTGATTGGGGACGACGACGTCGAGATCACCGCGGTGGGCTCGGGAGAGGAGGCGCTGCAGTTGCTCCGCGAGCGCCGCTTCGACTGCATGGTCCTGGACCTGGGCCTGCCCGACATGAGCGGCTTCGACTTCATCAACAAGTTGAAGAACGAGCTGCAGGTCACTGACCTGCCCATCATCGTCTACACCGGCCGCGAGCTCTCGCGGAAGGAAGAGACCGAACTGCAGCGGATGGCCGACGCCATCATCGTCAAGGACGTCCGCTCGCCGGACCGCCTGCTCGACGAGACCGCCCTCTTCCTGCACCGCGTCGAGGAGAACCTGCCGGAACAGAAGCGGAAGATGCTCGAGCAGTTGCACGAGTCCGATCCCGTGCTGGCCGGCAAGAAGGCCCTGATCGTCGACGACGACATGCGCAACATCTACGCGCTGACGTCGCTCTTGGAGCGGCACAAGATGAAGGTGCTGTACGCGGAGAGTGGCCAGGAAGGCATCGACGCCTTGCAGAAGGACAGCGACATCGACGTGGTGCTGATGGACGTGATGATGCCGGAGATGGACGGCTACGAGGCCATGCGCCGCATCCGGGCCATGGACGAGTACAAGAACCTCCCCATGATCGCCCTGACCGCCAAGGCCATGAAGGGCGACCGCGAAAAATGCATGGAAGCGGGCGCCAGCGACTACATCACCAAACCGATCGACGCCCAGCAACTGGTCTCGCTGCTGAGGGTGTGGCTGTACCGCTAGTCGCGTTCTGCAAACGAAACGAAGGGGCGCGGGCATCCTGCCCGCGCCTTTTTTTTCGTCCTCTCGCACGAACAGGGGCGTCGCCGCGCAACGCCCGCGGAAGCGGCCAAGTTTGGCCATTTGACGCGGGAAGAGCGCCGGGCAGAATGCCCGCGCCCCCGTAGCTCATCGCGCCAAGGCACTCCGGGAAGGGGCCGCGGGCATCCTGCCCGCGGTGGACTTTGTTCCTGTGGAGCGGTGGACTTGAGTCCACCGGGCACTCGCGAGGAGTAAGCCGTGAGCCGTGTGAGTTTTCTCGCCA
>JBDTOZ010000689.1:0-2183 GCA_039932995.1 Acidobacteriota bacterium | reverse complement strand
CAGCCGAACGTCGTCCAGGCTCCCGAGACACCCGCGGAGGAGGAGTCGCAATCGGCTCAGGTCACGGCGGAGCGTTTCATCAACTACGAGACACAACGCATCCAGAACGTCCTGCGCGCCTCGGCGGCCATCGGGGACGAGAACGTGAAGACGCACATCTTCGAGACCGTGATGGAGCGCATCCAACTGCTCTCGAACCTGCGCGAGCTGATCGAAGGATCGGGGAGCAATAGCCGCCTGGCCGCCGCCGCGGAAGACGCGGTGGCGGAGGCCGCGCGCATCGCATTCGTGGCGCGACTCTTCGGCGGCAACATCCGCGAGCACTGGGCTCCCCGTGACGCCGCGGACGTGTTGTTCGAGGTGGACCCTGCCATCGCCAGCAATCCGGAGCGCGTCCTGCGCGACAGCTCCGGACAGTTCACGCTCGAACAGCGAAGACAGGCCCTCTACGTCGTGCTGGCCAAGACCCAGCCGACCGAAGGGCAGCGTCTCTGGCTCTCGACCGTCGTGGAGGGATTCCTGCGATGAGACACGCGCTGATCGTCCTCCTCGTGACCTGGGCAGTCTTCGCTCAGGAAGCGCCCGCGCCGGCGGCGCCTGCGGCCGCGGTACCCGCGTCCGCTCAGTCCGAGGACGAGTTCACGAAAGAGGTGTACTTCGGGAAGAAGTTCGCGGACATCGGCGAGTACGCCTCGGCCTTCGAGCACTACCAGCGCGCCAATGCATTGAAGGCGGATCAGCCGGCAGTGATTTACAACATGGCCGTCGTGCTGGCGCGTGCCGGGCGTTATCTGGAGGCGCAGGTGCAGTCGGAGCGCTATCTGCGGCTGTTCCCCGATGGCGCGGAGAAGCCGTGGATCGCCAAGCTGCAGCTCGAGCTCGACTTTCAGCGGGAGCTCCAGAAAAAGCGTCAGGGCGACCAGGACTACGCCGACGTTTTCAACCGGGCCAGGTTCGTCTACGGCAAGGGAGAGCTCGAAGATGCGTTGCGCCTCTTTCGTCAGGCCGAGCAGCTCCGTCCCGCCGATGCGGCGCCGGTGTTCAATCAGGCGGTGATCTTCGAGAAGGAAGGGCAGTACGAGAAAGCCATCGAGCGCTTCCGGCGCTATGCGGAAGTGGAGCCCGATCCGAACCGAAAGGCCGGCGTCGATGAGCGCGTCTTCAACCTGCAGCGAGAGGTCGACGATCAGCGGACGAAGATCGTCTGCTCCTTCTGTGGTCGCAAGCTGCCCGCGGGCGCGGGCTGGTGCGAGCGTTGCTGGCACGGGCCGTACCTCGTGCAATCCGCGGTCTGGAACTCGCGGCCGTGCAGTGAAGGAGCGTCCGCGACCCGCACCACCTACTTCTCGGATGAGCGCTTCAATCGCAATGAAGTGCTTCCCTGCCTCTGGAAGAACGGCACGATGCTGCAATCGTTGCGCTATTCGGCGATGAAGCAGCAGGAGATCCGCAACGCGCGCAAGGCCGAAGGCTGGACGTACGCGGGCGACGTGATCCAGGGCAACAAGGATGTCCGGTTTGTGCAGGGTCCGGCGTATCTGGAGAAGGTGGTCTCCAACACCGGCGGCGAGATTCTCACGTACGTCGCGCATCCGGACGGCACAGGCCTCTGGCTCCTGGACCGCGAGGACCTGGTCATCGATGCCACCCGTTACACGAATCAGTACACATACGACGCCTCGGGCCGCATCGCGCGGCAGGAAGTGCAATACCAGAACACGGCTGCCTGCAATCACCTCATCGGCATGACCGCGGACTACAACTACCAGGGCGACGCGCTGGCCTCGGTGGCCATCAAGGGCGGGTACGAAGGCTACCCCGCCGAGGGTGCGCCGAAGACGGACTGGCAGGCAGCGGTCGGGTTCACCTACGACGGCAGCGGGCGGGTGACACGGGAAGAGCTGTCCGTGACTTCGTTGGTCAAGACATACATGTTGAAGCCCGACGGCGCTCTGCGCGACGAAGTGAACCGCATCTACCCGGGCATGCGCGTGAAGCGGCCGCTCGAGAACGTGCAGCGCGTCGGCGACGTCTGTGCGGCCGCGGGCTCGATGCTCCTCTCCAACCCCATCGACCTCCGCCCCTTCTACGCGCTCTCCCCCAATCTGGCCCTGCAACTCCCCAACGGAGTGACGCGCGCCGTGGTGACGTTCACGTATTAGTGTCGTGGCCGTCGTCTGGTC
>JBDTOZ010000688.1:0-2392 GCA_039932995.1 Acidobacteriota bacterium | reverse complement strand
GGTTGCGGCTCCGCCGCGCTGTGAGACTGGGAGACTGACTGTAACTGCTGTGAGACTCGACGACTCGAAGCCTCGAAGACTCGAAGACCCGAAGACTCGAAGACAAGACGACTCGAAGACCCGAAGACCTCGACGCGACCTCTCACGGTGCTTCGGCCAGCACCTCTTCGATTCGTCGCGAGAGCTCCACTTCGGAGAGTCGCGTCGGCGCGTACAGACGGACCACGCCTCTGCGGTCGATCAGCACGAAGGTCGGCGTGGCGGAGACGCCATACTGCACCATGGCCTCCGTGCTGATGGCGATCGGGATCCCCTCCAGCCCCTTGTAGCTTTCCTTCCAGACGGTTGCGATCTGGGCCTTCTCCTCCGCCGGAGTGAGAGGCTTCTCGTCCGCGGGCGTGCTGTAGAGACGAGTCGCCGCGATGAGCGCCAGTCCGCGCGACTGGTACTTCTCCCACACGCGGGCAAGCGTCGCGGCCTGTCCTTTACAGTCCCCGCACCATTCCGCGAAAAAGAACAGCAACACCGGCTTGCCCCGCAGTGACGCGAGAGAAGGAACCGGCGCACTGGCGAACTCCGTTCCGTCGATCGGTGGAGCGGTCCGGCCTTCCAGCGAAAGGAGATTGATGTTCTTGCGAATCCGCGAACGGAGAGCGGGCGCCTTCGCCTCCGCCAAGCGGTCCTCGAAATAGCGGATGGCCGCCCCGCGCCCTTCCTTCGCGGCCAGCAGACGCCCTTCCACTTCGAGGATTGCACCGAACGGCGTGAGCCGCTCCGGCGTCTCGGATGGCACCTCGCGGCGCAGCTCGACCAGCAATTCGCGCGCGAGCTCGGGCCGTCCCGACATCTCCGCCCCGCGTGCGATCCAGCCGATGGCGTTCAAGTACTCCTCGTCGACTCCCGTGGCTTTCTTGTAGTCCTCGGCCATGGCCAGTCCGCTGGCCAGATCTCCCGCCGAGATCTTCATGCGCACGAAACGCACGAGGTCTGCCGCCTGGGCAGCCGGCACGAAAAGGACGAGGGCCACCGCGAGCATGACATTCCGCATCGACATCCACCTCCAAGGTTCGCCATTGGTTCGTTTGGTCGTAGGACGGAAGCCATGAGGAGCTGGTTTCGCTCGCTCTCCGCGATCGGCCACTGCGTCCCTTTTCCCGGTTGGCGGTCACACCCGCGCAGCAGCCGCTCACTCCCCCAGTAGATCGGCAC
Source organism: Acidobacteriota bacterium (assembly GCA_039932995.1). Classification (GTDB taxonomy): domain Bacteria; phylum Acidobacteriota; class Thermoanaerobaculia; order Gp7-AA8; family Gp7-AA8; genus QHVT01. Next base: position 1,183 of record JBDTOZ010000688.1, on the reverse strand, counting down.
TGGAGATGGCGATGTCGTAGCGCTCGCGCGCGACCTTGGTCATGGTCTCGGCGAACTGGCGGTGGTCGCGGAGGATGCGGCGGAAGTCCGACTTGCGCAGCGCGAAGAGATCGCACTGCGTGCGGGCCACCACGGTGGCCGTGCGGGGAGTGGTCAGCAGCAGACCGATCTCGCCGAAAAAGTCGCCGTCCTTCAACGTGCGCATGACCTTCCCGTGCTTGTCGAGCACGTCCACCTGTCCGCGCAGGATCAGATACATCTCGCCTGCCGGCTCTCCGATGCGGACGATCGCCTCGCCTGCCTCCACCGACGTGGAATGGAGAGCCAGAATCACGGCGTGCAGGAGCAGCGGATCGGCGCCCGCGAACATGGGCGACGTTTCCAGCACGTCCGGCGTGATCACCTCGAACCAGCTTCGGCCGTCGCGCTCGATGAAATCCCCCGCGGCGGGCGGACCCCAGGTGCCGCGCATGTAGTTCGGAAACTCGTCTCCCGCGGGAGTGGCCTTCCAGTAGTCGAGGACCGGCTGCGCGATCCGCCAGGCCGCTTCCACGAGATCTCCGCGCGAGAACAGCGTGGCATCGCCGCGCGTGCAGGAGTGCAGCATCACTTCGTAGCCGGTGTAGCGCGAAGCGCGGAAGGCATCGCCGTAGCTGAAGCGCATGTCCACTTCCTGCAGTTGCAGCGTCGGGCCGGGGATCTTGGCCTGAAAGAGCAGCTCGATTCCCTGAAACGGCTGGATGTGAAAGACCAGCCGGTTCGCCTCCAGCTCTTCGACGGCAGTGCCGCGGAATATGGCCTGGGGCGGCTTCTTGAACTCGACGACGATCTCGGTGCCCCGCTTCCACAAGGCCTTGCCGGAACGGAGATAGATGGGCACGCCCTGCCAACGCCAGTTGTCGATGGCCAGCCGCATGGCCGCGAAGGTCTCGGTGCTCGAGGCCGGATCGACGTCCTTCTCCTGGCGGTAGCCGGCCTTGGCCACGTTCCCCGCTTCGTCATACGAGGGGCCGTACTGACCGCGGACCACGTTGTTCGGCACTTCGTCCTGCGTGTAGACGCGCACGGACTCGAGGAGCTTGGCTTTCTCGTTGCGAATGGAATCGGCGCGAAAGGATCCGGGCGCCTCCATGCAGAGGTAGGCCAGCATCTGGAACATGTGGTTCTGCATCATGTCGCGCAG
>JBDTOZ010000687.1:0-8743 GCA_039932995.1 Acidobacteriota bacterium | reverse complement strand
GGCGAGGACGCCGCACAGCCAGCCGGCGAGACGCCGGCGTTCCTTGGGTTGCGGCGCAGTCCGCGCTGCGGGCCTTCGGCTCACGGCGACGGTGGATCAGGCGAACCACCGCAGACAACCAGCAACCAGCAACCAGCAACATCACGCTGACACGCACTAGAATTCACCCATGGCCCTGCTCATCCGCTGGATCCTGAACACCCTCGCGCTGCTGCTCGTGGCGAACCTCGTTCCCAACTTCTTCTATGAGTCGTGGGTGACGTTGGCCATCGCGGCGGCGGTGTTGGGTCTGCTCAACACGATTGTGCGTCCCATCCTGTACCTGCTCACCTTCCCGCTGACCGTGCTCACGCTGGGACTGTTCCTGCTGGTGCTGAACGCCATCATGCTGAAATTGACGGCGGCCATCGTCCCCGGCTTCGAGATCCGTGGCTTCGGCTGGGCCATCCTCGGTGCCGCGTTTCTATCGCTGGTCACGCTGGTCACGGGACAGTTCGGCAAGAAGAAGGAAGATCGTTGATGTTCAACGTTCTGATACACTTCGGCCCGTCCGTATGAACATCATCAAGAATCGAGTCAACGACGTAACCGTCCTCGACATCCAGGGCGTGATCAAGCTCGGAGAGAGCGCCCGCGAGTTCTCCAGCTATCTGGAAAAGGTCCTCAACGACGAGACCGGCCCGGTCATGATCAACTTCGAAGCCATCAACTATATGGACTCGACCGGCCTGGGCGAATTGATCGGGTACCTCCAGAAATTCGAGGACCGGCAGCGCAAGATGGCCTTGGTCAAGCCGTCGCATCGCATCCTGGCCCTGCTCAAGATCACGAAGCTCGACACCGTCTTCAAGATCTTCGACTCGCGCGAGACCGCGATGGAGTACCTGACGGATTCCGTCGCGTAAGGCCGGCGCTCTTCAAGAGCTCCGCGAAGCCGGGATCTCCGTTCAAGGCATCCAGCTTGGGGTCCACCGACGCCAGCGGAAACGAGAGATTGCGGCGCTCCCTGGCCGTTCCCAGCCATTCCAACGCCTTGTCCCGATCGCCGGCCAGCGCAAAGGCCACCGCGCTGGAGTAGGGATCGCTCGTGCTGACCTCACGGCGTGGCGCTTTTCCCGACGAAAATGCCTGGGCATCCTCGAGGCACCGGTAGGCTTCCGGCAGTCCCGGCGACAGGACCAACGCGCGTTGCGCCTCGCGAACCGCCTCCGCGTACCGTCGCGTGTAGATGTAGGCCCAGGCCACGTGCATGTTCGCCCGCGGCGAGACCGGATCGAGCTCCTGGGCGCGGCGGATCTCCGCGATCCCTTCGTCGAAGGCGCCGCGGGTGATGAGCAGCCAGCCGTGATCGTGCAGCGTGCCCGGTTCGTTCGGATTCAGGCGGATGGCGTTCCGATAGCTCTCTTCCGCTCCCTCCCAATCCCACGCGTACCAGAAGCGATGCATGGCGGTGATGCCGTGAGACTGCGCGAGCGTCGGCGCCAGCCGCAGCGCAATCTCACCGGCCCGGCGGATCTCTTCGCCTGCCGCACGGGCATCGATCTTTTCCCGCATCGCCAGGGTGTGCAGCGACTCGGCCAGGGCGATGTGGGCGAGCACGAATCCCGGCTCCAGGCGCACGGACTTGCGAAGCTCCACGACCGCGGCTTCGACCGACGGCGTGGAGCCCTCGTTGGCGAGGTAGCGGCCGCGCATGTAGGCGTCATGCGCGGCCGGGATGCGGGCAGTGAGCACGTCCTCGCCGAGGAGCTCGATGCGTAATGCGCCTGCGATCTTGCCGGCGACGTCGCGCTGGATGGCCAGAGCGCCCGAACCGCTGCGGTCGAACGATTCGGCCCAGACGTGCGTCTGGTCGCGGGCGTCGATGAGCTGAGCGGTCACGCGCACGCGATCGGCCTCACGGCGCACGCTTCCTTCCACGACGTAGCGCACACCCAACTCCCGTCCGATGTCGTTCATGCTCTTCTTCGTGCCCCGGTAGCGCGCCGTGGACGTGCGGGCGATGACGCCCAGTCGTTGTGGCTGCAAGGCGCCGAGATGGGTGAGCAGTTCCTCGGTCATGCCGTCGGCGAAGGCGGGATCGCCAGTGGCGGAGAGGTCGTCGAAGGGAAGCACGGCCAGCATGGTCTTGCCGTCAGGTCCCGGCTCCCGTTGCCAGGCGATTCCCAGAATCACGACGGCCAACGCCGCGGCGGCGATCAGCCAGCGCAGCGCTCCCCGTCTGGCCGGGGCCGCGGGAAGGGGAGGGCTCGCGGCCGGGACCTCCTCGATCAACTGTCCGATGAATCGGTAGCCGCGCCGTGGCAGGGTTTCGATGTACGCGGGATGTTTGGCGTCGTCGCCGAGGGCGGTGCGCACTTGCAGGACGCAGAAATTGAGACCGCGCTCGAAATCGACGAACGTACCGTCGCCCCAGACCTGCTGGCGGAGCTCTTCCCGCGTGACCAACTCCCCAGGATGGCTGAGCAGGGTCAAGAGGAGTCGGAAGGGTTGAGGTGCAAGAGGAACCGCCTCTTCATCGCGCCGCAACTCGCCGTACCGCGGGTCGAGTGTGAAGCGTCCGAAGCGGATCATGACCATGAGCAACCCATCGTACGCCGATCGATCCCCCTTCTCGTGGACGCAAATCGGTGAACGACTCACGCAGTGGAGTGGCGAGGGCGCGGGCGGGGAGCCTCTGTGGAGCGGTGGACTTGAGTCCACCGGGCACTCGCGACGCGCGTGCCGAAGCCGGGGTGAAGCTCTCGGGACATCCGTGCCGGGAGCCTCACCCAGTAACGCCGCCGCGACGGCAGAGGGGACGTGTCTCGCAAGAGCCTGGCAGGCTAAAGCCTACCGCTCCACAATCGCAGCCCTTCACAGGGGCGCGTTACTCACACATCCGCGTTCAACTCCCTCAGGAACGTCAGTAGGAGCGCCCGTTCCTCGGGGGTGATCGTGACCGGCTTCAGTTGCGGGTCGGGGGTCTTCGTTGCAAACCCTCCCGCCAGCATCTGATCCACGGCGGCTTCGAGCGTGGGGACGCGGTTGTCGTGGAAGTAAGGTGCGGAGCGGGCCACGTTGAGGAGCGTCGGCGTCTTGAAGGCGTTGCCGGTTCCGACGTCATGGCGGAGACGGTCAGCCAGCAGGACGCTGCTGTGGCAATTCGTGCAATGCGCCTTGCGATCGAACACTTCAAAGCCGCGCCGGCCGGCCTCGGACAATGCGGCAGTTTCTCCGCCGTAGTACCGCACCCAAGGTGCCTGGACCGGCACCAGCGTCCGGATGAAGGAAGCGAGCGCTTCGGCCACCTTTTCGGGAGTGAGCCCCGGACCCAGCCGCGCCGCGACCTCTTCGGCGGTGGGGCGGCCTTCGCCCTGCGGCACCATCACGAACTTCCACATACCCAGGACGGCTTTCTCGAGCGGAATGGGGGCGTTCTCCCAGTAATACCCCTTCGCGTAGCCCGCGTTGATCAGCGACGGGCAGGCGCGATTCTGTTCGACGCCGTACGCGCCGATGGGGCGGGCCGCGCCGACCGTGTATCCGTACTGGGGCGAGTGGCAACCGGAACAAGAGGTCGTGCCATCGGAGCTGAGGCGGGGATCGGAGAAGAGCTGCCGGCCGAGGGCCACCTTCTCCGCGGTGAGGGGATTCGTGTCGGGGATGCGCATCGGCTCGAAATGCGCAAGGACCGGCGGTTGGAACGGAGGCACGGCCGCGGCCGGTGGCGGCACGGCACGCTCCGGGCCGGAACAGGCAGTGAGGATCAGTGTGGCGGTGAGGAGGAGGGGAGTGGAAAAGCGCATGCGCCGAAGCTCGGCTCGCGCGGCGCCGCAGTCCAGCAGAGCCGTCTTAGAAAGAGGTTAGAACGGAGTTTGCTTCGCTCGCTGGCTCCCTGTAGGATTCGCGCGCTTTATGACCAATAGTTACCTCCCCATCCTGATCCTGCTCACCATCGCCGCGCTCCTGGGCGCGGTCTTTCTGGGGCTGAACTGGATTCTGGGCAAGCATCAGCGCAACCCGTCCAAGCTCGCGCCCTACGAGAGCGGCGTTCCTCTGCTGGACGAGAACCGCAAGCGGGTGAACGTTCGCTTCTATCAGATCGCCATGCTGTTCATCCTGTTCGACATCGAGGCGGCGTTCCTCTACCCCTGGGCCGTCATCTACCGCGACGCCGTGCGCGGACCCGCGGCCTGGTTCATCTTCGGTGAGATGCTCGTCTTCATGCTCCTTCTCGGCGTCGGATTCGTCTACGTCTGGAAGAAGAAGGCGCTTGATTGGAAGTAGTGGTCTCGAAATCGTGATCTGGAAGTGAACGAAGTGAGTCTCCGGACGTAAAACACATGGCAGACCTCCATCCCGACAACCCTTACGCAAAAGATCGCTTTCCCGACCCGACCCGGAGCGTCGTGTTCCCCGACGACGTGAAGAAGCGTTTCGACGAAGTCCTCACGCGCTACCCCAACAAGGAAGCCGCGCTGCTGCCTACGCTGCACATGGTGCAGGAGACCTGGGGCTGGATCTCGCCCGAGGCCGTGCTCTACGTGAGCGAGTTGCTCGACCTTTCCCCGGCCACGGTCTTCGGTGTGGTGTCGTTCTACGACATGTACAACCAGCAGCCGGTCGGCAAGTACCAGCTTCGTGTGTGCACGAACCTGAGCTGCATGGTCTCCAACGCGTACGACATCTACGAGAACCTCTGCGAGCGCCTGCACGTCACCCCGGGCCAGACCACCAAGGACGGCCTCTACACCGTCGTGGAAGTGGAGTGCCTCGGCTCCTGCGGCACCGCACCGGTGGTGCAGGTCAACAACGACTACCACGAGAGCATGAACGTGGAGCGCATGGACGCTCTGCTGGAGACGCTGAAGTAGGCACCCGTCGTCAGACGTCCGGTCGCCGGGGATCTCTCCTCGACGGCTCGACCCCTCGACGACTCGACGACTCGCTATGGAACCAATCAAAGTACTGCTCGCCAACACGGACAAGCCCAACTCCGCCTCCATCGACACGTATCTGGCCGGTGGCGGCTATGAGTCCGCGCGCAAGGCGTTGGGGATGAAGTGGGAAGAAGTCATCCAACTGGTCAAGGACTCCGAGCTGCGCGGACGTGGCGGAGCAGGCTTCCCGACCGGCATGAAGTGGTCTTTCGTTCCGCGGAATGCTCCCAAGCCGACCTATCTGCTCTGCAACGCCGACGAAGCGGAGCCGGGCACGTTCAAGGACCGGGTGATCATCGAGCGCGACCCGCATCTGCTGCTCGAGGGGATGATCATCTCCGCGTACGCGATCGGGTCCAATCCGATGGCGTACATCTACATCCGCGGCGAGTTTCACTATGGCGCCACCGTGCTGGTGAAGGCCATCGAGGAGGCCCGGGCCAAGGGCTTCCTGGGCAAGAATGTCTTCGGCAGCGGCTTCGACTTCGACATCACCGTACACCGCGGCGCAGGCGCCTACATCTGCGGCGAGGAGACGGGACTGATCGAGTCGGTGGAAGGTCATCGCGGGCAGCCGCGCGTGAAGCCGCCGTTTCCGGCCGTGGTGGGGGTGTTCGGCGGGCCGACGGTGGTCAACAACGTCGAGACGCTGGCCTGCGTGCCGCTGATCGTCAAGAACGGTGCGGACTGGTTCAAGTCCTTCGGTACGCCGAAGAACACCGGCCCGAAGCTCTACTGCGTTTCCGGCAAGGTCAAGAAGCCCGGCGTGTACGAGTTTCCGATGGGCGTGAACCTCAAGGAGCTGATCTACGACCACTGCGGCGGCATCGCGGGCGATGGCAAGCTGAAGGCGGTCATCCCTGGCGGCGCCTCCGCGCCGATGCTCACGCCGGACGAGATCGACCTGCCGCTCAACTTCGACGCGGTGATGAAGGCCGGCTCGATGCTCGGCTCGGCCGGCATCATCGTCCTCGACGACAGCGTCTGCATCGTGAACGCGGTCTGGCGGCTGGCCAAATTCTTCGCGCACGAGTCCTGCGGCCAATGCACGCCGTGCCGCGAGGGGACGAACTGGATGGAGTCGATTCTCGATCGTTTGGAGCGGGGAGAAGGACGGCAGCAGGATGCCGACCTGCTCCTGGACATGGCCGACAACATCGGCGGCAAGTCGCTCTGCGCCCTCGGCGACGCCGCGATCGGCCCGGTCGTCTCCTCGGTGCGCAAGTTCCGCGACGAGTTCCTCCATCACGTCACGCACAAGACCTGTCTGCCCGGCACGAAGCGCTACCGCCGCCTGGACATGCCGGTTGCCGCCCATTAGTCAGGGTGGCGTCGGCACTCTCGAGTGGCTTGGCCACTCTCTCCGGTTTAAAGTACGGGCGATGATTCGCCGCGCCGTTCCTTCGGATGCCGCCGCCCTTGCGGAGATCGCCAGACGTACCTTCGTCGACACCTTCGCAGCCGCCAATCGTCCGGAAGACATCGAAGAGTTCGTGGCGCGCACCTATGGCGAAGCGCAACAGCGCCGCGAGATCGAGAATCCCGATGGCGTGACATTGCTGGTCGACGAGCAGGGCTCGTTCCTGGCGTTCGCGCAGCTTCGGCGGGCTCCCACGGAGCACGGGGAAGTCGAGATCGCGCGGTTCTATGTGGACCGCGCCCATCACGGCGCGGGGCTGGCGCGCAGCCTCATGGACGCGGCCATCGAGGTGGGGCGTGAGCTGGGCGCGGAGAGGATCTGGCTGGGCGTGTGGGAGCACAATCCGCGGGCCATCCGCTTCTACGAGAAGGGCGGGTTCCGTGACGTCGGTTCGCACCCATTCCTCGTCGGCGGCGATCTGCAGACCGATCGCCTGATGACGTTCGTCATGCCGGCACGGTGACGCAGTAAGGAGTGCGGCGGGCTTCCTCGCGCCGTCCCTGCGCGGGCTTTCCGCCCGGCTGCACCCGAATCCGGAATCCTGCGTATATAGCTCCAGGATGACGGCAATCGTGCCAGAGGCGCTCTCGTTTCCCACCGCGTTCCAACGGGCGCAGGCGGGCGACCACGACGCATTCGCGGAGATGATCGGCCGGCACGAGGCCATGGTCTACAGCCTGGCCTGGAACTTCTTCGGCGACCGCTCGCGGGCCGAGGAGGTGGCACAGGACGTCTTCCTGCAGTTGTATCGCAGCCTGGCCACGATCGAGTCCGAGTCCCACCTGCTGTTCTGGCTGCGACAAGTGACCAGCCGCCGCTGCATCGACCAGGCCCGGAGGGCGCGGTTCAAGCTGGTGAGCCTCGATGATGCCGGAGAGGTGGCCGCCACGCCGCGCGCCGCGGACCCTCTGCTCGACCGGCGACTGAAGTCGCTGATCGGCGATCTGCCGGACGTCCAGCGTGCGGTGGTCACCCTTCGTTATCAGGAAGACCTCGACCCGGCGGAGATCTGCCGGATCGTGGGGATGCCCGTCAACACCGTCAAGAGTCACCTGCACCGCGCCCTCCAGTCGCTGCGCAGGAAACTGGAGAAACACCCATGAACCTCGAAGATGATCTGAGACGCACGTTGCGTCGCGAGTCGCCGGCGCCCGGCTTCGCGGCCAGAGTCCTGGAGCGGATCGACCGCGCGGAAGTCGCGCCGCCGGTTCGCGAGCATCCCGGCCGCACCTGGCGCGCCGTCGCTGCCTCGCTCACGCTGACCGCCCTTCTCGGCGGCTGGGGAGCGCACGCGGTGTACGAGCGCCGGGAAGGCGAGCGCGCCCGCGAGCAGGTGCTGCTCGCGCTGCGCCTGGCCGGACAGAAGGTCCGCTATGCCCAGGGCGAAGTGCGCACCATCGGATCGAGCGAATAGAAAAAGAGAGAGAAGGAAACCCAATGCGAAAATTGATCATCGGCCTCACCCTCACGCTCCTCATCGCCATTCCCGCCGCGGCGCAGCGGATCAACCTCGACTTCCCCGGCCTCGAAGAGAGGGCGGAGGAGGTGGTCGACGTCACGCTCGACTCCTCGATGCTCCGGCTGGCCGCGAAGTTTCTCGGCAAGGACAACGACGAGCGCGAGGTTCGCGAGATGCTCAACGGCCTGACCGGGATCTACGTCCGCAGCTATAGCTTCTCCAAGGACGGCGATTACGATCGCGCCCTGATCACCCGCATCAAGTCTCAGCTCGGCACGACCTGGAAGCCGCTGGTCACGGTGCGCAGCAAGACCAAGGAGAACGTGGACATCATGGCCGACATGCGCGGTGACAAGATCCAGGGGCTGGTGATCATCTCCGCCGAGCCGCGGGAGTTCACCGTGGTGAACATCGTCGGCACCATCGACATCGACCGCCTCTCCCGGTTGGAAGGGGAGTTCGGAATCCCGCGCATCTCCAAGGGCGGCCAGAATGACTGAGCTCGTGAACGCGAAAATGGCGAAGGGGGCGGGACTGCTCCTGCTGCTCACGCTGGTGGCTCTCCCACTGCACGCCGACTTTTCGTCGATGGCACGGGCCATCGACGCGCAGCAGGGAGTGACCCGCATCTGGATTCCTTTCCTGGGCATCGCACGCGTGGCGGTGCGGATGGTGGCGCCGGAAGGCGTTCATGATTTTCAACTGGTGACGTTCGAAGGGGCCGACGGCGTCGACCCGCACAAGCTGCAGGAGATCATCCGTGCTCAGGCCGGTCCCGGATTCGTGCCCCTGGTGCAGACCTGGTCGCGGCACTCGAAGGAGTGGAGCTTCATCTACGCGCGCCCTTCGCGCAACACGAACCGCCTGGAGTTGATCGTCCTCGCCCACGACGATGACGACACGGTGCTCGTGCGCGTGGAAGTGGATGCGGACCGCATCGCA
>JBDTOZ010000686.1:0-21617 GCA_039932995.1 Acidobacteriota bacterium | reverse complement strand
TGAAGCCGGGTGCTATTGGCTACCGCCGCCTACGGCGGCTTGGTTGCGGCTACGCCGCGCTGTGTCTCTGTACTACTAACCTCCAGTTTCTTTGCGCGACGCGAAGAGGAGCATTGGAGCGTCGGCGTCTCGCCGGCTGGCCCGTGGGCGTCTCGCCCGCGAGCCTTCTTGCGAGAGCGGTGATTGCTGCCCCTCGCACGCTTTCCCCCGCCCGCGGCGAGGACGCCGCACAGCCAGCCGGCGAGACGCCGGCGTTCCTTGGGTTGCGGGCGCAGTCCGCGCTGTGAGACTGTGAGCCTCCGGCGCCTCGACGACTCGAACAGTCTCATAGGTTCATAGGCTCACAGTCGCATAGATCTACACGCCGCGGCCCCTATGAGGCTGTGAGGCTGTGAGACTCGGCGACTCGGCGACTCGGCGACTCGGCTACTCGACGACTTGACGACTTGACGACTCGAAGACTTGACGACTTGACGACTCGAAGACGAGAAGACGAGAAGACGAGAAGACGGAGGAGAAGGAAACTACTTCCCCTTGGCTCGCAGATCCCGGAAGTACTGGCGCTGGTACTTTTCCACGTTGCGGTTGTGCTCTTCGAGGCTGGAGGCGAAGATGTGGGAGCCGTCGTTGCGACCGACGAAGTAGAGATGGGGTGTGGTGGCGGGGGCGGCCGCGGCGCGGAGAGAGGCAATGCCGGGATTCGCGATCGGTCCGGGGGGGAGGCCGGGCCGCCGGTAGGTGTTGTAGGGCGAGTCCATCTGCAGGTCCGTTTTTCGAATGTTGCCGTTCCAGCGTCCGGCCAGTTTCATTCCGTAGATGACCGTAGGATCGGCGCCGAGGAGCATGTGCAGGCGGATGCGGTTGACGTAGACCGACGCCACCAGAGAACGCTCCTGGGGCAATTGAGCCTCGGTCTCCACGATCGAAGCCAGCGTCACGGTCTGGTGCGGACTGAGGCCGGTGGTGATGAAGGCTATCTCCGCTCCCCAATGCTTCCGGAAATTCGCCACCATGGCCGCCACGATCGTCTTCACCGGCGTGCCTGGATCGAACTTGTACGTGTCCGGGAAGAGGTAGCCTTCCAGGGACTCCGCATCGGGAGCGAGGTCGCGGATCAGCTCCGGTTCGCCGGTGATGTCCCGCCACTCCGCCTCGGTGCCGAACCCCTCGGCCGCGAACAGTTTGCCGATGGCGAAGCGATCCAGCCCTTCCCGGATGGTGATGCTGGCCAGGCTCACTTCGCCGCGCGCCAGCGTGTCGATCACCTCGACGGGGGAGAGCGCCTTGTCGAACTCGTAGACGCCCGCCTTCAGTGAGTCGCGCGAGCGGAGGAGTTTCATGTAGACCAGGGGGATCCACTCGTCCCGCAGGACCCCCTCCTTCTGCAACTGTTGCAGGATGGCCGCGGTGCGCAGACCCCGCCTGATCTCCACCCGCTTCCGCGCGCCGGTGTAGCCCTTGTAGGGCGTGCGGACGGCTCGCCAGAAGAACCAGCCGGCGCCGATGGCCAGCAGCACCGCGAAGACGGCGATGGTGAAGAGCGACTGCAGGATCTTCCGGCAGCCCCTTCGCTGCGGACGGCGTGCTATGACGACCTCCCGGACCGGTCGAGACTCTGCTGATGATCGAGGTAGTGTTGCAGGATGACCGCGGCGGCAAACATGTCGATGTCCTTCTGGGCCTCACGCCGCCGTTTGCCGGTCGCACGCAGTCTCTCCGCCGCTTCGACGGTGGAGAGGGATTCGTCCCAGAGGACGACCGGTTTGCAGGATTTCTGCCGCAACGCCTCGGCGAAGTCGACGTACTTCTGCTCGGCCGCGCTGGCGTGGGTGCGCCGCGGGATGCCCAGCACGTAGGCCCCGGCTTCCAGCTCCCGTCCCAGACTGGCCATTTTCTCCACGACGTCTCCCTCGTTCCGCATCACCGAATGGGGCGTGGCCATCACACCCGACGTACTGACGGCGATCCCGATCCTGCGTCCGCCCAGGTCGATGCCGATGATCGGTTGGCGGTTGGCGGTTGGCGGTTGGCGGGAGTCGGACGGCACGGGGTGATTGTATCCGTCCGCTCGGTAGGTTCGCACCCGGCAGGAGATGCTCGCGGTTCGGTTAGCCAACCGCCAACCGCCAACCGATTACAATGCATCTCCCCATGAAGAACTTCAATCTGGACGCCATCCTGGAGGCGATGCTCAAAGTTTCGGATCGGGTGTCCGACCTCAACTTCTCGGTGGGGCGTCCGCCGCAGGTGGAAGTGGACGGACAGCTCGTGCCGCTCACCTTTCCGGGGCTTCCGCGGCTGACGCCGTTCCAGACGGAGATCATCGCCCTGCACATGATGCGCGGAGACATCGGATTGATCCGCACGCTCATGAACAACGGGTCGGTGGATCTTTCGTATTCGATTCCCCAGAAGACGCGCTTCCGGGTGAATGTCTTCTCGCAACGGGGTACGTATGCGATCGTGCTGCGGGTCATCCCGGAGGGCGTGCCCTCCCTGGAGTCGCTGAAGTTGCCGGGGGAGCTGCGGAACATCCCCAAGCTCAAGAACGGCATCGTGCTGGTGACGGGACCGACGGGCTCGGGCAAATCGACGACCCTGGCCGCGGTCATCCACGAGATCAACCAGACGCACGCCTACCACATCATCACCATCGAAGACCCGGTCGAGTACATGCACCGCCATCTGAAGTCGACGGTCAATCAGCGGGAGGTCGGCGCGGACACGCGCACGTTCTCGCTCGCTCTCCGGGCCGCGCTGCGCCAGGCTCCGAAGGTGATCCTGATCGGTGAGATGCGCGACGTCGAGACGATCGAGATCGCCATGGAGGCGGCCGAGACCGGACATCTGGTGTTGTCCACGCTGCACACCATCGACGCCGCCAAGACCGTCGACCGCATCATCGGTGTGTTCCCCAAGGATCAGGAGCCGCAGATCCGGACGCGCTTTTCGCAGTCGTTCCGCTACGTCATCTCCCAGCGGTTGTTGCCGAAGATCGGAGGTGGACGGGTGGCGGTCATGGAGATTCTCAAGTCGACGATGCGCACGCGCGACTACGTCATCAAAGGGGAGACCGAGGGGCGTTCGCTGAGTGACGCGATGCACGATGGGCAGGTGGACGGCATGCAGACCTTCGACGACGAGTTGGAGAAGCTCTGGAACCAGCGAGTGATCACCAAGGAGACGGCGTTGGCCTACTCCACGAATCCCACGAACCTGGCCTTGAAACTGACCGACGATCCCGAGGGTGCGCCGGCACCCGAGGACGGCGACTCGATGCTGTCCATGCTGGAGTAACCGCTCATGATCCGGATCACATGCAGCAGTTGCCAGAAACCGCTCTCGCTCGACGAGACCAAGCTCCCCATGCGGGAAGTGACGTTCCCCTGTCCGGTGTGCAAGGAGAAGGTCACGGTCGACCGGCGCCAGTTGGAGACGGCCGCGCCGGAGACCGAGGCTGTTCCCCATGGCACGGACGAGGATCATGTGAACGAGTTTGGCGCCAAGGCGATGATCGTTGGGGTCGATGATCCCGGAGTGCGGCAGGCGGCGAAACTGGCCGGACTGCTCCCGGTCTTCTTCGCCGATCTCGCCAAGGCTCGCGAGTTCTACCTGCAGGAGTTCCCTCAACTGGTGTTCCTGCACCCGGCTCAGGTGGCGGCGCCGCCGCTGGACAGTCTGTCCGCGATCATCTCCCTCACGCCGGCGGACCGGCGGCGGTCCTTCTTCGTGCTGGTGGCGGACAACCTGCGCACGCTCGACGGCAATGCGGCGTTCCTGTATGGCGCCAACCTGATCGTGGCCCGGAAAGACCTGCCCCAGTTCCAGCAGATCTATCGGGAGGCCTACGCGGCGCACGAACGGCTGTATGCGAGTATGAACGTCGTCCTGCGCGAGAGACAGACCTGAAAACAGAACGGGCGCCCGAAGGCGCCCGTCGTTGATTCCTCGTTTCGTCGAACGAGTCGGTGAACCTCTACTGAGACTGAATGCCTTCCGGGTAAACGACGAAGTTGCCGTTCGAGAAGATGATGTCGCAGTCGAAGTCGCCGGTGATGACGGGACCGGTGGTGCTGCTGGTTCCGTCGCCGTTGTCGCCGGTGCCGGTGGATCCATCGGCGCCGAGGCTTTCGATCGAGTAGTTCCGAGGATCGTAGCCGACCTGGAACCGCACGCCCCATCCGTCATACAGCGGGAACTTCTTGACGTACGTCGGAGACAGGGTGCTCTCCAGGACGCCCACGTCCTGGGTCGGGTCCGGCCACGTGAGCGTGACGCCCGCGGCCGCATATCCATTGGTGTCCGTGGCGCGAGCTTCCCACGCCGTGGCGATGGTCCGCATGTCAGCCATCGAACGCTTCTGACGGGAGCGCTGAAGCGCGGTCAGAAGGTTGGGAATGGCGATCGCAGCCAGAATGCCGATGATCGCGACGACGATCAGCAGCTCGATCAGGGTAAATCCTTTTTGTTTCCTGTTCATTAAGGCCCTCCTTGGGGACTTTCTCTAGCGCAAGTGAAGTGCCACCCAGTCCAGCAAGGATCTCTATGTGTTTTCAGTGAGTTAGTCTTGTTTCCCGGGTAGGCAGAAGCTGCTTCCTGACAATTAACCGTCGCGCGCCATGACAATTGTTGTCAGTTCGTGCGGGCCCAGGTACGGACCACCCGGCGCATGTACTCGACCCCCTGTTGGAACGACCCCACGGTGATCGACTCGTTGGGGTGATGGATCGCCAGGGACTGGTAGTAGTCGACGGGGTAGGGGGAAACGCCATAGCAGGTGATGCCGCGAGGTCTCAGAAAGCGGGCATCGCTCGCCGAGCGATACAGAATCTGGATTCCGGCCGTGACGCCATAGCGCTCCTGAGCCTCCGCTGCCAGGATCTCGAACATGCGCGTCTTCTCCGACGAGAACACGTTCGGTCCTTCCTTCACCAGAACGCGCTCGACCTTGGCGCCCGCGGGCGCCACCGTTCGGGCCAGCCAGGCGATGCGGGCATCCGGTTGCTCGTCGGGAAGATTGAGCATCGTCACTTCCATCTGCCAGCGATCTCCGGCTGGAATGATCCCCCGGGTGGTGATGGAGTTCTGCACGAGGTCGCGGTAGGTGGTGGGAAGACGCCAGAACTGGCCGTCGCGGATGGTGGCGTCAATGTCCTCGAGATAGGGCTTGAACGCGAAGCGGGTCGGGGCCAGTTGCTGAAAGAACCGTCGCACCTCGGGAAGCACGCGCGTGGCCCGTCGGGAGAAGATGTACGGCTCGAGCCTTCGCCTCGTCTCGAGCATGGCTTGGCGCGTGGGCGCCTCCAGCATCACCTGCACGAGTTGCTTGGTGCCGATCTCGATCCCGAAGTACGTCATCCGCTCGCCCATGATCTCGGTCAGACCTCCTTCGGTGATGCCGTACTGCACACCCTCGAAGATGTCGGGCCGGTGCTCGAGAAGCCAGCGCATGCCCCAGGTGCTGCCCGTCTCTTCGTCCGCCGTGGCCAGAAAGACCAGGTCGTGCGCGGGCATTTGACCGCTGCGGGCAATGTCCGCGAATGCGACGAGCTGGCAGATGGTCAACGCCTTCATGTCCACCGTGCCCCGCCCGTACATGCGATCGCCGAAGAGCACGGCGTCGAAGGGGGGGCGCGTCCATCCAGTGCCGGGAGGAACCACGTCGATGTGGTTGAACAGAAGCAGCCCTTCCCCACGGGAGCGACCCCGGATGCGCGCATACACGTTCAGCATCGACGGGGAAGACTCGATGATCTCGGCCTTGATCCCGTTCCGCTGCAGGTAGGCCGCGATCCAGTGCGCGCCCGACACCACGCCTTGCGGCTTCGAACTGTCGATGCGCACCAGTTCCTGCAGCAGAGGAACCTCGGGAGTCATGCGAACGAGTTGCGGAATGTAGCGCTGATCCTTGCGGAGCTCGACCGCTTCTCTGTGGTTCAAGTAGACGATGACGGCGGCCACGGCCGCCGCAATCACGATCACCACGGCCGCCACGATCCGTTCGTTGCGATGGCGCCGGCGCTTGCGCGCCAGCTCCGCCGGATCGAGGCTGCTCCTCATGCCGGACGGGCTCCCCGTCGTCGGACGAGCGCGGCAGCGAGAAGCAGGATGGCCGTTCCGATGGAGATCTTGGAACCGAGGGCGGCCAGGCCGTTGCGGTAGCGCATCTCCACGTGCCGGCTTCCCGCGGGAAGGATCAGGCCCTGAAATCCGATGTTGGTCACCAGAGGCTTCATGGGCACGCCGTCGACCGTCACCTTCCAGTACTTGTTGGGCGTGACGCTCAGGACCAGAAACGCTTTGCCGGGAGTGCGAACGTCCAGGCTGGCGGTGTTCGCCGTCTCCTGCACGCGCAGGACTTCGCCCCGGGAGGGGACGAATGAGGGGGCCGCGACGAAGGCCGTGGCATCGCTGAAACTCTCCTTGGAGAGCTTGGCCACGAAGTCATGGCGATCGCGAATCGTGACCACTTGGTCGGCGAAGTAGTAGCGAGGGTGAAGGCCGACATCGATGAATCGGATGGCCTCCGCGCGTTTGAAATGCCCGCCGACGCGCTTCTTCTCTTCTTCGAAAGGCTTGTAGACGGCGCGGAAGCGGACGTTGGCCATGGTCATGAACGGACGCCACCAGTCCGTGCGGCCGGACCGCTTGACCTCCCAGACCGAATCGACGAGATCGATGGTCGGGAGCAGGGCGGTCTTGTCGTAGTCCCGATCCAACGCCATCTGCAGACCCTCCCCGGCGGGGGTCATGGGGAAGAGTCCGTTGCGCACGATCCAATAGACGGCGTCGCCGGTGGAGAAGTACTTCTTGGCCAGGTCTTCCTGACCATACCAGTCAGCCTCATGGAAGACCCGCCACTGATCGCGGTCGCGAGGAAGACGGCGGGAGGCAAGCGGCTCGTCGAGGAAGAAGCGCGCCGGCATCCGCGGATTGATCTGGTGAACCACGGGTGCGAGGTCCGCACAGACGAAGACCAGAAGCAGCGCGAGCCAGATGGGCCGTCGAACCTTGCGCACGGACCAGAGCAGTGCGAAGAGGAGCGCCCCCCGAGCCGCGGCGATGATCCAGCCGTTGCGGGAGAGCATCACCATCCGTTCGGCGGATTTCCCCTTCAGTCCCCACACTTTCATGAAGGCGGCCTGGTAGAGGGGCGTGAAGGCGCCGATGGCCAGGACCGCGGCCACGATCGTGGTTGCGGCGATGAAGCCGAGAGTGGCTTCGCGGATCGCTTCATCACCCGCGAGCATGCGGTCCAGCAACTGTGCGGAAAACACGATCATGGTGAAGACCGCGATGAGGAGAAACTTTTCCGGGTAGCGAACGGCGGTGGCGATCCCGGCTTTGTAGAGAAAGTGCAGAAGGGGCGTGTTTCCGCCGAGCGCCAGCAGGAAGGAGACCGTGCAGAGGATCAGGACCAGCCGCCCACCACGGGGACGCACGAAGAATGCGCCCACCGAGAGGGCGATCACCAGGAGCCCGGCGTAGACGTTGAAGAGGAAGGGTGAGCCCATCCCGGGATAGAGCCCGCCGCCCCAGTACCACATGACGCGATTGATGGAGATGTGGCCGAGAAAATTCGGATAAACCAGTTCCGCCAGCTTCGCGAAGGGCGTGCTCCACGCACTGACCAGCGAGTAATCGAACGTCCGGGAGCGTGCTGATTCTCCGACGTGGTCCAGCCCGGGCATCATCTGCGCCGCGCCGATCAGGATGGCGCAGACCGAGATCATGGCGATGAAGGCCACGCGCGCGAGCATTTCCGGCACCGCCGCCTTCCATGAGTGTCCCCAACCCTTTGCCGCGTACCAGCCCCGATAGAGGGCGTACATCCCGATGAGAAATCCGGTCTGCACGACCGTGGTCGGCTCGCCGACCAGGAACTGCAGGCCGAGAAAGAGCGAGGCCAGCGCGAAGGCCCTGAGGCGAGGCTGGAGGAGAAAGCGCCGGACGTACAAACACGTCAGCGGCAGCCACGCTGCGCAGAAAAGAATCGGCAGGAGGTTGACGTACGAGAGATAAATGCCGCCCAGTCCGAAGGAGAGTGCTCCGAAGAACGCCGCGGGGATGCGGATCTCCATCGATCGGAGGAGTGCGTACATCCCCAGGAGACCGATGTAGATGTGGACGAGGATATGCAGGCGATAGCCGAGGTCGTAGCTCGGGAGCAGGATCAGCCAGGTGAGCGGATAGAAGACTTCGTGCTCGGGATTCGCGGCGATGGGCTGGCCGGCGGAAAAGTGCCGGTTCCAGTAAGGAAACTCACCGTTCAGGACGATTTCCCGCAGGATCTGTTTGGTGGGGTAGTAGTAGCGCGTGAGGTCGCGCATGTAGAAGTTGCCCTGGCCCATCAGGACGTCGAGGAAGAAAAGAGTGGCCAGGAGAGTCAGGACCGTGACCGCGATCCAGTCATAGCGACGAGGTTGGTTCACAGGGCGCGCATTGTAGTGGCGCTCACGCCTGCTGACCAGCCGGGGGCGTTTCCGGCGTGCGGCGGGCCAGCCACAGTAGCGCCAGGAACGTGGCCAGGGAGAGGGCCGCGCCGGCCGTGATGAGCGGATTCCGATAGCGCATCTCCACCACGTGCCGTCCGGACGTGGGCACGACCACGCCCTGATACCCGATGTTCGTCACCACGGCCTGGGCGGGTGTGCCGTCGATGGTCACGGTCCAGTATTTGTGAGGGGTCACGCTGATCACGAGGAAGGCCCGGCCGGCGGTCTCCACCTCGATGCGCGCGGTATTCGCGGTCTCTCCGACACGGCGGACGATGCCCTTTGCGGGAACGAAGGAGGGTGCCTGGATGAATGCCGTTCCCGGCGGTGCATAGCCCGGGGCCAGCTTCTTCACGAACTCGAGCCGGTCTCGCACCGACTCGAGATGCGCGGCGAATCCGTAGCGCGGAGAGCGTCCGACACGAAGGAGGCCTACCGGCTGCATCACGCGAAGGTCTCCTCGAGCGCGCGCCAGTGCCTCCTTGGGATCGACGTAGACGACCCGATACCAGACGTTGGACATCGACGCCGCCACTTCGAGCCAGTCTTTCCGGATGGCGGGCACCTCGGTGATCATGGCCGTGAGGAAGTCCGTGGTCGACAGCAGATCGGTGAAGTCGTAGTCGGCGTTGATGGCCAACTGCACCCCGTAGGCGGTTGGAAGCACGGGCATGGCGGCATTGCGATTCACCCAGCGGATGTCGGGATGGTCGCGATAGAACGGCTGCACGGCCGCCTTGTTGCGGTGCCAGGCGGCGTGGTGAAAAACGCGGTACTCATTGCGGTTGGGGGGCAGGTTTCGCAGGACCGCGGGCTCCTGCCGCAGAAAGTCCGGACTGATGCGTTGCGCCAGGTCAGGGAGGAGCAGGGAGAGGTCCAGCAGGACGAACGTGCCGGCCAATGCCACCCACACGGCGCGCCGGCTCCCGCGCACGGAGCGGATGAGGAGCAGCACCAGGAGCGCGCGGGCGACGGTCACGAGCCAGTCCACGCGCGCAATGGAGGTCATCGCGGCAAGGAGCGACGGCGGCGGTGTCCAGAGACGCGCGAAGAGGCCGGGAGCGAGCGAGCTCCAGGCGATCGCCGCACAAGCCGCGGCCATCAGGGCCAGGGCCAGCGTCACGCGAAACGCGATGCGTCGCATCCGTTCGTCCCCTTGCAGCATCAGGTCGAAGGCCTTGGATGCGAAGACGATCATGCCGAAGAGGCCCATGAGCATGAACTTCTCGGGATAGCGAATCGAGCGTGCCGGCCCGGTGTCGTAGAGCAGTCGCCACAATGGCGTGTACGTGCCGATGGCCAGCAGCACGGACGAGCCGAAGATCACCAGGAAGAGCCGGGTCCCGCGGATGCGCGCGAAGACCCCCGCGATCGCGAAGGAGGCGATCAGGAATCCGGGATAGATGCTGGTGAAGAAAGGATAGTGACGGGAGTAAAGGGTGCCCCCCCAATAGAGACGCATGCCGTCGACGCGGGCATGACCGAAGAAGTTCGCGTGCAGCAACTCCCCGAGGCGCGCGGGAGGCATGCTCCAATCGGTGACGTCCGCGAACGTGAGTCCACGCGCGCGGACCGAGTCCGAGGCGTGATCCACCATCGGAACGACCGCCACGGCGCCGAGGAACAGCGCGGCCACGCCGATCGAAATCACCATCCCGAGGTTCCGCAGCGCGCGGCGCAGGCCGCCTTCACGAGCGCCATGGAAAAGCGCGTAGAGAGCGAGGAGCAAGCCGGTCTGCAGGATTCCCGTCGGCTCCCCAACGAGCAGTTGCATCGTCAGAAACAGCGCCGCGCAGGCGAAGTCACGCGGCGAGCGACGGTGGAGCACCCGCCGCCCGAAGAGCAGCACCAGCGGCATCCAGACCACGGAGGCCAGGCAAGGGAGGAGCGTGAAGTAGGAGAGGACGATCCCGCCCAGCGCGAACGAGAGCGCGCCGAAGGACGAGGTCACCGGCGATAACGCCAACGATCGCAGCAGGGCGTACATCGACCAGGCGGCCAGGTAGATGTGCAGGATGATGAAGAGCTGAAAAGCGAACGCGTAGTCCGGCAGCAGGATCAGCCACGTCAGCGGATAGAAGACCTCGTGGGCCGGGTTCGCCGCCAGGGGTTGGCCGCCCGAGATGGCGCGGTTCCAGTAGGGGAACTCGCCGCCCAGGACCACGTCGCGCAGGACCTTCTTGCTGGGATAGGCGTACTGCACGAGGTCGCGTTCGCCCAGGGCATTGAAGGAGAGAAGAATGTCGGAGAAGAGCAGCGTGATCAGCGCCGTGAGGATCGCCAGAGCGAGGAGGTCCTGACGTCGCGCGGGACTCATGGGGCGTCCGGCGCGAGAGAGAGCGGGCGGCGGCACGATGCTGCTGCGCCGTGCACGTTGCCGCCGGCGTTTTTCATGACTGGCCTCAGGACGCAGAGGTTGCCGCGGTGGGCAGGGTCGTACGGGCTCGGAAGATCCGATGGCTCCAGATCTTCTTCTTGTGCAGCTTGTAGAGCAGCATGGTCTTGAGGATGGACAGCCCGTAGCGACAGCCCTTCAGGAAGCCGACCTGCGAAGCCTCGTCGAAATACCGTGTGCGGATCGGCACTTCACGGACCCGCATCCCCGCGGCCACGCCCTGGGCGATGATCTCGGTGTCGAAGACGAAGTCGTCGGAGTTGGCCTCGAAGTTCACCGCATCGAGGAACCGCTTCGAGTAGGCGCGGAACCCGGAGTGGTATTCGGAGAGGTAGACGTAGAAGGTCGCGTTCTCGACCATGGTCAGGAAGAGGTTGGCGAAGTACTTCCACTTCGGCATGCCCCCTTCGATGGGCCGTCCGCCGAGCATGCGCGAGCCGAACACTGCGTCGGCATCGCCGCTGAGAATGGGCTTGACGAGCTCGGGGATGATCTTCGGGTCGTACTGATGGTCGGGATGAACCATGACCATGATCTCGCCGCCCATCTCGTCCATGGCCGTGCGATAGCAGGTCTTCTGATTGCCGCCGTAGCCGCGGTTCTTCTTGTGGACGACTGTGCGCAGCCCCAGTTCCCGGGAGAGCTCGACGGTGCGGTCGCGGGAACAATCGTCCACGAGCAGAATCTCATCGACCCAGTCCTGCGGGATGTCGTCATACGTCGCCCGGAGCGTGCGCTCGGCGTTGTAGGCGGGGAGGACGGCGATCACCTTCTTCTCGTGCAGGGGCATGGCAGGCGGGCGGAGGATAGCACACGCTACGAGCGTCGCCGGGCCACGACAGCCAGCAGCATCAGGGCCGCCAGCGACACGATTCCGCCGGCGGAAACGAGGGGGTTGCGATAGCGCATTTCCACCACGTGAGGACCGGCTTCAGGGACGATCACTCCCTGATATCCGAGGTTCGTCACGAGGGCGCGCACCTCGACGCCGTCGAGGGTGAGGGTCCAGTACTTGTGCGGGGTGACGCTCATGACCAGGAAGGCCCTCCCCCGTGTCGTGACTTCGATGCGAGCGGTGTTTGCCGTTTCGCGAACGCGTTGCACCACACCTTGCGCGGGGAGGAAGCCTTGCTCCCGGATCAGGGCCACGCGTTGCGACAGCCCGCCGGAAGCCAGCTTGTCCACGAAGTCCTGCGGATCCCGAATCGTCTCGACCTGATCGGCGAAGTAATAGCGGGGAGCGTGACCGAGCTCGACCAACTGCACCGGCTGCACTTCCCTCGGGTCGCCGCCCGCCCGGGCGAAGGCCTCGGCGGGGTCGACATAGACGGCGGCAAACCACGCATTCGACATCGCGCCCGCCACGCGCGCCCAATCCTCGCGTCTGCGGCTCAAGGCCCACACCGCATCGACGAATTCCGCCGTCGGCTCGAGGGAGGTGCGGTCGAAATCGGGTTCGATCACCGTGCGGATTCCCCACGTGGCGGGCATCATCGGATACATGGCGTTGCGGTGAATCCAGTACAGGTCGGGCTGAGGAGTGAAGTACGGTCCGGCCTGCCGAGTCTGCCAGTTGGCGATGTGGAAGAGCCGCCACGACTCCCGGTTCTCTGGAAGCTGCCGGGCGATGCGCGGCGCCTCCTGAAAATAGGTGGGAGAAACCCGCGGCGCGAGCTCGGGGAGCAACAGACTCAGGTCGAGGAGCACCAGCACGCCCAGGAGCGATAACCAGATCGTCTGTCGGACCCGGTCGAGGTTGCGCAGGAGAAGAAAGAGAAGCGCCGCACGCGCCGCGGCCAGGACCCAGCCCGAGCGTGATGCCGCGAGCATCGCTGAATACATGTGCGCGGGGGGCTGCCCCCAGAGAGCGACGAACAGCCGGGGATAGAGAGGGCTGATGGCAATCAGCGCCATCACGGCCAGACCGGTGGCGATGACGGCGGCCGAGATCCGGGCCGTTCTTCGCAGGGGAGCCTCTCCTGCCAGGATTCGGTCGAGCACCATCGCGCCGAATACCGTCATCGCGAAGAGACCCATGAGGATGAATTTCTCGGGATAGCGGATCGAGCGCGCCAGGCCGGCGTCGTAGAGGAAACGCCAGAGCGGAGTGTGCGCTCCGAGAGCGAGGGCGATGGAAATGCCGAGGATCGCGACGGCCACGCGCCGGCCGCGTCCGCCGGTCAAGAGGCCTGCGATGGCCAGCACCGTGATCAGGATGCCCGGGTAGATGCTGCGCAGAAAGGGGATGCCGCGGTCCGGATAGAGCCCGGCGGCCCAATAGACTCTACGGCCCTCGAGCAGGTGGTGGCCGAGGAGGCTGGGGTGGAACCACTCGCCCAGGCGAAGGAGCGGCAGGCTCCAGCTCGTGACGCGCTCGAAGGGAAACCCGGCGGCGCGGACGGAGTTCGCGGCCAAGTCGATCGCCGGCAGCATCTGCACGGCCCCGATCGCGACCGCGGCGACCGAGAGCAGTCCCACGCTGGCGACCGCGCGCGCCGTTTCTCTGAGGCCTCCCTGTTTGGCGCCCACGTGCAGTGCGTACAGGCCCAGCAGCATTCCGGTCTGAAGCAGAATCGAGACCTCACCCAACAACGCCTGGATGCCGAAGAACAACGCGGCCAGGGCGAAGTCCCGAGGTCTCCGATGGAGGAGAAACCGCCGGGCGAAGAGGCATGTGAGCGGAAGCCAGGCGAACGAAAGAAGCAAGGGAAGCAGGTCGAGCAGGGAGAGACAGGTGCCTCCCAATGCGAACGAGATCGCCCCGAAAAACGCCGCCGGCGGCTGGACGGCCATCGAGCGCAGCAGCGCATACATGGCCCCGGCGGCGATGTAGATGTGCAGCACGAGCATCAGCCCAAAGCCGAGGTGCGCGTCGGGCAGAAGCACCAGCCACGTCAGGGGATAGAAAACGGCGTGGGCCGGATTCGCAGCCATCGGCTGGCCGGCCGAGATCCAGCGGTTCCAGTACGGGAGCTCGCCATGAAGGAGCGTGTCCCGAAACATCATCCTCGACGGGTACGCGGCGTGGGCGATGTCGCGGATGTAGAGACTGTTGTACCCGATGAGGAGGTCGAAGAAGAGGAGAGTGAGGATGGCGGCGAGCAGCGTCAGGGCAACCGTGTCGGCGCGACGTGCGCCGGTCACGAGACCTCCCGGCGCAGCCAGGCGTTCACTGCTCTGGCCTGTTCCCATGAAGGTGACGATGGTCTCATACGCGTGCGAGCCAACCGGCGCACGCCGGCCGTGCCTGCCGGCTCAATAGATCGGAAAGCGGTCGCACAACTCCTTCACGCCCCGCTTCACCTCGGCAATCACACCTTCATCGCCTTTGGCTTCGAGTGCGCGAGCCATGAGCTGCGCGATCGTCTTCATCTCCGGCTCAAGCAGACCGCGGGTGGTCACGGCCGGGGTACCGATGCGGATGCCGGAAGCCACCATCGGCTTGTTCTGGTCGAACGGAATCGTGTTCTTGTTGACGGTGATGTTCGCCGCTTCGAGAATGTTCTGCCCGTCCTTGCCGGTGATGCCTTTGGAGAAGACGTCCGTCATGAAGAGGTGGTTGTCCGTGCCGTTGGAGACGATCCGGAAGCCGGTCTCGCGGACGGCGTCGCAGAGAGCCTTCGCGTTCTTCACGATCTGTCCCTGGTAGACCTTGAATTCCGGGGAGAGCGCCTCTTTGAAGGCGACCGCTTTCGCGGCCACGATGTGCACGAGCGGCCCGCCCTGCACGCCGGGAAAGACGGCCCGGTCGAGGTCTTTGGCGTGCTTCTCCTTGCACAGGACCAGGCCGGCGCGAGGGCCTCGCAACGTCTTGTGCGTGGTGGTGGTCACGAAGTCGGCAAAGGGCACGGGCGAGGGATGGTGGCCGGTCACGACCAGCCCTGCGATGTGGGCGATGTCCGCCATCATCAGGGCTCCGACACCGTCGGCGATCTCGCGGATGCGCTTGAAGTCGATCACGCGCGAATACGCCGAAGCACCGCAGATGATCATGCGCGGCTTCGACTCTTCGGCGATGCGCTGCATCTCGTCGTAATCGATGAGCTCATCCTCTTTGCGGACGCCGTAAGCCACGACTTTGAAATCGCGGCCACTGTAGGAGAGGGGATGCCCGTGCGTGAGGTGTCCGCCATGGGAGAGGTCCATGCCCATGATCGTGTCGCCGGGCTCGAGCATGGCGAAGTAGACGGACATGTTGGCCTGCGAGCCGGAGTGCGGCTGGACGTTGGCGTGCTCGGCCCCGAAGAGCTCCTTGGCGCGGGCGATGGCGATGGTCTCCACGATGTCGGTGGGACCGCAGCCGCCGTAGTAACGCTTGCCCGGATAGCCTTCGGCGTACTTGTTGGTGAAGACCGAGCCCATGGCCGTGAGCACGGCCGTGGAGACGTGGTTCTCCGAGGCGATCAGTTCGAGAGTGTCGTTCTGGCGCCGCGTCTCGAGGGCGATGGCGTCTGCGATCTCGGGGTCGACGTCTTGGATGGCGCGGTGCAGAAAGTCGTGGCCGGTTGCGGCGTTCGTCATGGCCGGGCGATCTTATCGAAAAACGCGATGGCCGCGCCGGCCAGGTAGAGCGAGCCGGTGATGACGACGGAGCGCTCGGGCGCATCGAGGGCCGCGCGAAACGCTTCGTTGGGATCGGCGATCGGCAGAGCGCCCTCGAAATCCGTCGCCTTCACCGAGCGGGGCGGGTAGGGCTCGGTGGCGATCACGCGATCGAAGAGGGGAAAGAGCCGAGCCACGACGGGACCCACGTCCTTGTCACTCATCATTCCGAAGACGAGGAGGCGGGGCCGGGGAACGTGGGCTTCGAAATAGGGCGCGGTCTGCGCGACGGCGTGCGCGTTGTGACCCCCGTCGATCCAGATGTCTTTTCCGCCGTACCGCAGGTGCTCGAGGCGGCCCCGCCACCGAGTGGTGCGCACCCCTTCTTCGATGGCCGCCTCGGCGATTCCCAATTCACGCGCGGTGCGAACGGCCAGGGCCGCGTTGCGGCGTTGAAACGCGCCGGCCAGGGGCGTGTCGTGCTCCTCACGCACTTCGATGAGGGTGCCACCGACCTGCTGCGCGCGTTTGCGGAGGACGTCGAGCACGACCGGATCGTCGTTCGAAGTGAGGGCGATTGCGCCACGGTGAATGACTCCGGCCTTTTCCCTGGCGATGCGGCGCAATGTCGTGCCGAGGTACTCCATGTGATCCATGCCGATGGCGGTGATGACGGCGGCACGGGGACGGACGACGTTGGTGGCATCGAGCCTTCCGCCCATCCCCACTTCGAGCACGGCCACATCACACTGCTCGCGTGGGAAGGCGATGAAGGCCAGCAGAGTCAGGGCTTCGAAGTAGGTCGGCACGATGCCGCTGCGATCCGCGGCCTCCTGGAGCGTGACGATGCAGGCGTCGAGGAGTGCCGGCTCGATCCAGGCTCCGTCGATGGTCCAGCGCTCGCGCAGATCGACCAGGTGCGGAGAGGTGTAGTGCCCGGTGCGATTTCCGGCCGCCGTCAGGATCGAGGCCAGCATGGCCGAGGTCGAGCCTTTTCCATTCGTGCCCGCGACGATGACCGCGGGCACGCGGCGGTGAGGGTTGCCGAGGGCACGAAGGAGCGAGCGCATGCGTCCCAGTCCGGGCCGGATGCCGCTGCCTTGAAGTTGGTCGAGCCAGGCCAGGGGAGTCATGGCGGAACGAGGAGCGAGAATGCGAGACGTGTTTCTCGTTCCGAGTTGGAGAACCTCACCGACCGGTGAAGAAGCGCAGGAACCGTCCGATGGCCGGTTTCATCTCGGCGCGCTGCGTGATCAGGTCGACCATGCCGTGCTCGACGAGGAACTCGCTGCGCTGAAAGCCCTCGGGCAACGTCTGGCGGATGGTCTGTTCGATGACGCGCGGTCCGGCGAAGCCGATGAGCGCTTTCGGCTCGGCGATGTTGAGATCCCCCAGCATGGCGTAGGAAGCGGTCACTCCGCCGGTGGTGGGATCGGTGAGAACCGAAATGTAAGGAAGGCTGGCATCGGCCAGTCGCGCCAAGGCCGCGGAGATCTTGGCCATCTGCATGAGGGAGAGGATGCCTTCCTGCATGCGTGCGCCTCCTGAGGTGGAGACGATGATCAGCGGCTCTTTCTTGTCGATGGCCCGCTCGATGGCGATGGTGATCTTCTCCCCCACCACCGACCCCATGGAGCCCCCCATGAAGGCGTAGTCCATGGCGCAGATGACCAGCGGGATGCCTTGGAGCTTGCCTTCGGCGCAGAGCACCGCGTCTCCGAGGCCGACGCGTTGTTGATAGACCTTCAGCCGGTCCGAGTACTTCTTGGTGTCGCGGAAGCCGAGGGGATCGCCGGAGCGGATATCGGTGGCGAACTCCTTGAACTTGTTGTCGTCGAAGAGAATCTCGAAGCGTTCGCGAGCCGTGAGGCGGAAGTGGTAGTTGCACTTGGGGCAGACGTTGAGGTTCGCCTCCACTTCCTTGCGGTAGACGATCTCCTTGCAGTCGTCGCATTTGACCCAGAGTCCCTCCGGAATCGGGACCTGGCGGTCGACCGCTTCCTTCGGTTTCTTCTCTTTCCGGAACCAAGCCATGGACGCGCGACTCTAGCTCAAATCGGTCGCGGATGCCACGCCGCCAGCGCCCCGACCAGCAACGCCAGGAGGGGAGTCAGCAACACCCGGGGGGCCGAGGCCAGGATCCACCAGGTGGGGTCCGGCAAGTGGATGTAGAAGAAGATCGAGACGGCGAGAGTGAGCACGGCCACGACCGCCGGGAGAGTGGCCGCGCGCCGGTTGCGCGCCAGGAGCAGGAGAACGACCGGCACGATCCAGGGCAGACCGAAGAGCTCATAGGTGGCTGTTCCCGCCACCGTGCGCAACGTCGGAATCAGCGCCTTCCAGTAAACGTCCATCGCGGCGCCGCGGTAGAGCTCCAGAAGATGGGCCACCCGAACGAAGACGACCCACGCGCCGAGCAGGAGGGCGGGCGCGGCAGCGATGCGCAACGTCCGCTTCCAGTCGCGGCGGACCAGGAGGAGCGCCAGGACGACGGCGATTGCGAACGTGGCCCCTTCGATCTTCGTCCAGGCCGCGCCGCAGAGACCCAGCGCGGCCAGGACGTCGCTGCCGCGCTCCTCATTCAGGAACATGACCGCCACGAGAGTGAGCGTCTCGAAGAAGATCAGCGGGGGATCGGCCCCTCCCGCGGCGAACCCGACGGCATAGGCGTAAGAGAGCGTGGCCGCCACCAGGAGAGCGCCGGGTCCGTCGCCGCTGGCGCCATGGATGAGAAAGACGGAGCCGAAGAGAAAAAGAAGAGTGGACGCGACCGCCGCGGTCCACGAGAAGGTCCCGGATGAGAGCGTGTGCGACCAGGCATAGAGCAGCGGCAGGAGCGGTGGGTAGTCCGGGTGAGCCGGCTGGTAATCGGGCCGACGGAGGTAGTCCGCATCGATCTTCCCGGCCCGGAAAAAGCGGACCGCCTTGGGACCCCAGAAAAAATGCAGGTCTCCTGCGCTCTCACGCGCCGTCATCAGGCCGTAGGCCGTGAGCATGACGAAGACCAGCATGAGGAGTTTCCACGGGACCGTGGGTTGGGGACGGGAGGGCGGAATCTTTTCGGCGTCCTTGCTGGCTGCGCTCGGCGCGCTTCGCCCGACCAGCACTCCGGCGCAGGCCACGATTCCCAGCACCACGAACAACTTCGTGCGGTTCCACTGGATGCCGAACAGCGACAGGGTGGCCATGACGATGGTGGTGATCAGGATTCCTGCAGCCAGTGCGGCCGAGAGTCGGGCCGGCAGGGGAAGCCGGCGGACGACGTCGAGTCGCCAGATGCCGATGCCGATCAGGGGCAGAAGAAGGAAGGCGGCGAAGCCGAGCAGGTCGCTCATCGCCGCACCCGATAGATCCGCCCACCCTCCACTTCGGCCATCAGCTCATAGGCGGGATGGTCGAGCGGCTCGCGCAGGGCCAGAACGTAGTCCGGGCGCCGATCGAGATTCTGGGCGATGACGATCTGGTGGGGCATGAGACCGACGCCGGTGAGGTAGTGCGTGACGTCGTAAGTGGGCGCTTCCGAGGGGAGGAGGACCGTCACGGTCGCTCCGCGGGGGAGCAGTTTCGCAGCGTTGCGGCTCAGGACGATGGCGTCGGCGCTGGGGTAGCGCTGGAGGGAGACATGGTCCTGAACGGTCTGGGGAAGCTCGAAGTAGGGCCCGCCCTGGGAGCGGAAGCGAACGACCAGGGCGACGGCGAAAACCAGGGCCGCGACATAGATGGCCGGAGCGCGCACGCGCGAACGAAGCGAAGCGGGTTCTCCGGAATGCATGCGCGGGACATCATGCCCCACGCCGATCGCCTTGTCAGTTGTCGCGGAGGGAGGGGAGCTCCTCAGATCTCCCGGAACATGTAGGGCCGCAGCGCATCCAGACGTTCGTCGAGTTTGGAGGCGTCGAGGAAGCGCAAGGTCGCGGCCACGGAAGAGAGCAGCGAATTGCCGTCCTGGGGCGTGTAACAGAAGCCGACGATCTTGCGGGGGCTGGGGACGGTGAGCGTGGAGGTGGGCACGACCGTCTGGGAGAGGATGCGGCCGTAGTAGCCGTGATCGCGGCCGAAGGAAAAGATCTGGTTCACCGAGCGCTTGTTGGTGCAGGCCACGCGAGGGTTGTTGCGCAGGGCGGACTTCACTTCCTCGAGGGTGGTGTCGTGTCCCAGGTCGAGATCGAACCAGAGCGTGTGCATGTATTGCGTGTTGATCTTGATGGCCGAGGAGAAGAGGTTCAGCTTCTCGCCGATGGTCTGGAAGAGGTGATAGGCGTCGCGGGCGTGATGGGTGCCGAACTCCGGATCATCGTGCTTGCCCGCTTCCGGGGCGGCGATGAAAGACTTCGTGTCGGAGACGTCGTTTGCGCGGCGCATGCAGACGAAGCGGCCGGCCGAGAGGCTGATCTTGCCGCCCACCGAGGAGAGGGTCTTGAGGAGGACGGAGATGTTGTGCGTGTTGCAGGAGACCACCTGCACGAAGCGGTCGGAGGGATCCTGCACTTCGTCGTTGATGCCCCGCGCGTAAGGAGGGCCGAAGCCGAACTCGGAGCCCTGGGCAATGTAGCCGGTGGGGCCTTTGATGCGCTGGTAGTACTTCTGTTTGTTGTCGTTTCCGGCCGGAGTGCAGTCGACGACGACGGTGGCGCGCTCCAGCGCTTCTTCCGCGGTGTAGGAGACGCGGTGTCCGAGCCGGGCAAACTCGTCGCGGGCGTCATCGTCGGCGACCAGCTTGGCGCCGCGGTTCACGAGGAACTCCACCATGGCCCGGTCGTTCACGGCCGGGGTGCGCTTGTGGAACGTGACCTCATCGATGCCCCAGCGCTGCTTGAAGTCGGTGAACAGACCGATGAGAGGCTCGCCGATGGTGCCGGTGCCGATCACGTGCACGATGTTTTTGCTGGTCATTGCGGGATGAAGCTCCTCAGGTGAGATGGGGCGCGGATGATAGCAGAAGAGGCTGCCGGCAATTGACAGGAGACGCCGGCGGTTGCATTGTTTCGTTATGGCGAAGACGGTGGAGATGTTGAGCATGGAACGGGAAAAGGTGACGCTCGAGGAAATCCTCGAGGAAGTTCTCGCTCGCCCTCGCGTCCACCTCAACCCAAGCTCTGCGGACATCATTCGCGAGTTGCGCGGTCCGCTGCCCGACGAAAATGTCGCTGATCGTTGATGCGTCCATTCTCGTCGATCTCTACTTGTCCGCAATCGCGGTGGAGTCGATTTCCGCGCGCATCCGTGGTGAGGTCCTGCACGCGCCGGTCACGATCGACGCGGAGGTCGTCCACACGCTCAGACGGCACTGTCTGGCGAAGTCGGTCACGGTGGAGCAAGCCGAAGGCGCGCTGGAATTGTTTAGTCGGACTCCCATCAACCGGTACTCGGTCGAGTCCCTGATCCGGCGTATGTGGGCGATGCGCCAGAACATCACCGCCTACGACGCCGCGTATGTCGCGCTCGCCGAATCGTTGAACGTTCCGCTGATCACCCGCGACCGCCGGCTCTCCCGTTCCTCCGGCCACGCCGCGCGCATCGAGTACATCGACTAGAATCGCGCCCCCATGGCCGCCAAGCAGGAGTCGGGAGAGAAGCTCATCGCGTCGAACAAGAAGGCGCTGCACGACTACTTCGTCGTGCAGAAGTTCGAGGCCGGCGTCGCTCTGACCGGGACCGAGGTGAAGTCGCTCCGCGAAGGGCGGGTGAACTTCAAGGACTCCTACGTGACCTTCAAGGACGGCGAGGCCTTCCTCTTCGGCACGAACATCTCTCCCTATTCGCACGGCAACCGCGAGAACCACGATCCGGAGCGGACGCGCAAGCTCCTGCTCCACCGGCGCGAGATCGACAAGCTCTTCGGCCAGACCAAGGAGAAAGGCCTGTCCGTCGTGCCTTTGAGGCTCTACTTCAAGGGTGGCCGCGTGAAGGCGGAGATCGCCCTGGTCAAAGGCAAGAAGCAGTACGACAAGCGCGAAACCGAGAAGAAGCGGGAAGCGGACCGCGAGACCGCAGCCGCGGTGAAGGCGCATCGCTAGCCGGCTCGGTTGGCGGTTGGCGGTTGACGGTTGGCGGGGGCCCGGGGCCGGTTCCGTTTGGAGTTGCCAGGGGTTCAGAGTTGTCTTGACTTGGGGCGGTTCGTTGGTCAGCCTCTTCCGCCAACCGCCAACCGCCAACCGCCAACCGCCAACCGCCAACCGCCAACC
>JBDTOZ010000685.1:0-8809 GCA_039932995.1 Acidobacteriota bacterium | reverse complement strand
CCGCCCGCGGCGAGGACGCCGCACAGCCAGCCGGCGAGACGCCGGCGTTCCTCGGGTTGCGGCTACGCCGCACTGCGGCCGGCCCTTCGCGGCTACTTGGGCATGGCTGTTCCGTAAAAGTACTCTTCGAACCAGGGCCCGTAGTCCTTCTTGGTCATGAACTGCAGCAGGCCCATGACGTCGTCGGTGGTGCCGCGCTTCCAGCGGAAGCTCTTCTGGAACGACTTGAGGAACGTCAGAAACTGTGCGTCGCCCAGCTCTCTGTGGAGAACCGAGAGCAGATAGGCGCCCTTGGCGTAGATCAGTCCCTGGCGGGCGATGGCCCGGCTGAGAGGGTCGCCCGGGTTGGAGATGTGATTGGCCATCGGAATGATGGTGACCCGGTTGCCGTCCCTGGCGTCGGATTTCCAGTTGACGAGAGCCTTGTCGTATTCGCCCTTGCGCCCGACCATCTTCAGGAAGAGGGCCGAGGAATAGTCCGAGAACGCCTCTTCGATCCACTGGTCCTGTTCCGAGCCGGTCTTCACGACGTGGCCCCAGTACATGTGCGCGATCTCGTGCGCGAAGCGGCGGTTGATCCCCTGGACGAATGCATTCGCATCGCCGAGCTTGGGAGTGAACGCTTCCTTGGTGATGAACACCAGTCCGGCCGGAGCCTGTCCGTACCCGTAGTCGTTCTTTTCGATGACGGTGATCTCGTCGAACGGGAACGGGCCGAGGAAGGTGGGATAGGTCTCGATGGCGGCGTGAGCCAGTCCGCGCAGGGTCTTGTAAGCCTGAGCGTTCTTGACCACGAAGGAGGCCACGCGCACGGTCACGCCGTTCTGCGTCTCCTCATCGAACTGATACTTGCCCGCCAGGATGGCGATGGCATCGACGGGCAGGTCGAGCTTCGACTCCAGGATGTTCCAGTCACCGTCGCTCTCGCGGCGGATGGTCTTCCCGGAGGTGAACACGTTATACGGCTTCTTCACCTTCACCAGCGCGTGATACGTGAAGTAGTGATGCTCGATCGGAAGCGACGGAAACCACGGCTCGATTCCCAGCTCCCAGTACTGGCTGCCTTCCGGGTGGTGGAGAAAATCCCCGTCGATCTCGAACCGGAGCTTGACCGGCTTGCCGGCCTCGGCAGGCTGGCCCAGGCCGACCAGCAGACTGCCCCGCTCGTGGTGGAACGGCAGCTTGTTGCCCGCTTCGTCCGTGACGGAGCGGACGTAAAAATGCTTTGGCTCCCGATTGATGTCGAAGAAGTAGTCGCTGTAGAGGTCGAACCGGAGCGCACGTGCGGCGCGGCCCTGCGGGACCAGCGTCTCGACGATGGTCATCTTCCCGTCGTCTTTGTCCGTGTTCACGAGGTTCACGTCCAGGTCCGTGAGAATGACGTGGACGGGGGCGGCCACACGCTCCTTGCGGCCGATGGCCTGCATCGAGAGGATGGTCGTGTAGTACCAGCTCGAATCCTTGTTGATCCGCGACTCCGGGTGGCGGAGCAGCGAGAACAACTCCTGATGCGTCCAGGCGTCGTCGTAGAGATACACGTACGGACGCGACGCGCCCTCGATGTCGGCGCGCACGACGCGCGCCTGTGGCGCATTCATCGCCGCCATCACCAGCAGATGCTCGGCGGGATCGGCCAGTTGCTGCCGCGCGAACGTCTGCCGCAGAGAGTTGAACGCCTCCGTGGCCGAAGAGCCCGCGCCCGCGGTGACCTCGGGGAGCCCGTTGCCGCGGAGCAGCACGCTCTTGAACGACTCCTGGACGGTCGAGCCTCTCACCGTCTGGTCGTTGGTCTTGGCGTTGTACTGGAACACGGTGAGCTCGTCCTTGTTGACGGTCTCGTAGGTGAACGTGCCCGGGCCGTTCAGGAACAACCCCACTTGCTCCTCGCCGCCTTTGACGATGCTCACGCTTCCTGCCGGAAGGGTGATGGTCATGTGCCCGACGGTGACTTTGAAGTCCGTGACCGAGGCCATGCCGCCCAGGGTCAGGCCCTGCTGCTTCTTGAGCACCTCATCGAACGAAGAGGCGGCAAACGCGGCATGGGCGAGACAGAGAGACAACAGGAACAGACGGATGGTTGAACGCATGGGGATCTCCGGATCGTAGGATTGGGACGACCGGCATGATAAACCTTTGTGTCGATTTCGAAGGTGCGCCGGGGGCGAGCTCTGCCACAGGGGAGGACCTCGTTAGTTATCACAATGATCGTCCGCAGCTCGATCTCCCGACGCACGTGTGGTTTACAACTTTCCTGGCGCAAGGCGGAATCGGCGGACGGGACAGCCGGTTGAACGTCCACGGAAATGAGAGCCAGCGGGACCCCCAATTGACCGGCAGGAACCGCGAACCTAAAATGGAGACGCCAGAGGAATTCTGTGTGTGTCCTAGCTCACGACAGAAGGGGGGGATTGGGGATGCCTCTCGTACACGTCAAAGAAGACGAGACTTTCGAGAATGCGCTTCGCCGCTTCAAGCGGAAATGTGAGAAATCGGGGATTCTGTCCGAGCTGAAGAAGCGCCAGCATTACGAGAAGCCGAGCACGAAGCGGAAGCGGAAGGCGATTGCGGCCCGTAAAAAGGTGCTGCGAAAGCTCGCTGAAGATCGTCGCGCCGGCGGTTACTGATTCATCGCCACCGTTCGACACAACGCCCGCGAGCAATCGCGGGCGTTTTTCTTTTTCGCTTCGGGCTACAGGGGACGTTCACCACAGAGGCACAGAGACACAGAGAGATAGATTGGCACTGCGCGGCTGCGCCGCCAGTGGGGCGAAGGATCCCTGCCGAGATCCGCACCCTTCGTTCACCGCGACAGCAAAAAAGTTTTTCTCCGTGTCTCTGCGCCTCTGTGGTGAACGTCCCCCTTATCGCAAGAACGAACGAATGACCATCACCGAACCTCTCGACGTCCTCGAATTTCACCGCGTGCTGACGCTCGTGGCCATGGAAGCCAAGAGCGCGCCCGGCAAGGCATCCGTGCTGCGCCGCCGTCCGTTGGCCACCCTCGAGGCTTGCGAAGCGTCGCAGGCGGACCTGGCCGAGATGGTTCGCTTCTTCCACACGGACGGGCTCCTTCCCCTGGCCGGACTGGCGGATGTGGCTCCCCTCTTCCGGCGCGAGACCGTGCTGGAGATCGAAGAGTCGTGGCTGGTCGTGCGTGCCGCCCGCGCCACCCAGGCCATCCGCGAGACCCTCGTGCGCACCGACTCCTACATCCGCCTGCGCGCCATCGCCGAGACCATCTCCGACCTCGGCGAGCTGCTCACGAAGACCAACAAGTACTTCACGCGCGAGGGCAAGCTGCGCGAGGAAGCCTCGCCCGAGCTGCGAGCCATCCGCGGACGCATGCAGCAGAAGCGCGCCTCCATCCAGCGCACCCTCAGCGACATCATGAATCGCAACGCCGACGCGATCCAGGAACCGCTCATCGTCATGCGCGGCGACCGCTACTGCATCCCCGTGCGCAGCGATCACCGCAACGCCGTCACCGGCATCCTGCACGAGCGCTCCGGCTCGGGCGCGTCGTTCTTCATCGAACCGATGGCGGCCATCGAGCTCAATAACGACCTGGCCGATCTGCTCATCCAGGAGCGCGAAGAGATCCTGCGCATCATGCGCTTCATCTCCCAGACCTTGTTCGACGCGCAGGAGGAGATCCAGGGAGCGGTGACGGTGGCCGGCGAGCTGGATGCACTGCAGGCCTGCGGCGTGTTCCACGACACCATCCGCGGCTCGCGCCCCGCCTTCTCGCGTGACCGCGAGCTGCACATCATCGAGGGAAGGCATCCCCTGCTCGACGAGCGGCTGGCCGAGGCACGGCAGGAGGCGTTCGGGGAAGAGCCGAGCGATCGGACGGTCATTCCGATGTCGTTGAGTCTGGGTCGCCGAGACGTCGAGTCGTCAAGTCGTCGAGGAGACTCACCCTCTGACGACTTGAAGACTCGGCGACTCGAAGACTCGCCCTCCGCCCTGGTCATCTCCGGACCGAACGCCGGCGGCAAGACGGTCGCGCTCAAGACCGCGGGACTGCTCGTGGCGATGGGCATGAGCGGCCTCCCCGTCCCTGCCCTCGACGGCACGGTGCTCCCCCTGGTCGACGCGCTGCATGTGCTCATCGGCGACGACCAGAGCGTGCTCGAGCACCTCTCCACCTTCTCCGCCTACCTGACCCGCCTCAAGCGCATCCTCTCACGCGTGACCCGCAACTCCCTGGTGCTGCTGGACGAGCTGGGATCGGGAACCGATCCGGAGGAAGGGGCGGCCCTGGCGGCGTCCATCATCGAGCACTTGCTCGAAGTGGGCGCGCTGATGATCGTCACCACGCACCTTTCCGCGCTGAAGAGCTTCGCCGTCAACGACACACGCATTCTCAATGCTTCGATGGAGTTCGACGCCCAGACGCTGCACCCCACTTACCGCATCATCCGCGGCATCCCCGGACGTTCGCGGGCCATCGACGTGGCCCAGATGATCGGTCTCCCGACGAGCATCATCGCCTCCGCACGCGAGCGCCTCGGCGAACGCTACGGCGAGACCGATCAGCTCCTGGCCACCTTGCAGAAGCGGATGGCGGAGATCATCGGCGAGCAGGATGACTTGGCCCTGCAACGCAAGGATCTCGAGGCCGACCGCCGCACCATGCAGGAAAAGTCCGCGGCATTGGAGAAGGAACGCCTGCGCCTCGGCACCACCTATCGCGAGGAACTGGAGCGCCTGCGCGACGACGTCACTCGCCAGTTGTCCGCGGAGATCAAGAACCTGCGTGACATGGACCGCAACGCGCGCGCCTCGGTCAACGCGAACGAAGTGATCCGCACGGTGACCAAGGCCGTCGAAAAGGCCGTGGAGTTCATCCCCGCCGAACAGCGCAAGGTGCGCGTCGGCGACAAGGCCGAGCACCGCAAGTTCAAGATCACCGGCGAAGTCGTCTCGGTGGACAGCGACAAGGCCGTGCTCAACGTCAACGGCCGAAAGATGACCGTGGAGACGCGGGATCTGGTCCCGGTGGGCGAAAGAACGGAGAGCAAGGCAGTCAAGAGCAAGGGCGGGCGAACGGGATCCGGAACCGTGATCTCCGGGTCGGACGTGGCGCAGAACATCTCCGCGGAGTTGAACCTCATCGGCCAGCGCGTCGACGACTCGCTCGAAGAGACCGACAAGTTCCTCGATCGTTCCCTGCTCGAAGGCCGTCAGGCCGTGCGTATCATCCACGGCTTCGGCACCGGCACCCTGCGCAAAGCCATCCGCGAACACCTGCGCCGCCACCCCGCCGTCCGCTCATGGCGGCCCGGAGCGGAGAACGAAGGAGGAGACGGTGCGACGATCGCGGTGCTGGATGAGTAGCCGGTTTCCGAGTCTTCGAGTCTTCGAGTCTTCGAGTCTTCGAGCCTTCGAATCGTCGCGTGGTCGAGTCTTCGGTGCTTCGCGTCATCTAGTCTGCGCGTGGTCGAGTCTTCAAGTCGTCGAGTCGTCGAGTCGTCGAGGAGCTCGGACGCGTCTATCCTCTCGACGACTCGTCGACTCGTCGACTCGAAGACTCGAAAACGCGACCACTCGAAAACGCGACCACTCGAAAACGCGACCTCTCGAAGACTCGACGACTCGAAGACTCGACGACTCGAAAACGCGACGACTCGAAAACGCGACGACGCGAAAAACCGAATGGCCTTCGTAGACCTCAACGACACCGTGATTGCTCAAGTGCGCTCGTCGGCGGACATCGTCGACTTCGTGCAGCAGGTCACTCCCCTCAAGCTCGCCGGGAAGAGCTACAAGGGACTGTGTCCCTTCCACCGGGAAAAGTCGCCGTCCTTCCACGTCGACCGCGTGAAGGGCCTGTTCTACTGCTTCGGCTGCGGCACCGGCGGCGACGTCTTCAAGTTCCTGACCCTCACCGAGCGCTTCACGTTCCCGGAAGCGGTCGAGCACGTGGCAGCGCGGGTGGGCATCGAGTTGCCGCGGCGGCGCAAGACCTCGCGCGACAACGAGAAAGACGATCTCTACGAAGTCATCGACGACGCCTCGGAAGCCTTCCATCAGGCGCTGCACTGGACTCCCAATGCCGCCGACGAATACCTCCGCCAGCGCGGCGTCGGTAAAGAGATCATCACCAAATACGGCTTCGGCTTCGCCCCCGACTCCTGGGACTACATCCTGCGCCGGCTGGGGCAGAAGCACGGCGAGAAGAAGCTCGAGTCCACGGGCCTGGTCACGCCGCGCAAGGAGAAGAGCGGCTACTACGACCGCTTCCGCAACCGGCTCATGATCCCCATCCACTCCGAGACCGGGGCGCTGGTCGGATTTGGCGGACGCTCCCTGGACGGAGGCGAGCCGAAGTACCTCAACTCCCCCGAGTCCGAGCTCTTCAACAAATCACGGCTGCTCTACAACCTGCACCGCAGCAAAGACGCCATGCGCCGCTACGACCGGGCCATCCTCGTGGAAGGCTACTTCGACGCCATCGCCATCGACCACGCCGGCGTGCCGGGAGTGGTGGCCTCGATGGGCACTTCGCTGACGGCAGGCCAAGCATCCATGCTGCGCCGCTTCACACGCAACGTCGTCCTGGCCTACGACGGCGACAACGCCGGCCGCGCCGCCACCTTACGCGCCGCCCAGGTGCTCCTGGCCGCGGGACTGAACGTCTCCGCCCTCGACCTGCAGGGCGAAAAAGACCCCGACTCGCTCGTGGAAAAGCGGGGCGTGGACGGCTTCCTGGAAGTCCTGGCCGCGGCCACCGACATCTTCGAGTTCGGGCTACGCGAATGGGCAGCCGACTCCGTCCAGCTCACCGGCCGGGAAAAGTCCGAGCGGGTGGAGCAGTTCATGCCGCTCCTGTCGGCGGTGACCGACCCGGTCGTGCGGAACGAAGCCGCGCAGCGGATCGCGGACGCCTTCCGGCTCGAGTTCGAGACCGTCTGGTCGCGCGTGCGAGGGAAGGCCGGCAGCAGCGCCCCGAAGGAGCGCCTGCTCTCGGCCCCGCAGAGCTCGGGCGAGAAATTCGTGCTGATCGCGGCCCTGCAGGGGCGGCTCTCCGGGGAGCAGATCGCGAAGCTCCGGGAGGAGTACTTCGAGGAGCCGGCCTGCAAAACGATCTTTTCGATCATAAAAAATGACCTCGACACCGGCCAACCTATTGATTTTGGCGACGTGGCGACCCATCTTAGGGGCGAGGCCGAGCTCACGCTGCTCTCGGAGTTGAGCCTCAGCGAGGACATTGACGACCGCTCTCTCCAACGAATCGACGAGAATCTCCTCCCCATGGAGAGGAATGCCCTCTCTCGCCGCATGCAGCAAATCCAGAGGCAAATCATCGATGCAGGTAGTGACGGAGAACGTGTGGCCGAGCTCGACCGCGAGAAGCTGCAGCTCTCTCGTATGTTGCACTCTCTGAAATAATTATCGTCCTCTCCCGATTACATGGGCGTCCTCTAGGACGAACCTTTGGCCGGCTTGTCAACCCCAAATTTGACCATCCCGCCAAGGCCTCGTTCGGGGGCCTCGAGTGCCGACAGGGCGCCTTCAAAGCTGCCCATTGCGAGGAGCAAAACCATGACGACACGCCTGCGCACTTCGAATCTCGAACCAGATTCCAACTTTGAGGACCAGGGGGTTGGCGAGTTGAGCGTTGAAGAAAAATACACCGAAGTAAAGCAGCTCATCGCAATCGGCAAGGAAAAGGGATTTCTGCTTTACGACGAGATCTACGAAGTTCTGCCGGAAGAGGTCACTTCTCTTCCCGAGGAGCTGGACGAGATCTACATTCGCTTCAACGATCTCGGGATCGACGTCATCGAGGACGCCGAGAAGCCTCTTCAGGGCAGCACCAAGGGCATCGTCACGATCGACGGAACGATCGAAGAGAAGGAAATGGACCAGCGCGAAGAGGTCCAGCAGGACATCATCGCGGCGGCCAGCAACATCGTCGACAAGACCAACGACCCGGTGCGCATGTACCTGCGCGAGATGGGCACGGTCAAGCTCCTCGACCGCCAGGGCGAAGTGGACATCGCCAAGCGCATCGAGAAGGGCGAGCGGAAGGTCTTCAAGGCCCTCTCCGCGAACCGCATCATCCGTGAGGAGATCCTCAAGATCTACGAGGCCGCCAAGAAGGACGCCCGCGTGATCAAGGAGACCATCGATCTGGCCATGCCGGACGATGACGGCACCACCATCGATGCCGCCGCTCCCGACGGCGAGCCGAAGCTGCCCGCCGCGGCCATCAACAAGATCGCCGACATCATGGGCATCTTCGAAGGCATCGCCAAGCTGGACAAGAAGATCAAGGACGGCCTGGTCAAGCTGGCCGATCCGAAGAAGCTCTCCGAGCGCACCATCGTCACCACGCTCAAGACCATCGATCGCCTGGAACAGGAGCTCGCCGACGAGTTGCAGCGCGTCGACTTCACTCCCCAGACGCGCAATCGGATGATCAACAAGCTCAAGGACATCGACAACGAGCTGGCCCAGGCCGTGTCGATGATCCGCAAGGACGAGCAGGCCCTCAAGCGCGAGAAGGACAAGACCCGCCGCGACTTCTACAAGCGCCGTCTCTCCAAGTATCAGGAGAAGCTCGGTGAGCTGGAGATGTTCTACGGCGTCACCCACGAGGATCTGCGCAAGACCATCCGCGAGATCCGGGCCGGTGAGGAAGAGGCCGATCAGGCCAAGCAGGAACTGATCGTGGCCAACCTGCGCCTGGTTGTCTCCATCGCCAAGAAGTACACCAACCGCGGCCTGCAGTTCCTCGACCTCATTCAGGAAGGCAACATCGGCCTGATGAAGGCCGTGGAGAAGTTCGAGTATCGCCGCG
>JBDTOZ010000684.1:0-2126 GCA_039932995.1 Acidobacteriota bacterium | reverse complement strand
GATCATGTCCATGGCAGCCGTAGACGCGCCGGTGGTGGAGCGGGATGTCGTTCTCGCCGTCGACGACAACGAGCAGAACCTGCAGCTTCTGGAGGAGTACCTCTGGAGTTGGGGGTACGACGTCGTCCTGGCCCGGGATGGCCGCGAGGCGGTCGAGCTCTATCCGCGCCACAACCCCTCGGTCATCGTGCTGGACGTGATGATGCCGGTGATGGATGGCTACGAGGCCTGCCGGCACATCAAGAGCTCCCCGGCGGGGCGCACCATCCCCATCCTCATGCTCACCGCGCTCACCGGCACGGAGGACAAGATCCGGGCTCTGCAGGCGGGGGCGGACGATTTTCTGAACAAGCCCATCAACCGCGACGAGCTGCGCACGCGGATCCGCTCGCTGATCCGCATCCGCAATCTGCGCAAAGAGCTCGACTCCAGCGAGAACATCATCATGACCCTCACCAGCGCGCTGGAGAGCAAGGACCAGCGCACGATTGGCCATGTCCATCGCGTGGCTGCCTATGCCGCGCATCTCTGCGACAAGCTGGGGATGTCGGTGGACGAGCGGGAGACGGTGATCAAGGGCGCCATGCTCCACGACGTGGGGATGATCGGCGTGCCCGACCACCTGCTCACCACGCTCCCCGCGACGGATGAGGAACGCGGCAGCGTGGCCGATCACACGCGGATGGGCGCCTCGATCCTCGAGCCGATGATGACCTTCCGGCAGTTCGTGCCCATCGTCCGCTCGCACCACGAGCGTTGGGATGGCGGCGGCTACCCGGACCAGCTCAGCGGCGAGGAGATCCCGATCGAGGCACAGATCGTCGGCATCGCCAATCGCTTCGATGAGATCCATCACGAGGGAAACGTCAGCGAGGCCGAAGCCATGCAGCAACTGGTGGCCGAGGCGCAGGCTGGAGCGTTCGCGGTGGACCTGGTGACGTTCTTCGCGTCTTCCCTCGACGAGGAGATGCCGAAGGCGGCCACGTCCAAGCACATGCGGCCACGCGTGGAACGGAAGGCCCGGCTGCTCTGCGTGGACGCCAACTCCCTGAACCTCGAGCTCGTGGCGGCCACGCTGGCCGGCGCGAACATGGATCTGATCCTGGCGCGCGACGGGGACGAGGCCATCGCCATCATGGAGAAGGAGGCGGCGGACGTCGTGCTGCTCGACCTGCTGGCGGCGGACGCGGACGGCGCGTCGACGTTGCGGGCCCTGCGGGCCGACGCGCGCTGGGAGTTTCTGCCCATCGTCGTGCTGACCTCGCTGCGCAACAGCGCCATCCGGCAGGAAGCCATCCTGGCCGGCGCGGACGACCTGATCAACTATCCGCTGAACCGGCTCGAGCTGACCACGCGCATCCACTCCCTGCTGCGCATCAAGGAGTATCACGCCGACCTCGAGCAGACCCAGAACGTCATCTGCGCGCTGGCCCTGGCCCTGGAAGCGAAGGATCCGTACACGCGTGGCCACTCCCAGCGCGTGGGCGACCTGGCCCGGAAGTTTGCGCTTCACGTCGGCCTGGACGCGGGTGCGGCCGAGCGCATCCGCGTGGCCGGCCTGCTCCACGACATCGGCAAGATCGCCGTGCCCGAAAGGCTGCTCAACAAGAAGGGTCCGCTCACC
The DNA here is from genome assembly GCA_039932995.1 of Acidobacteriota bacterium. Lineage (GTDB taxonomy): Bacteria > Acidobacteriota > Thermoanaerobaculia > Gp7-AA8 > Gp7-AA8 > QHVT01. Next base: position 502 of record JBDTOZ010000684.1, on the reverse strand, counting down.
CGCGAAGAGTTTCTGCGCGTCATCGACCATCCGGTCATCGGCGAGGAAATGGTCCGCCCGCTGACGACGCTGGCGTCGGTGCTGCAGCTCATTCGCCACCATCACGAGCGCTACGACGGCCGCGGCTATCCGGACGGTCTGTGCGGCGACACGATCCCCTACGAAGTGCGGCTGCTCTCCATCGTCGACGCCTACGACGCCATCACCTCGCACCGTGCCTACCGCCCCTCGGCCCTCGGCCACGCCGCCGCCATCGCCACCCTCCGCCGCGAAGCCTCGGGCGGCAAGTGGGACCCGATCATGGTCGAACAGTTCGCCGAGATGCTCGGCGCCCACGCTCCCCACTGGGACGAGATCTCCCTGCCCGCGCCCGTATTGCGGCTGGCCTGAGCGTTTTCCCCCGGGGGACGTTCACCACAGAGGCACAGAGACACAGAGAGGCGAGGGCGCAACCTAAGGAACGCCGGCGTCTCGCCGGCTGGCTGTGCGGCGTCCTCGCCGC
>JBDTOZ010000683.1:0-4696 GCA_039932995.1 Acidobacteriota bacterium | reverse complement strand
GGTGGACTAAAGTCCACCGCTCCACAGAACCGCGGGCAGGATGCCCGCGGCCCCTACGTAGCGGTCAACCACAGTCAACCAGCAACCAGCAACCCAGCAACAGCAGCAACACCATCACGGCACTCGCGGCGTCACGCCCAACTCCTCCAGCAACCCATCCGCGCCGTCCACGGCGTCCAGCACCCAGAGCATGTACTGGGCGTCGACGTGGATGGAGCGGGTCATGGCGGGATTGAAGACGAAGTCGGCGTCGATGGATTCGTAGTTGCCGTCGAAGAGCAGGCCCACCAGCTCGCCCTTGCCATTCAGCGTCGGCGAGCCGGAGTTGCCGCCGGTGGTGTCGCAGGTGGAGAGAAAGTTCACCGGCACGTCGTGCAGCTCCGGATCGAGCCACGGACGCGTCTTGGCCGGATCGGCAGCCGCGGCGAGCAGGGCCTTCGGGCTCTCGAACGGATCCTTCCCCGTCTCCTTCTCCACCACACCGCTCAAGGTCGTCTGCGGACGCAGGTAGGTGGCGTCGCGCGGCGTATAGCCTTCCACACGCCCAATGGTGATGCGCAGCGTCGAGTTCGCATCCGGATAGAGCGTGCCTCCGCCGGCGTTGCGGAGCACGTCGAAGTAGCGCGGGCGCAGACGGGACATCGCGCCGCTCCAGGCCAGCTCTTTCTGCTCGCGCTCTTCGAACAGCGGCACGAGCTTGAAGGCCAGGTTCAGCATGGAGTCGTTGCGCGCCTGGAGCTGGGCCAGCGACTCGCCCAGCATCTTCGTCCGCTCTTCCTGACTGCCGATCTTCGTTCCGGAGTACAGCTCGTCGAGCGACAGTCCTTCCACCGCCTTCAGCCGTTGCCCCTCGGGGAGCTTCGCCGCTTCGCCCAGGAAGTAGCTCACCACCGCGCGGTCACTGCCCGGATCGATGGTGCGCTGCGCGCGATCGGATGAATTTTTCAGCGACGGCCACTCGCGCTCCTGATACCGGGCCACGCGATCGATGTCCTTCTTCGGACGCTCCGTGGCCAGCCGCACCATCATCATGGCCTGCCCGAGCATCGGCGAGCCACGGCCGGCGATCCAGTCCAGCACCGCGTCGCGCTCTCTCATCCCCAGGTTCGCGCGGTTCAGGCTGGCGATGGCATCCATCACCTCTGCCGCGCCTGCGGTCTGGCGCATGCCCTTCTCGCGCTCGTCGCGCTGCTCGACGATGTGGTCCTTGGTGAAGCCTTCGTTGACGCTGGTGAAATTCTTCAGCGAGTTCGCCAGGCTCTTGATCCGCGAGGCGTTGCGGATCTGCACGTCCCGGTTCGTCTTTCCTGCTTCCTCGAGAAGACGCATCACCTCGGTGTAGTAGCGGATGCTCGTCGGATAGACGAAGTCCCTGTAGTTGCGCACCTCGTCGGCCGTCTTGTAGCGGAATGTGCGGCCCGGATAACCGGCCACGATCACCGCGTCGCCCTCGTTCACGCCTTGCTTGGCCAGCTTCAGCCAGTGCTTCGGGTGATAGGGCTTGCCGTCCACATAAGCGCGATAGAAGGAGAAGTCGCCCGTGTGCCGCGGCCACTCGAAGTTGTCGATGTCGCCGCCGAACTCGCCGATCATCCGGGCCGGCGCGTAGACCAGCCGCACATCGCTGATCTCCGCCTGCGTGAGACGGAGGTATTGCGACCCTTCGAAGAACGACGCCACCCGGCAGCGCAGGCCGCCCGGCTTCTCGCACTCGGCGACCAGTTGCTTCTCGCGCCGGTCGAACAGCTTGGCCCGGCCGGCATCCTCGGTGCGCGCGGGGACGTTGCCGCTCATCTTTGCGGTCACATCCTCGATCCGGGTGGTGACCCAGACCTTCGTGCCCGGCGCCGCCGGCAGTTCCTCCTCACGCGTCCTGGCCAGAAAGCCATTCGTGATCAGGTCCCGCTGGGGAGTGGTGTTCTGCTGGATGGAGCCGAAGGCGCAGTGGTGATTGGTGACCACCAGCCCGTCGGGCGAGACGAACGAGGCCGTGCAGCCGCCGAGGGAAACCACGGCCCCCATCGGATCCCCGGTGAGGTCGGCCAGGCGGTTGGGATCGAGGGTGACGCCCAGTTTCTGCAACTCACCGGCGAGCTGCGGCATCTGCTGAGGCATCCACATGCCCTCTCCGGCGAGGGCGGTCGTTGCTGCGAACAGGAGAATCACGAGTTTCTTCAAGTCAGCTCCTTGAATCGTTACTGGTGGCTGGTGGCTGGTTGTCTGCGGTTTCTCGTCGAACGGAAAGGGCCAGAGGAGTGAGGGGCCGCTGGATTTGCTCGTTCCCCGCGAGGAATCCGGCCAGGCACCAAACCACAGACAACGAGCAACCAGCAACCACCAACCAAATTCCACGTAAGATTGTGCATCACTGGGAGGTAACAATGGGTCTTTGGGACGCGATCAAAAGCGAATTCATCCAGGTCATCGAGTGGCTCGATGACAGCAACAACACCCTGGTCTACCGGTTTCCGGTCCATGACCAGGAGATCAAGATGGGCGCGCAGCTCACCGTGCGCGAGAACCAGGTGGCCATCTTCGTGAACGAGGGCGAGGTTGCGGACGTCTTCAAGCCGGGCCGCTACGAGCTCTCCACGCAGAACATGCCCATCATGACCACGCTGCGGAGCTGGAAGTACGGCTTCGACTCGCCGTTCAAGGCCGAGGTCTACTTCTTCAACACGCGGCTGTTCTCGGACCTCAAGTGGGGCACGCAGAACCCGGTCATGATGCGCGACGCCGAGTTCGGCATGATCCGCATGCGCGCCTTCGGCACCTACGCCATCCGCATCTCGGACGCCCGGGTGTTCTTCAACACCGTGGTCGGCACGCAGGGACTCACCACCACCGAGGACATCCTCGGGCAGTTGCGGTCGACGATCATCAGCCTGTTCTCCGACATCGTCGCGGAGTCGAAGATCGCCGCGCTGGATCTGGCCTCGAGCTACCGCGAGCTGGGCACGCTGGCCCAGAAGGAACTGGCCCCGTCGTTCGCCGCCTTCGGCCTCGACCTGGCGCGCTTCAACATCGACAACGTCTCCCTCCCCGAGGAAGTGGAAGCGGCCATCGACCAGCGCACCAAGCTGGGCGTCCTCGGCGACCGCATGGGCCAGTACACGCAGATGCAGGCGGCCGACTCCATCAAGATCGCCGCGGCCAACCCCGGCGGCTTGGCCGGAGCGGGCGTCGGCCTCGGCGCGGGCGTGGCCATGGGCCAGGCCATGAGCGGAGCGCTCAACACCCCGGCCCCGCCGCAGGGCGCGGCCGCACCGCCGCCTCCTCCCGGTGGCTCGGTCAGCGCACCCCGCTGGTCCGTGGCCATCGACGGAAAAACCTACGGCCCGTACACCGACGACGCCCTCAAGGCCATGGTGCAGAGCGGCCAGGTGGCCCCCTCCACCCAAGCCTGGCGCCCCGGCGCCTCGGGATGGGCGTCCGTCGATTCGTACGCCGAGCTGGAACTGAGCGGCGGATCGGCCATGCCGCCACCTCCCCCGCCGCCGCCGAAATAGCAATCGCTTCACCCGGGGGCGCGGGCATCCGGCCCGCGCCTTCTCCGGGCGCCCCCATGGGATACCCCTCGAAAACCACACGATGACCGCCGAAGCCATCCAAACCAAAGCCCGCAAGTTTCCCTGTGAAGGATGTGGCGCCGACCTCCGCTGGGAGCCGGGTGTCACCGCGCTGAAGTGTCCGTGGTGCGGAACGGTGAAGCAGGTCGTCGCGCCGACAGGGAGCGTCGGCGAAAAGTCCGTCGATGCCGCGCTCCGCGCGCCGCGCAACGTCGGCTGGGGCGCAGAGCGCAAAGTCGTGGCCTGCAAGCGCTGCGGAGCGCACACCACCCTCGACCCGCACGTCTCCTCGGGCGCGTGCGCGTTCTGCGGAGCGAGTGCCGTCGTCGAAGCGCCGCCGGACGCGAACGTCGTTCGCCCGGAGGGACTGCTTCCCTTCCGCATCACCCGTGAGTCGGCGCTGCAGTCCTTTCGCACCTGGCTGCACAGCCTCTGGCTGCGTCCGAACAACCTGAAATCGCGATCGAGCATCTCCAACCTGCAGGGCGCGTACATCCCGTTCTGGACCTTCGACGCCGCCACCAACTCCTTCTGGACGGCCGAGGCGGGCTACTACTACTACGTCGACGTCCAGGTCACGGTGAACGGGCGGAGAGAAACGCGACGCGAACAGCGAACCCGCTGGGAGCCGGCTTCCGGTTCGCTGGAGCTCTTCTTCGACGATGTCCCGGTCCCCGCCTCGCGCGGCATCGACTCCTCGCTCGCCAAGAACATCGAGCCCTTCCCCACCGCCGACCTCACGCCCTACGACCCCTCCTACCTCTCCGGCTTCCTGGCCGAAGAGAACGCCGTCGATCTCCCGGAAGCGCTGGAGCAGGCCAAGGACCGGATGCGCGACGAGATCCGCTCCGCCTGCGCGGACCGCGTCCCCGGCGACACCCAGCGCAACCTCCAGGTGCAATCCACCTTCTCGGCCCTGGCCTACAAGAACGCCCTCCTCCCCATCTGGATCGCCGCCTACGACTACGGCGGCAAGCCCTACCGCTACCTCGTCAACGGCGTGACCGGCAAATGCACCGGCACCGCCCCCTGGTCGTGGGTGAAGATCACGCTACTGGTGATGACCATCCTCATGATCGTGATCATCGTGCTGGCGGTGTCGGGGAACTCGTAGGGGTTGGGGGTTG
>JBDTOZ010000682.1:0-2114 GCA_039932995.1 Acidobacteriota bacterium | reverse complement strand
ACGAAAACAGTGCGAGAATCCCTCATGCTCAAGCGCACCTCCCTGCTACTGCTCTTGCTGGTCGCCTTCTCCGTTTCCGCGCAGAAGGTTCCGCTCACTCACGAAACGCTGTACCTCATGAAGCGCGTGGGCACTCCTTCGGTCAGTCCCGACGGCAAGTGGGTGGTCTTCTCGGTCACCGAGCCTTCCTACGACGAGAAAGAGCAGGTCACCGATCTCTGGCTCGTGCCCGCGGATGCGAGTGCGAAGCCGCGCCGGATCACGTCCATGAAATCGGGCGAGAGCGATCCGGCCTGGTCGCCGGACAGCCGGCGCCTCGCGTTCGCGGCCAAGCGCGATGCGGATGAGGTCAGCCAGATCTACCTCCTCGATCTGGCCGGTGGCGAGGCGCAGCGCGTGACGAACATCTCCACCGGAGTCCGCGCGCCGAAGTTCAGCCCGGACGGGAAGCGCATCCTGTTCGGCAGTACGGTCTTTCCCAACGCCGCGGACGACGACGCCAACAAGAAAGCGGCCAAGGAAGAGAAGGACCGCAAATTCAAAGTGCGTGTGTTCGACTCGTTTCCCGTGCGCGCGTGGGACCGCTGGCTCGATGAGAAGGAGCCGCACCTGTTCGTGCAGTCCCTCGATCCGGCCGGCGCAGCGAAGGATCTGCTGGCCGGCACGCAACTGGTGGCCGAGGCCGGCTTCGCGGGGACGGGAGGCGGCGAGGGACGGGAGACGCTCAGTGGCGAATGGTCGCCGGATGGGCAGTCGATCGTCTTTTCCGCGACGACCGGCCGCAATACCGGTGCGTACGCCGAGGTGGACTACGCGCTGTACCGCGCGAATGCGCAGGCCTCCGGCAGTCCTGTCTCCGAGCCGCAACGCCTCGTGTCCGCGCACGGCTCGTACGGCAGCCCCCTCTTCAGTCCCGACGGCAAGACTCTCTACGCCACGCTCGAGCCAAACAACGGCGAGGTCTACAACCTGACCACGCTGGTGGCCTTCGATTGGCCGTCGATGACGAATCAGCGCACGGTGGCGCAGACAGACCGTTCCATCGGCGACTACACGGTCACGAGCGATGGGCAGACCCTCTTCTTCACTGCCGAGGATGCCGGTCTCGTGAAAGTGTTCTCCGTTCCCGCCGCGGGCGGTGCGGCGAAAGTGGCGGTGGAGCAGGAGCGCGGCACCTACAGCGGTCTGGTGGCGGCGAAGAGCGCGCCGGTGGTGGTGGCGCGCTGGGGCTCCTCGGTCGAACCGGGAGAGCTCGTGCGCATCGACCCGGCCTCACGCAATCATCGCAACCTGACCTCCTTCAACGTCGAGCAGGCCAAATCGATCGACTGGCAGCCACCGCAGCATTTCTGGTTCACCTCCAAGCGCGGCCGGAAGATTCACAACCTGCTCATCACGCCGGCGAACTTCGATCCGTCGAAGAAGTATCCGTTGTTCGTCCTCATCCACGGCGGCGCCGCGAACATGTGGACGGACTCGATCACGCTCCGCTGGAACTATCACCTCCTGGCCAAACCGGGATACGTGATGCTGCTGACGAACTACACCGGCTCGACCGGATTCGGTGCGCAGTTCGCGCAGAACATTCAGGGCGATCCGCTGCGCGGTCCGGCCGAGGAGTTGATGGAGGCGGCGGACGCGGCCATCGCCAAGTTCCCGTTCATCGACGCCAGCCGTCAGGTGGCCGGGGGTGCCAGCTACGGCGGGCATCTCGCGAACGCGCTCGAGGCCTGGTCGGGTCGTCGTTTCAAGGCCCTCATCAGTCACGCCGGTCTCGTGAATCTGGAGACCCAGTGGGGGACCTCGGACACGATCTACGGGCGCGAGCTGATGATGAAAGGCCCCGTGTGGGAGCAGAACGAGACCTGGCGCAAACAGAACCCCGTTCGCTTCGCCGCCGACTTCAAGACGCCCATGCTGCTCTCGGTCGGCGAGAAGGACTACCGCGTCCCCCTCAACAACACCCTCGAGATGTGGGCCCTCCTGCAACGCCTCAAAGTGCCCAGCCGCCTGCTGGTCTGGCCGGACGAGAATCACTGGGTCCTCAACGCAGAGAACTCGAGGGTGTTCTATCGCGAAATGGCGGACTGGCTGGGCAAATGGGTGGAGGCCGG
>JBDTOZ010000681.1:0-21039 GCA_039932995.1 Acidobacteriota bacterium | reverse complement strand
TTTCCTACGAGGCCACCGCCACGGAGGAAGCCGTCCGGCCGCGCGACGAGAGACCGGCCGAGCCGGCCGCCTTCTTCGCACGACACTCCTCCGGCGTGGCCGTCGCTCCCGACGGTCAGGCCTATCTGTTTGGACCGGAGGGAGGCGCGGACCGGCGCCCGTCGCTTCAGGCTCCTGCGGGTCCACGCGTGCCGGCCTGGCCGGCCTTGCAGGCCTTGCCTGTAGCGATCCGGGACTCCCTCGATGAAGGTGCGCACGCCCGGCTGGTCGAGAGGATTCGCCGCGCCATCCGCGACGGCGACGTCTACCAGGTCAACCTCACCCGAGCCTTCGAGGCCGCGACCGCCGTGGATGCGGGAGAGCTCTATCGCTCCCTCACCGCACCCAGAGCGCCGCAGTCGTCCGCGTTCCTTCGGGGAGAGGGCTGGGCCATCGTCAGCGCGTCGCCGGAAGTCCTCCTGCGTTTCGATCGTCGCTCAGGGATCGCCACCTCGTTGCCGATCAAGGGCACCGTACGACGCCAGGGCGATGATCCCGCGGAGATTGCCGCGCTCCTGGCCAGCGACAAGGACGGGGCGGAGCACCTCATGATCGTGGACGTCGTGCGCAACGACTTCGGCAAGATCGCCCCCGCCGGTCGTGTCTCCGTTTCGGAATTCCGGGCCATCCGCACACTGGACTACGTGCACCATCTCGAGTCGACGGTGAGGGCGGAAGGACTTGTGGATGCGAGCGTTGCCGATGTCCTGGCGGCGCTCTCGCCGGCCGCGTCGATCACGGGCGCGCCGAAGCGAGCGGCCACGCATCTCATCCGCGACCTCGAGCCGGTCGCGCGCGGCGTCTACTGCGGGACGATCGGGTTTCTCGATGGGGCCGGTGCGCGCATGAGCGTGGCCATTCGCACCGCGGTGGTCACCGCCCAGTCGGTGCGCTATCACGCGGGCGGTGGAATCGTCTGGGACTCCGACGCCGACGCCGAAGACCAGGAGTGTCATGACAAGGCCGCTCCGTTTTTTCGCTTCCTCAGAGAAGGGGGGCTGTCATCGACATCGCGATGAGCTCTCCCGCGGTGCTCCACGGCATCGGCCTGTTCGAAACGGCCCTGGTGGCTCGCGGACGAGTGGTTCAACTCGCCGAGCACTTCCGTCGCATGACGGCATCCGCGATCGCGCTCGGGTTTCCGGCCCCGCGGCCCGAGCTCTTCGCCGAACAGATGACGCGTGCGGCAGCGACGGTCGCGACCGCGGCCGAAGCCGCGGTGCGCTGTCTCTATCTCCAGTCCGACGCCGAGCTCTGGGTCTTGCACGCCACGGCCATGCCGGTCTCCCCGATCACGTTGCAGCGGCGCGCCCGCGGGCGCGCCGTCACCCTGCGATTGACCCGCTCTCTGCCGGCTCACAAGCTGACTTCCTATGCGGCCTGCATTCTCGGCCTGCGGCAGGCCGCGGCCGCGGGTGCCGACGAAGGCCTGTTCACCACCGAGGACGGCAGGATCCTGGAAGGAACGGCCACGAACGTCTTCGCTCTTCGCGACAAGACGCTGATCACCGCAGCGGTGGCCGACGGCGTCCTGCCCGGAGTGGTGCGGGCATGGACGATGGGCGAGGCGGTGCGGATCGGCTTGACGATCGAAGAACGGCCGCCGGCAGCGGCGGAGCTCCGCGAGGGAGGTTTCCTCACAGGCAGCCTGACCATGCTGGCACCGCTGCGCCTGCTCGATGGATCGGTCTGTCGCCCACCGGGACCCGTCTTCGAAGAGCTGGCCCAGGCCTATCGGGCGTTGGCGGAGAGGGACAGGTAACGATCCCGGTCAGAGTCAGTGCATTGGTGAACGTTCCCATCCCGACTGAAGTCCGGTGAGGGGACGCGCTACAATCCATCCACTTTGGTATGAGGGAGAATCCCGCATGAGCTCTGTTCCGCAAGGACTACCGGATCGGGTTGGCTTCAAGTCCGATGAACCGCCGCCGTTCACGCCGTACATCGCTCCGGAAACGATCCTCCCCGAGTTGACGCTTCGGGCCGTGCTCGTCGGGACGGTCCTGGGGATGATTTTCGGCGCGTCCTCGCTGTACCTGGTCCTGAAGGTCGGCCTGACCGTCAGCGCCTCCATTCCGGTCGCCGTCATCTCCATCACGCTGTTCCGCATCCTCTCGAAGATGGGTGCGCGCAACGCTTCGATCCTGGAGAACAACATCGTCCAGACCGCCGGGTCTGCCGGCGAGTCGATTGCGTTCGGCGTCGGCGTGACGATGCCGGCCATCCTGATCCTCGGCTTCGATCTCGAGATTGGCCGGGTCATGCTGGTGGCGGTGCTGGGAGGCCTGATCGGCATTCTCATGATGATCCCGTTGCGGCGCGCGCTGATCGTCGCCCAGCACGGCATCCTCAAGTATCCGGAAGGCACGGCCTGCGCCGAGGTCTTGAAGGCCGGCGCCAGCGATGAGTCGCGTGCGGCCGCCTCTGAAGAAGCGCGCCTCGAACAGGAAGCGCGCGGCGGTGCAGGCACGAGCGCCAAGACCATCTTCACCGGCTTCGGCATCGGCCTCCTCTACAAGACCTTGAACATCGCTTTCCGCGCTTGGAAAGACGCACCGGAGAAAATCTTCGGCCGTCCGTTCAATGCCGCCTCCGTCTCGGTGGAAATCTCCCCTGAGCTCCTTGGCGTCGGCTACATCATCGGTCCGCGCATCTCCGCCATCATGTGCGCCGGCGGCGTGCTCGCCTACCTCGTGCTGATCCCGATGATCAAGTTCTTCGGCGAATCGCTGGCCGCTCCCCTCGCGCCGGAGACGACCGCGCTCATCCGGGACATGAGCCCAGGCGCCATCCGCAACGCGTACATCCTGTACATCGGCGCGGGGGCGGTGGCAGCAGGCGGCATCATCAGCGTCTTCCGGTCACTGCCGATGATCTGGCATGGCATCAAGGGAGGCGTCAAGGACCTTCGTGGCACGAAGGGTGTCGAAACCCCGAAGGTCTCGCGCATCGACCGCGACCTGTCGATGAAGCTCGTGCTGCTGGGCATCATCGCCATCATCATCGCCATCGCCTTCTCCAATCCGCTCTACGTGGGCGGCGTCGGCCTCGGCGCACGCCTGGCTGCAGCGGTGCTCATCGTCGTCTTCGGCTTCCTCTTCGTGACCGTCTCCTCGCGTCTCACCGGCGAGATCGGCTCCTCGTCGAATCCAATCTCCGGCATGACCGTGGCCACCTTGCTGCTGACCTGCCTCTGCTTCGTGGTCCTCGGCTGGACGGGCAGCAACTACTACGTGACCGCGCTCTCCATCGGCGCGATCGTCTGCATCGCTTCGTCGAATGGCGGTACGACGTCCCAGGATCTCAAGACGGGGTACCTCGTCGGTGCCACGCCCGCCAATCAGCAGATCGCCATCCTCGTCGGCGCGCTGGCCTCCGCGCTCATCCTCGGACCGATCCTTCTCAAGCTCAACGATGCCGGCTCGGTTTACGTCCCGGTCGGCTCGGCACCTCAGGGCTTCACCGCCGGCTCCGCCAGACCGGGCGAGATCGCCAACCCGAAGGACTATCACGGCAGGGATCACGTGAAGGGCGCCATCGCCACCGCCACCGGAGCCGCGGACACCAACGAGTACAACGTCTGGTTCCGCAACGACGCCTCGGGCGGCAACGCCGAGAAGTATCTCGTCGACGACAACGGCAAGCCGGTTTACTACGTCGATCCCGGCATCAACGGGTCCATCCGCAAGCTCCCCAACGGCCAGGACGTCCCGAAGTTCGATGCGCCCAAAGCCACCTTGATGTCCTACATCATCAAGGGCATCCTCGGCGGCCAATTGCCTTGGGGCCTCGTGCTCCTGGGCGTGATGATCGCCATCGTGCTCGAGTTGTCCGGCATCCCTTCTCTCGCGTTCGCCGTCGGCGTCTACCTTCCGCTCTCCTCCTCCTCGCCCATCCTCATCGGAGGCATGGTTCGTTGGGCGGTCGACCGGTGGATCGCCAAGAAGTACGTCGGACAGAACCTGACCGAGGACCAGCTCATCGCGGAGGGTGACAAGAGCCCGGGCGTGCTCATGGCCTCCGGATACATCGCCGGCGGCGCGATCGCAGGAATCCTCATCGCGTTTTCGCAGGGTGTCGACGTCATGGGAGGCTTCCGCGATCTGGTCGGCCGTTGGGCCGAAGGCAACCGGATGCTGAATGGCGACTGGGCCGACGCGCTGTCCATGATCCCCTTCGCCATCCTGGTCATCCTTCTGTATTTGACGGGACGGGAGAAGATCCTCGCTCACCGCGAGACGACGTAGAAAACTGCGTCACGGCGTCACTGAGAAAGGCCCGCTTCGGCGGGCCTTTCGATTTTCGGATCTCGCCTTCAGGAGCGGCGCTAGCGACGTCCCCGCATCCCTCGCCTGGCGCCACTCCCCCTGTCCTCGCTGATTTCGGACTATCCTTATAGGGGCGGCCGCCAAATCCGCCCTATCCATCTATGTTCACCTTTCTCGCGCTGGTCGTGGCCATCGTCGCGCTCGTCGTGGCGAAGCGTGCGCTCGACCAGACGCACGAGCTCAAGCAGGTGGTCGCTCACTGGGCCGCCGAGAGAGCTGCCTCGCAGCACCGAGCGGCTGTCCCGACTGCACCGGCCCAGAGTCCGCAGACTCCGCCACCGCCAATCCCCGTCCCGCAGACGGCAACGCCGCCGGCTCCGGTTCCGCAGTTCGTCCCGCAACCTCCGCTCGGAGATGCGGAGATCGCGCGGCCGTCCGACGTTCCGGTGAGCCCGCAACCGATCGTCCCGACGCCGCCAGAGCCACAGCCTGTCGTGCTCCCTACGGCTGCCTTCGTGGCCGCGCCCCCGCCTGTCTCATCGGCGCTTCCGCCTCCGCCACTTCAGCCACCCCCGCCGCCTGCGCCGCCTGTAACCGCGGCCTTCACCAATCCCCCGCCCGTCACGCCTCCGGTGCGCCCTGCCGCTCCGCCATTCTGGAAGCAGGTGGACTGGGAGAGCCTCGTCGGCGTGAAACTGTTCTCGTGGGTCGCGGGGATCGCGCTGGTCGTGGCGGCCATCTACTTTCTCAAGTACTCCGTCGATCACGGTTGGGTGTCGCCACCCGTGCGTGCGGCCATCGGGTTGATCACCGGCAGCGCCCTGCTGGTGATCTGCGAGCTGCGCATCGCCCGCGCGTATGCCTTCACGGCGAACGCGATGCACGGCGCCGGCATCGCCATCCTCTACGCCACGCTGTTTGCCGTCCACGCGCTCTGGCACCTGCTTCCCGCGGAAGCGGTCTTCGCGGGCATGCTGGTAGTGACGGCGGTTGCAGTCGCGCTCTCGATCCGCCGGGAATCGCTCTTCATCGCCCTCCTGGGCATGATGGGTGGCTTCGCGACGCCGGCGCTTCTTTCCACCGGAGAGAACCGTCCCGTCAGCCTTTTCTCGTACCTCCTGCTTCTGAACACGGGATTGGCGTGGGTGGCGTACAAGAAACGCTGGCCGGCGTTGACCATCGGCAGCGTCCTGTTCAGCGTCATCTACCAATGGGCCTGGATCGCGAAGTTCCTCGACGCCTCCCAGCTTCCGCTTGCGGCCGGGATCTTCATCGTCTTCGGACTGGCCGCTGCCAGTGCGCTCTGGACCTCGCGGCGTGCGGACAAGCAGCAGGCTTTCTTCGACCGCGCGGGCCAGATCGCCGTTGCACTGCCACTCCTGTTCGCGTTGTTCGCCGCGGCGGTACCCGCCTACGGCGCGCGGTTCAACATTCTCTTCGGATTCCTGCTCCTGATCGCCGCCGGCTTGGCCGTGATCGCCAAGCTGCGGGACCTGGTCTGGCTGCACGCGCTCGGAATCATTGCCACTGCCTTGACCTTTGCGATCTGGCTGGTGGCCTCGTACACGCCGGACGCGTGGCCTCTCGTGCTGGCGTGGGTGAGTGCGTTCGTGATCCTCAACCTCGCCGCGGGCGCCTGGTCCCACTCCCGCCTGGCCATCGGAGCCGCGGTCCTGCTGTTCGTCTTCCCCGCTCTGGTGAAATTGGAGCCCGCCACCGCTTCGCCGCTTCTTCTGTTCTCCGTGCTCTTCGTTCTAGTGTCGATGGCCTCCGCCTACGCGCTCCGCTATGAAGAAGGTCTGCTCTACTTCGTCGCGGCGTTCTTCGCCATCCTCACCGAGACGTTCTGGTCGGTGAAGCATCTCGATGCCGAGCACCTCGTCTCCGGACTGAGCGTCTACGCGGTGTTCGGCCTGTTGTTCCTGGCGGTTCCCGCGCTGGCCCGCCGTTTCAACCGCAGGCTCGCGCCGCAGAGTGGAGTGGCCCTGACGGCGATCGTCAGCCTGGGCATGCTCCTGTTCCTGACCTCCGACGGCGTTGCGCCGAGCGCGTTGTGGGGTCTGGCGATTCTACTGGCCGTGCTGCTGGCAGGGACGATCGTGCAGTCCGGTCTCTCGGAACGGCCGTGGCTGGCGGCCGTGGCGGTGATCCTCTCGTGGATCGTCCTGGCCTCGTGGTGGGAAGCCGCGCCGCTCGAGACGGCACTGATGCCCGCACTCTTCGTCATCGCGGTGTTCGGCGTGCTCGTCGTGCTCGGCACCGCGTGGGCTCGCAAGACGACGAGCGCACCTTCCTTCGAGCTGCAGACGCACCTGGCCCTCGTGGGTCATGGATTCCTCATCTTCGTGGCTGCCTCGCGGTCGCTGGCCTTTCCACCGTGGCCGTTTCTCGCAGTCCTGCTGCTCCTCGATCTGGCCATCGGCGTGGCCGCGCTCTATCTTCGCCGCGGCTCCCTGCTGATCGGCAGCGCGGTGATGTCGCAACTCGTGTTGCTGGCGTGGGCCTCCACCCTGCAGACTGCGTCGTGGGGGAACGTGGCCCTGGCTGCGACCATCGCCACCGCCGCCTACGCATTGCTCTGGCACGAGCTGGCGCATCGCCGCAACGCACCCCTGGGATCGTTCCGTTTTGCCGCGGCCGCGGCGCTGCTGCTGGGGCACATCGTGGCCATCGTTGCCGGGGCGAATGCCGAGCCTCGCCTCTTTGTCACCCTGCTCGCGGCCCACGTCCTGCTCGCGGTCGCGACGCTTTCATTCGCCGCGGCCACCGACCTTCACTTCCTGGCGATTCTCAGCGTGCCCCTCACCGCGATTGCGACGCTGTTGTGCGGAGCCACCACTCCGGCGCGCACCCTGACCTTCGCGGGCATCCTGTACGCCCTTTACATCCTCTATCCGCTGGTCCTCGGCTCGCGCGTGAAGCGTTCCATCGAGCCCTACGTGGCCGCCGTCATGGCCAGCGTTCCGTTCTTCTTCATCGCCCGGAACGCCATCATCGATGCCGGCTATGGCTACGCGATCGGCGTGCTGCCGATCGTGCAGGCGTTGCTCATGCTCTTGCTGGTGATGCGCCTGTTGCGCATCGAGCCGCCTTCCGAGCGTCTCCTCTCGCGACTCGCGCTCATCGCGGCGACCGCTCTGGCCTTCATCACCGCGGCCGTGCCTCTCCAACTCGACAAGCAATGGATCACGATCGCCTGGGCTCTCGAAGGGGCGGCCCTGGTGTGGCTCTACCGGCGCATCCCGCACCGTGGCCTGCTGGCCTGGGCCGCGGCGTTGCTGGTCACGGTGTTCGTCCGCCTGACTCTGAATCCGGACGTTCTGTCGTATCACCCGCCCAGCGCACAGGCGGTGTGGAACTGGTATCTCTACACGTACCTGGTCTGCGCGTCGGCGTTCTTCGCGGCGGGCATGCTGGCGCCGCGCAGCTACCGGCGCGCCATCGGGGCCTGCTACGCCGGCGGCACGATCCTGCTCTTCGCACTCCTCAACATCGAGATCGCCGACTTCTTCTCGACCGGACCCGCGCTCACGTTCAATTTCCTCTCTTCCTCACTGGCGCAGGATCTGACGTACACCATCGGCTGGGCGGTCTTCGCCATCGCCATGCTCATTGCAGGAATCATCGTGCACTCGCGCGCCTCGCGCGTGGCTGCGATCGCCCTGCTCAGCGTGACGATCTTCAAATGCTTCCTCCACGACCTGGGACGGCTGGGCGGCCTCTATCGCATCGCCTCGTTCCTCGGACTGGCTTTGGCGCTGGTGATGGTGAGCGTTCTACTGCAGAAGTTCGTTCTTTCGCGGCGCCTGCCCGCGGAAGAGGTGGTGCCCTGACCTTGCTCCTGGCGATGCTCCTCTCCGCGACGCTCGCGGGTGCGCGCGTCGCTCCGCCGCCCATGAAGGGTCCGGATCCCGCCGCCGTTCGGCCGGTGGCTCCGAAGATCCCCGACCGCGGAGCTTCGGCGAGGATTCCGCTTGGCGGCCCGATTCAGCGAGACGAGTTCCTCGTGAGCCGGCGACTGCCGGAGCTGCCCGCCGGGTTGACGGTTCTCATTCTCGACACCGACACCCTGGCCAGGTCTCATGACCTCGCCGATGTCCGGCTCGCTGACGCAAACGACCGGCAGGTCCCGTACCTCGTGGAACGTCGGGCCGAGCCCCTGTCCCTCGAGCTCGAGGTCACGCCGCCAGACTCGCGCGATCGCAAGTCCGTCCATCGCTTTCCGCTGCCTTATGAACGCTGGCCCGAGGGGACGCGGCTCGTTCTCACGACCACCGCTCGCGTTTTCGATCGGCAGGTGAACCTGCGCCGCGGCGCGGACGACCATCACAACCGCCGAGCGTCCTCAATCCTCTGGACCACCTGGCGTCACGCCGATCCCGATTCACCCGCTCCCTCGCTGACTCTCGACGTCCCCGCGCGCGGCGCGCATGTCCTGGAAGTGGTGGTCGAGGAGGAAGACAACGCACCGCTGCCCATTAGCACCGCTCGATTGCTCGTTCCTTCCGCGGCATTGCGGTTCGACCATCCAGGGACGCCGCTGTTCCTGCTCTATGGAAACCAGCGCGCCCGAGCGCCGCGCTACGACCTGGCTCTGCTCGCACCGCGTCTCGCCGGCCAACCCGCACGCGAGGTGTCGATGCCCGCCGGTGCCGCCAGCACACACCCCGCGGACGAGCGCGGTCCGGCTCAGAAGTTGTTCTGGGTGGGGATCGCCATCGCAGCCGTGGTGCTGATCGTGATGCTGGTGCGACTGCTCAGGGGTGAAACTTCTCCCGTTCCGCCCGGCACCATGTAGTGGCGATGCGCCGCGCCGTCCATCGGGGAAGCGCTCGCATGAGCCAAACATGTCCAAGGATGGCCACGTTCATCCAACAGAGGAGGAAGAGAGACGCGTGGCGAGCCAGAAAGGGCATGCGCGAGTCGGGCCAGTAGGCGAAGAGTCCGTCCACCGTGAGCAGCAGAAAGAGTTGCAGCCCGTCCCGCACCCAGGCGCGCCGGCGAGCACTGCGAATGGCCGCATGCGCGTCACAGACCACGCTCGGAGGCGAGACCGCCGAAGTGACCCCGGGGAGTAGCTCTGGCTTGGGCATGTGTGTGCGCTCTTCGTAACGGCGGCTGCGGGCCGCTATTCGCGGACTGAGCCGTATTGCTGGTTGCTGGTTGCTGGTTGCTGGTTACCTACGGTTGTTCATGCTGCCGGTTCATGTCAACGAGTCCAAAAGATCTGGCTCTTGCTGGAGATCGCCGACAACCAGCAACCAGCAACCAGCAACTTGAAGGGCCGGCCGCGAACGCAGCCGGCCCGTGGCATTACCGGTTTCTCACGCGGATGGTCTGCGCGATCAGATTGCCGCGAGCGTCACGGTAGGCCTGAATGACCACCGTATCCTTTTCGCGTAGGGTCGAGGCAGCGGCGTAGGTGCCGGCTTTCAGGCGCGCCATGAAGTCAGGAGCGACCCAGATGCGGACCACCCGGTTCGTATCGGTCTCCCGCAATCCCAGGGTGGCGGCGTCTTCGAGCGTTTCGACGATGCTTCCGCCGGTGGTGACCAGCGCAGGCCGGTCGAACGTGCCGCCATACGGATCGTCGACGGTCACATTGCGGTCCGGATCGGTGAACCGCACGGTCGACGCGTTGAAGATGTCGCCCACGCGGTTGAAGCTGCCGGTGATCTGCACCCGATCTCCGACGCGCAGGTCACGTGCGTGAATCACTTCGCCGCGCGTGTCCTCGCCCTGATTCATGTCCACGCGGATCTCGTCGCGGCCGTCATCGACGTAGGCCCGGTCGAGGCCCGGCTCGATGCGCGTGACCCTTCCGGTGAGGGTGGTGACGTTTCCGCCCGTGGGAGCCGTGCCGCCTTCCTGAACGGACTGCAAGACGGTGATCCGGCGTGCAGCGATCTCGTCCGACTGGCCGGAGCGAGGCTCAGCTTCCACACGGATGCGGTCACCAACTTCCAGGTTCGAAACGTTGTAGGTCGCACCACGATAGGTGACCGGCGTGTTGCGATAGGTGCGCACGGTGATCATGCGCCGCTGCGTCGTCACCAGGATGATTCGGCCATCGTCATCGTTGATCTGGCGGATCGTTCCCTCGGTCGCGGAACCGCTCGTATCCACCGTCGATCCGCTCGTCCGCTGATCGGTCGGCGTGGACATGCTGGCCGGGTCTCGCGTCGTGCCCACACCCACCGGTCCGGCTGCCACGTTTCGGCCGGCCAGGGTGATGCGGTCCGCCTTGATCACGCCCTCGCCACGCTGCGAGCCGCGGATCTCGATGCGATCGCCAATGCGCACGTTCGAGAGGCCGGACGAACCGGTGAAAATCTCAGGCTTCCCGGCGATGACGGTGCCGAAGCCGTAATACACCGTGGAAACGGAATCCGTCTCCACCGCCACGCGCGACTGGTCGTCGTATTCGACCTGCAGCCGGCCACCGTTGATGTCGACCACTGTCCCGACCCCGGGACGCGATTGCGCGAAAGAGGACACCGCCGTGAGGACGAGCAGCGCGCAAACCGCTGAAACTCGTTGCATTCTGTTCATAAACATCTCCTGTTCGATGAGAGCAGCGCAACGGACGTGCCGACGCGCTTGCCGGCAAGGGTCAGGGGCCAGGGTCAGCGCGTTGCCGACGCGCTTGCCGGCCAGGGTCAGCGGCCAGTCAGCGCGTCGCGGTCTCGATGCCGCCTCTCTCTGAGACGTTTCTGCCCGCGATGAAGCTTCGCTCGACGGCGCGGTCGTCGCCCATGAAGATGAGGCCGGCCAGCAGATCCTCGAGCGATGACGCCCGCCCTGTGCGAAGAGCGAGTAGCGGTGTGGCGTGAAGGTCGAGCACCAGAAAGTCCGCGGACTTGCCCACCTCGAGGCTTCCGGTCTGGGAATCGAGCGTGAGAGCACGGGCTCCGCCGAGGGTGGCCAGATACCAGAGGTGAAAGGGGCTGAGCGAGACGTTCTGGACCTGCTGCACCTTGTACGCATCGGCCATGGCGTTGAAGAACGACGGAGTCGTGCCGGCGCCGATGTCGCTCCCCAGACCGACGATCACTCCCGCATCCAGCACGCGGTGGAGCGGAAAGAGTCCGCTGCCCAGAAAGAGATTCGAGTTCGGGCAGTGCGAGATCCGGGAGCCACGGCGGGCCAGCAGATCCAACTCCTCGGGAGTGAGCCACACCCCATGCGCCAGGACGGTGCGATCGCTCAGCAGTCCGTAATGGTCATACACGTCGGCATACTCCGCGTCGGAAAAGAGCTCCTGCACCCACAGCACTTCGTTGCGGTTCTCCGAGATGTGCGTGTGCACCCAGACCTCGGGAAACTCCGCTTTGAGCGTTCCCGCCAGCTCCAGTTGCCGCGGCGTGGAGGTCGGCGCGAAGCGGGGAGTGATTGCATAACCCAGGAGCCCGCGGCCGTGCCATTTTTCCAGCAGCGCGCGACTCTCGTCGTACGACTGTTGCGCGCTGGCGTCGAGCAGATAGTCCGGCGCATTACGGTCCATCATCGCTTTGCCGATGATCCCGCGGAACCCGCGCAGCTCCGCCTCTTCGAAGAAGATGTCGGTGGCTGTGGCATGAACGGTCGAAAAGATCAGCGCCGTCAGCGTGCCATTGCGCAACAGCTCATCGTAGAAGGACCGGGCCACGCGCCGGGCGTGCTCCGGATCCTCGAACTTGCGCTCCGTGGGGAACGTGTAGCGGTTCAGCCACTCCAGCAGATGACCGCCGTACGAGCCGATCATTTCCAATTGCGGCGCGTGCAGATGCGTGTCGACGAAACCAGGGACGATCAACTTGCCGGAAAGGTCGACCCGCTCTCCTTCCGGGGCGTCTTCGAACGCGCCGACACTGACGATCCGTCCCTCGCCGTCCACCGCCAGGTGACCATCCTCGAACCAGGCGTACGAGCTCTCCACCCCTCCCGCGAATGGATCGCGGACGGGCGTGAAGATACGCGAGCGATAAACCCTCACGCGGGCATTGTAAACGGCTGTCGCGAGGCTCGGTGACCGGATCGGATGGGGAGCGGCCGGGAATGGCCGCCTGACTCACACGTCCGGCAGTTCTTCCTCGCGCGTGTCCCGCACGAGTTTTTCCAGCACCACCGCCTGATGACGCCCTGGCGACTCCGTCATGGACTCCTCCGCTTCGAGTGAGCTCGCCAGCGACAGGGAGGTCTCGGTCACCGAGTCGATGAACGACCGCTCCGGTGGCTCCGGGAGAATCGTCATCTGCGACGCGGCCTCGGCTCGCAAGCGCCGGTCGCGCTCCTCGGTATTGCGGAACTCGTTGTTGAACATGAGCAGCGTCTGGGCGATCTTTTCGTAAAGCTCGGCCGTGGCTCGTACGTCATCCAGACAGTAGTCGGCGATTTCGCGATGGCGTCCGGCGCGGTACCACGTCTCTACCGAACGGCCGTCGATGCCCTCGCTCTTCGACGTCTCCACCCCGAAGGCCTTGCAGGCCAGGTCCAGGTTGAACTTGAACTGGCGCGCGTTCACCGTTCCGAAGAAGTTCAGCGCTTCGCGCAGGTCACAGTTCGGATGGAAACCGTACCGGTACCCGACCAGGTCGCGCTTCGGAACGATCCCGTTGATCGCCGAACGGATCATGAGGAACGGACCATCGAACTGCCGCCCGTTGAACGAGATGAAGCGGGAGTCGCTGTCGAAGAACTCCCAGAACTTCTCCAGGATCATCTTCTCCGAGCCGGAGATGTACGTGCGCATCCCGGCCTTCTCGACCCGCAACTCGGTCTGGCCCGGGCGCTCATACAACGCGCACGATCTGCCGTCTCCGATGTTGATGACCCCGATGGCCACGATCTTTCCGCGGAACGGCGAGAGTCCCCCCGCGCGGCGCGCCTCTTCGGCGTCTCCCTCGGAGAGACCCTTGATCATGTACTCGCGGACGTAAGGATCGAGCTCCTCCCACGGATGCCCCACGGTCTCAATGTCGATGACGAGTTTCTTCATGAGCTTGTGCACGAGCTGACGCGCCGGATGATGGCGCTCAGCGTGTTGGAAACAAACGCCGCCCTTCAATCATTCGGGCCGGGCTCCCGGATTCCAAACTCACGAATTGGGCGTCTTCAGCTTGTCGAACAGCTCCTGCACCGACTCCGCGGACTTTTTGAGGGCCGCCGCTTCATCGTCTTCGAGCTTGATCTCGATGATCTGTTCGAGCCCCTTCTGCCCGAGCTTCACGGGGACGCCGACGAAGAGGTCGTTGTAGCCGTATTCGCCCTGGAGATAGGCGGCGCAAGGGAGAATCTTGCGCTTGTCCTTGAGAATGGCCTCCACCATTTCCACGGTGGACGCGCCCGGCGCGTACCAGGCCGACGTCTTGAGAAGGTTCACGATCTCGGCGCCGCCGTTGCGGGTGCGGTCGACAATGACGTCGATGCGCTCCTTGGAGATCAGCTCGGTGATGGGGATGCCGGCCACGGTCGAGTAGCGAGGGAGCGGAACCATGGTGTCGCCGTGTCCGCCGAGAACGAAGGCGTGGGTATTCTCGACCGAGACGTTCAACTCCATGGCGATGAAGGCGCGCATCCGTGCGGAGTCGAGCACGCCGGCCATTCCGAGCACACGCTCGCGGGGGAACTTCGAGACGCGCCGGGCCACCTCGCACATGGCGTCCAGGGGGTTGGAGACTACGATGATGATCGCGTTGGGTGAGCGCTTCGCGACTTCCGCGGTCACTCCGCCCACGATCTCCTCGTTCTTCCAGAGGAGGTCGTCGCGGCTCATGCCCGGCTTGCGGGGCAGGCCCGCGGTGATGACCACGACATCCGAGTCTTCGGTGCCGTCATAGCCATTCGTGCCGCGCAGAATCGAGTCATACTTTTCGACCGGAGCGGTCTCCATCATGTCCAGCGACTTGCCCTGCGGCACGCCTTCGACGATGTCGACCAGGATGACGTCGGCCAGTTCCTTGAGTGCGATCCCTTGCGCTACGGTGGCGCCGACATTGCCTGCGCCGACCACGGTGACTTTGGTTTTCATGAGCGATCCTCTTTTCGTTTGCTGGTGGCCGATCTGCAGATGGGTCGCCATTCGCAGCCGGCCGGAGAGTCTGGCCGTGCAAGCGCACCCGGGGGGTGACCTCCTGCTCACTGCCAACCGCGACCTG
The DNA here is from genome assembly GCA_039932995.1 of Acidobacteriota bacterium. Lineage (GTDB taxonomy): Bacteria > Acidobacteriota > Thermoanaerobaculia > Gp7-AA8 > Gp7-AA8 > QHVT01. The sequence goes on along the minus strand of JBDTOZ010000681.1, from coordinate 6,596 downwards.
CTTACCGTTCGGCGACCTGTCGCCTGAACGGGCGCGCGGATTCTATATCGCAATGCTTTCCGACTTCACCACCACGGCCAACGCCATCGCCGCCACCCCTCGCAAGAGCGAAAAGGAGCGAATTCTCGCCGCCTACCTGGCCGGCCTCGATGACGCTTCCCTGGAACGGGCAGTGGTGTTCTTCTCCGGCTCCCCTTTTCCCAGGCGCGATGAGCGCGTGACCGGTGTCGGCGGGGCCGCCATTGGCGAGGCCGTGGCCACGGTCAGTGGCAAGCCCGTCGAGGAGGTGTGGGCACCCTGGCCCAACTACGCCGATGCCGGTGACACGATCGCGGAGTCCTTTCCCGAAGACCCTTCACGGGACATCACACTGGTCGAGTTGGGCGAGCTCTTCGATGGCCTGGCGGGCACGCAGACCGCTGGCGCGAAACGGGAGCTGCTCGTCGAGCTGTTCCGTAAGGTGAACGCCCAGGGCGCGCGTTACGTCGTGAAGATCCTCACGCGCGAGCTGCGCATCGGGTTGGTCGAAGGCCTGGTGGAGTCTTCTCTGGCCAAGGCCTTCGGGCGAAAACTGACCGCCGTGCGGCAGGCGAACATGTTCACCGGAGACATCGGCGCGACCGCTCTTCTGGCGAAGAGCGATGCTCTCGATCGGGCGGGGATGGCGCTCTTTTCGCCGTTCGCATTCATGCTCGCCCAACCGGAGGAAGACCCGGCCGCGATCGTGGCGGCTCTTGGAGTGGGTGCGATCGCGGACGACAAGTACGACGGCATCCGGGCGCAGGTGCATACGGATGGCACCGAGGTGCGCATCTACTCGCGAACCCTCGACCAGGTGACTCATCGGTTCCCAGAGGTTGCCGACGCGGTGCGGGGACTGGGACGCGCGGTCATCCTGGACGGAGAGCTGGTGGCGTTCTCGGACCGCATCCTGCCCTTTGCCATCATGCAGAAACGGCTCGGCCGGCGGGAGGTGAGCGCAAAGCTCATCGCCGACGCGCCGGTGGTCTTCTTTGCGTTCGACCTGCTGTTCCTGGACGGTGCTCCATTGTTCGAAGAGCCGCTGCGCGAGAGGCTGGAGAAGCTCGCGCAGCTTCTCGGCTCTGCCCCCGAGCTCACTTCCCCCGCAGGGGTGAGCCGGCTCAGACGGGCGGACGCGACACCGATCCGCGACGCCAACCATGTCGATGAGCTGTTCGATGCCGCGCGGGCCCGCGCCAACGAGGGGCTGGTGTTGAAGGACCCGGAATCGGTCTACACGCCCGGTCGAAGGGGGAAATCGTGGCTGAAGTACAAGAAGGCGCTGGCCACCCTGGACTGCGTCGTCACAGCCGCTCAGTACGGCAATGGGCGACGCCGGGCGGTGCTCTCGGATCTCACGTTCGCGGTGTCGCGACCGGGAGCGGAGGGTCCCGAGCTGGTGAACATCGGCAAGGCCTACTCCGGCCTCACGGATGTGGAGATCGCGGAAATGACGGAGCATTTCAAGCGGACCACCCTCGAGGTTCACGGACCGGTTCACAGGTTGGAACCGTCGGTCGTCCTGGAGATCGCCTTCGACCGCATTCAGGAATCGAAGCGCCACAAGTCGGGCTACGCCTTGCGTTTCCCCCGCATCGTGCGCATCCGTGACGACAAGACTCCCGGCCAGATCTCAACTATTGACGAAGTTCGCCGTATCTACGAAGGACAGTTGCGCCGTGAGGCGCAGGAGGGTTGAAAGAAAGTGCCCCTATACCGTTCCCGCAGGTACAACATCATCGCCGGCGTTTGTGGCGGACTCGCCGAGTGGCTGGGTTGGAGTCCCACCTGGACGCGCCTCCTCTACGTCCTGGTTTCGGTATTGTCGGCAGCCTTTCCCGGCATCTTCGTCTACATCATTCTCTGGATCGTAATGCCGAAAGCACCATAGGCCGCTCGACTCGTGGCATCCGCGGAGAGGAACGCCGGCGTCCCCGGGACGGCTGAACCGTCTCAGGCAGAGCAGCGGCTCTTCAGGTAGGCGGCGACGTCCTTCGGCTCTACAGTCTTGGCGAAGATCGCCTTGACGACGTGCAGGTCCGAAGGGAAGTCGTGGACTATAGCTGATTTGCTATGCTCCCCGGCCGATGCCGTCGTTCATCAGTGGTCCTGCGCAAACGCTCGACCTTCCCCAGGGCTTCCGCTTTCGTCACGGGCAGACCATCGCACCGTTCACGATCGTCTACGAAACCTTTGGGGAGCTGAACGCAGATCGCTCCAATGTCATCCTGGTCTGTCATGCCCTCTCGGCCGGGGCACACGCGGCGGGCACGTATACCTCCGACCCGGACGAGCGGCCAGGCTGGTGGGATGGCCTCATCGGCTACGGGAAGGGCATCGACCTGACCGAGCACTTCGTGGTGTGCGTGAACTTTCCGGGCTCGCCCTTCGGAACGACCGCACCCAAGTCGGTCGATCCCGCAACCGGCACTCCTTACGGCTCCCGTTATCCCTGGCCGACGATCGAAGACATGGTCGAAGCGGAGAAGCTCGTGCTCGAGCACCTGGGCGTCTCCCGGTTGAGGGCCATCGCCGGAGGGTCGTTGGGAGGCATGCAGGTGTTGATGTGGGTGGCGATGTACCCGGAGATCGCCGAATCCATCATCTGCATGGCCAGCGGCGCGGCGGTCCCGGTCACAGGCGTGGCCTGGCACATTCTCGGGCGGAAAATCATCGAAACGGATCAGCACTTCGAGGGCGGCGACTACTACGCCAGCCCCGATCCGCTCCGCGGACTGCAAGTGGCCCGCATGCTCGGCCACATGACCTATCTTTCCACCGAGGCACTGCAGCGAAAGTTTGCGCGGCGCCGGCGCGGGAACTCGCGCCAGTTCGAGATCGACTCCTACTTCGAATACCAGGGAACCAAATTCGCCACGCTCTATGACGCGAACTCGTACATCCGGGTGCAGGCGGCCATGGACGAGATGGATCTCGAGGAACAGTACGAGTCCCTCGAGGCAGCCTTCGCGCGTTGGCGCGGCCGCACCCTGCTCATTTCGTTCGATACCGACTGGCTCTTTCCTCCCGCCGAGACCGAGCGTGTCGCCGCCGCGATGCGCTCCCTCGGTACGGACGCCCGTCATTTCGAGATCGCATCCGCGAACGGTCACGACACCTTCCTGATCGACTACCCGCTCATCGAAGGACTGGTGCGCTCTTTCCTCGCGGAGCGGTGACCGCGCAACTCACCGGAATCGTTGATCCGGTTCGCTGAGCAGCTCCACGTCGTCGAGTGGGGCGATACCGGCCCCTCCCTCCAGCAGCCGATAGCCGACCACCACCGTGCCGTTCTCGAGCCGCTCGGCCTGGATCACGATCACGGGCGTCTCCTCGCCCACCCCTTCCTCGCGCACGATCGCGCAGGAAGGAATGTCCAGATCCACCGGCTCCCCGCCGACGGCGAACACGGCACGGCCCTCATTCACGTCCGGATCCTGGGCGGCTCGACCCTTCAGTGATGGCGTCGCGCGCCACTGCTTCATGTCGATTGCGTCGTCGGTCATCCCACAAAGTCTACGCGAGCGATGGTCGTCACGTAAGCTCGATTCATCCATTGGGCTCCTTCCTTCCCCCTCTAAACTGAGAGCGTGAACAAACGCGTGAAACCGATTTCCGATCCCGATGAGATCCGCCGCCTGGTCGCCTCACACGTCCGGTGGTGGCACGAGATCGAGCTGGCCCCCGGGATCGTCACTCCGGGCGACGACTCGAATCGGATGAAGCTGCCGATTCTGGACGGGCTGGGCTTACCGGCGGACATGCGGGGCCTGCGCGCGCTGGACATCGGCTGCTCCGACGGCTACTTCTCATTTGAGATGGAGCGGCGTGGCGCGGATGTCGTGGCCATCGATTTCGTTCCCGAGAACTACACCGGGTTCGCCACCGCTCGAAAGATTCTGGGCAGCGCGGTGCAGTACCACATGGAGAACGTCTACAACGTCACTCCGGAAAAATACGGCCGGTTCGATGTCGTTCTGTTGATGGGGGTTCTCTATCACCTTCGCAAGCCGCTCGCCGCGCTGGATGCCCTCCGTTCGGTGATGCCTAAGGACGCGCAGCTCTTCGTCGGGACCATGATGATCGACGAATACTTCCTCCTCCCCGATGGCACGGTCACGACATTGGACGCGGTCAGTCCGATCCTCAAAGACATTCCCCTCTGGCAGGCCTACCCCGGCGACACCCTGAACGGCGATTACACGAACTGTTCCGCACCCAACCGGCGCGCGTTGGAAGCGGCGCTTTCCGAAGCACAGTTTCGAGTGGAGGCGATGCAGGTCGTCTCCATGGGAGGGTACGCGCGGGCCTCGGCCATTTCTGATTCCTTGACGGCCAAGTATCAACGCCTGGACGGTCGTCTGGAGAGCACGCCCTTCGATCCATCGGTCCCCTATTTTCTTGACGAAGAGGGCTCGGTTCAGAGCGTCACCCCACGAAGGACCGGGGAGCCCGTTCCGAGCGCACCCGATTCTGCCCGGCCTTGGTGGAAGCGCTGGCGGTAACCCCCACGACCGGTTTACATCTCCTCCGGCAACACATCGGCAACGACGAGCGGTCCGACTCGTTGCGTGAGCCGGGCAAGCCTCTACACTGGAGCGGATGCGCACCCTGACCTTGTTCGTGGTCCTCCTCTCCCTGCCGGCGTCGGCCCAGACGTGGAGCCAATGGGGTGCCGGCCCACGGCATACCGGCTCGTTGCCGATCGTGGCGCAGCAGTTGATCGAACAACACGCGGCGATCGTCGTCGATCCGTTCGTCGCGCAGGAGCGAGCGGAGGCGAATGGCTCCCTCCTCGTGCACTACCAGACCCCGCTTTCCGACAGCAATCAGGTGTTCATGGCCGTCAAAGGGGGCGCCTACAACGGGTTCAGCACGTGGGAGACGCAGACGTGGAGCGTTCGAAAGTTTCAGTGGGAGAAGGGGGAGCTGGTGACGCGATGGACCGCGGTCAGCGACTGGGATCCGCCGCCGAGCGGGGGCTTCCGCTTCGAGCCGGTCTTCCACGCGGCATTGAGCGAGTCCTTCGTGTACATGCCCGGCGCCGGAGGCACGGTGTTGGAAGTGGATCGGCAGTCGGGCGAGATCACGCGGCGGCTGGGGACCTTCGGCGCGACCGACGCGAGCACGTTCGTGATCAGTCCCATCGTCATCGACGATTCGGGAAACCTCTACTACAACACGCTCCGCTTGGCCGCGACCAGTCCATGGGCGACGGATCATCTCGGGGCATGGCTGGTGAAGATCACGCCGGGGGGCGTTGCCTCACGTGTGTCGTACACCTCGCTGGTTCCAGGCGCGCCCGCACCGGCGGCGTTGTGTACCAACGCTTTCTCCTCCAGTCAGTTGCCCTGGCCGCCCTCGCCGGATGCGGTCGCGCCGTCCGTGATCTGCGGGTCGCAGCGGGCGGGCATCAACATCGCGCCAGCCATTGGCCCGGACGGAACGATCTACACCGTCTCGCGCACCCACCTGCCGGGAAGCTCCAGCCGCTGGGCGTGGCTCGTGGCCGTGAATCCCGATCTCACGCCGAAGTGGGCCTCGACGCTTCGCAATCGCTTTCATGACGGCTGCAATGTCCTGTTGGCCTCGAACAATCAATCGAGCGGCTGCCGGGTGGGCGCCCCGACCGGTGTCGATCCTTCGGACAACCTACCCGGATCCGGCCAGGTCAACGACAACTCCACCTCCTCTCCGGTGGTGGCACCCGATGGGACGATCTATTACGGCTCGTACACGCGCTACAACTTTTCGCAGGGCCACACCGTGCGGTTCTCCGCGACAGGCCAGTTTCTCTCCTCCTACAAGTTCGGGTGGGACGTCACGCCCGCGATCTGGGAACACGATGGAACGTTCTCTCTGATCACCAAGGAGAATCGCTATGTCGGTCTGGGCGCGCGGATGCCGGGGGACGAGGAGGGGTACTACATCACTCAACTCTCACCCGAGCTGAACGTGGAGTGGCAATTCAAGAGCACGAACTCGCTGACGTGCGAACGCCGCGAGGACGGCACCCTCGACTGCGTCGACGACAGCCCCCAGGGGTTCGAGTGGTGCGTCAACGCCCTGGCCGTCGATTCACGGGGAGTGGTGTACGTGAACAGCGAGGACGGCAATCTCTACGCGATCAATCAGGGGGGCACGCTCCGCGAGCGAATCTTCCTGCAACTCACCCTCGGGGCCGCATACACGCCGCTCTCCCTCGGCGCGGATGGCCGCATCTACACGCAGAACGCGGGGATCCTCTTTGCCGTGGGATCGAACGCCAGGAAGCGACGAGCCGTACGCCCATAGACCGCAGGTCCGCGGTTCGCCGCGGTTCCGTTGCGCTGTGGAGCAAAGTCCACCGCGGGCAGGATGCCCGCGGCCCCTTACCGGAGTGCGTTAGCGATGAACCATGGGGCGCGGGCATTCTGCCCGGCGCATTTCCCGCGTCCAGTGGCCAAACTCCAAGCGCCCGCTCCCTGGCGTATGACGCGCGAAGGCGCGTCGGACAATATGGCGCCGGGCTCGGCCCGGGGAGAACGAGATTCGATTCTCAACGCGGCCGCGAAGGCGGTCGCCACAAGGTCGCG
>JBDTOZ010000680.1:0-3314 GCA_039932995.1 Acidobacteriota bacterium | reverse complement strand
GTTTTCCCCGGGCCGAGCCCGGGGCTAGATTGTTCGACGCGCCTTCGCGCGTCAAAATCGACGCGCCTTCGCGCGTCACCGGTGGACTCAAGTCCACCGCTCCACCAGAACAAGGTCCACCGCGGGCAGGATGCCCGCGGCCCCATACCGGAGTGTATTGGCGCGATGAGCCATGGGGCGCGGGCATCCTGCCCGGCGCACTTCGCACCTGCGGCGGCTTACGAGCCCCGCAGCACGACCGCGCTCTCGCCCGGCAGGAACCAGCCTCCATCCTTTTCCACGGTGGGCGTGCCTCCTCCTCCGTAGTGGGGGGACTCGCTGGACCAGGCCAGCTCCCAGGTTCGTCCCGGCGGGGGCGCCAGGAGCGGCTCGGGGGCGGGGTCGAGGCGCAGATCGCGCCCGAGGTTGACGAGGAGGAGGCGATCATCGCCGTCGTCGTCGAAGAAGCGGAGGAGGAAGGCTTCAGCGGAGAGCACCGCTCCGTCGAGGAGGTCGGCGCGCTGGCGTGCGAAGCGCGGATCGCGGCGAAGAGCCAGGAGGTCGCGATAGAGACGCGCGTAGCGCGGATCGTCGTCGCGCTCATCGAGCTTGTTTGCGGCGAACACTCCCGGGTCGTGGGGCTTGGGGATGCGGCTCTGCACCTCCGGGCCGGCCAGAGAGGGGAACTGACGCAGGAACTCGCGGCGGCCTTCTTCCACCAGCGGTCCGAGCTGGGCGTCATGATCGGCGAAGTAGTGGAACGGCGTCGTCGCGCCGGCCTCCTGTCCCTGGAACAGCATCGGCGTCCACGGCCCCAGCAGCAGCAGCGCGGAAAGCGCGCGGTAGCGGCCGGGGGACGTGCGCGTCCGGACGCGGGATCCGTCCGCGCTGTTGGCGACCTGGTCGTGGTTCTCGAGGTAGCAGATGAAGCGATGCGCGGCCACGCCCCGCGACACGGTGCCGCGACGTTGTTTTTGCCACGAGTACCGTTGGCCCTGAAAGAGAAACCCCCACTTCGCGGAGGAGATGAGTTCTTGCGGAGTGCCGTGATAGTCGAGGTAGTAGGCCTCGTTGTGACCGGTCAGGGCCACCATCGCGGAGTGATGGAAGTCGTCGTTGCACAGAGCGTCGATGCCGTAGTCGAAGAGGCGGACGTCCTGCGGCTCATTTTCCGCGGCGATGAAGAGCGAGCGCGTTCCGGCCGCCTCCCGCGCGGAGCGGACCATCATGGCCAGCACGTGCTCGTCGGACTCGTCGCGAATGGCCTGGGTGGCATCGAGGCGCAGTCCGTCGAGGTGAAACTCTTCGATCCAGTAACCGGCGTTGTGCGCGAAGAAGTCGCGAACGGGCCCGCTCTGCTCCCCGTCGAAGTTGACGGTCTGGCCCCAATCGTTGGGCAGGTCGTTGAAGTAGTGCGGGGAAAACGCCGGCAGGTAGTTGCCGTCCGGCCCGAGGTGGTTGTAGACGACGTCGAGGATCACGCCGATGCCGATGGCGTGGGCTGTATCGACGAAGGTCCGGAAGTCGTCGGGCGTGCCGTAGAGATGCACGGGCGCCCAGAGGTCGACGCCGTCATAACCCCAGCCGAAGAGGCCGGGAAACTCGTGAATGGGCATGACCTCCACGAGCGTGATGCCGAGGTCGTACAGGCGCTGGAGGTGCCGGGCCGCCGCGGTCCAGGTGCCCTCGGCGGTGAGGGTGCCGACGTGGATCTCGTAGAGCACCTGACCCGCCGCGGTGACGCCGCGCCAACCCGCATCCGTCCAGGGGAAGATGGAAGGATCGACGACCTGCGAGGGGCCGTGCGGTCCCTGCGGCTGGTAGCGCGATGCCGGATCGGGGTACCTCTTCTCGTCGTCATCCAGGCGGAAGTGATAGAGCGCGCCGGCGCCGGCGTTCTCGGCGGATCCTTCGAAGATGCCGCCGGCGTTTGCTGTCAGAGGGAGCTCGCGGTCGTGAAGGACCACCGTCACTTGTTTTCGTTCAGGCGCCCACACGCGAAAGTGGGTGGCGTCGTCGTGGATCTCGGCTCCAAAGGGGCGGCGTCGGTTGGGCGATTTCATCGTCTGCGGGGGGAGATGCAAGACGCGCGCGACCTTTGTGCGCGTCTCCGCGTCCTTCTTTTCTTGGGCGGGCTGTCTCACAGTCTCACAGTCTCACAGTCTCATAGGCTCATAGGCTCACAGTCTCATAGACACCTGTGGCTCATGCCCTATGAGACTGTGAGCCTGTGAGACTGTGAGCCTGCCTTAAAACCCGACGGCTCGAAGCCGGGGAAATGCGTGACCGGCCGGGCACGCGTTCCGCAGTCTCCGCGTCGAAGATGAATGGTCCGGTACAGAGTGGCTGGCGTCGCGGAGATCCGGTCGAAGAGCTCGTGACGCGCGAATGGCTGGTGACGAATGGGCTCGGAGGTTACGCTTCGGGAACCATCGGCGGCGTCTGCACGCGCCGCTTCCACGGCAAACTGATCGCGGCCATGCCGGCCCCGCTGGGCCGCACCCTCATGGTCAATCACCTGGAGGAGCACCTGGTCAGCCCGGATGGGAGGACATGGCTCCTCAGCGGAGACGAGCGTAAGGACGGGCCGGTCCACTTTCCGACGGACGGTTTTCTGGAAGAGTTCGTCCTCGAGTGCGGCATTCCGGTGTGGCGCTTCGCCGGAGACGGCATCCGGCTCGAAAAACGCGTGGTGATGCCCTACGGACAGAACACCACCTGGATGGTCTATCGCCTGCTCGAGGGTCCGGAGAACCTGGTGTTGCGGATGCGGCCCTCGTTGCACTTCCGGCCTCATGAGGGCTTACTCGCCCAGCCTTCGGAAGGATGGACGGTCAAGGGCGACGGCACCGACATCGAGATCGAGGAACGCTCGACGTTTCCCTGCCTGCGCATCGCGCTTCTGGGCCGCGGTGCGGGACTGGAGGCCGATCCGCTCGAGGTGGAGCAGGTCCTCTTCCGCATCGAGCGCAGCCGCGGCTACGACCACGAGGGACCGATGTGGAGTCCGGGTGTCGTGCACCTGGAATTGGACCGAGGCACGAGCGTGGCCGTCGTGGCTTCGGTGGAGCCCTGGGACGTCATCCACGCTCTCGGGATCGACGACGTCCTGGCCGCGGACGGTGCCCGTCGCAATCGCCTTCTGTCGATGGCCGGAGAGGCGTCGGAGGAGAACACGTCCGCGCAACTGGTGCTGGCCGCGGACCAGTTCCTCATCAGCCCGCACACGCGCAGCGCGGACACGGCACGCCTGACCGCGGCCGGCGAGACGCCGCGCACCGTGATCGCCGGCTACCACTGGTTCACCGACTGGGGCCGCGACACGATGATCAGTC
>JBDTOZ010000679.1:0-2754 GCA_039932995.1 Acidobacteriota bacterium | reverse complement strand
AAAACCTGGCCGAGTTCAAGAGACCCGTGATCATCGAGATCCGCGATTCGCTTCCCAAGACGGCCGTCGGGAAGGTGTTGCGGCGGGTGTTGCGGGAGGAAGGTTGATTCTCATTGCTTCAGCGGGGATACGGTTCACCACAGAGACACAGAGACACAGAGGAATGTAGCCGCAACCAAGCCGCCGTAGGCGGCGGGGAATCTGCGCGTCTCGCGAACAAATTCGAGTTTAGTTGTACAGAGACACAGAGACACAGAGACGATGGTTTGTCTTCACTGTGTCTCTGTGCCTCTGTGGTGAACCGTACCCCCTGCAACACGACGACACATGACCCAAGATTAGAGGAGACCTGGATGTCCCATACCATCACACGCGTCGTCGTCATCGGCGCCGGAACCATGGGCGGCGGAATCGCTGCTTCCTTTGCCAATGCCGGGATCCCGGTCTATCTGATGGACATCGCCTGGCAGGGCGCGCTGGACCGGTTGAAGAAACACAAGCCGCCGCCGTTCGCCACGCCGGAGACGGCGGACCTGGTCACGGTCGGTCCGCTGAATGATGAATGGATCGCCGAGGCCGACTGGATCCTGGAGGCCGTCTTCGAGCAGATGGACGTCAAGCGGGAACTGCTGGCGCGCCTCGACCAGCACCGCAAACCGGGCAGCATCGTCACCAGCAACACCTCCGGACTGCCGATCTCCCAGATCTCCAGCGAGACCTCCGCGGACTTCAAGGCGCACTTCCTCGGCACGCACTTTTTCAATCCCCCGCGCTACATGAAGCTGCTCGAGATCATCCCCACGCCGCACACCAGGCCCGAGATCACGGAGCTCGTGCGTGAGTTCGCCGAGCACCGCCTGGGCAAGTCGGTGGTCTTCTGCAAAGACACGCCGAACTTCATCGCCAACCGCCTGGCCTCCGTCGGCGGCGCCTCGCTCGTCGACTACGTCCTCGAGCACGGCTATACGGTCGAAGAGACCGACGCCATTGCCGGTCCGCTCATCGGCCGTCCCAAGACCGCCGCCTTCCGCCTGCAGGACCTGGTCGGGTTCGACGTCTCCAGCTCCGTCGCCACGAATCTCTATGGGCTCATCGAAGGCGACGAGACCCGCGAGGTGCTGGCCTCGCCGCGCGTGGAAGCGCTCCGCAAGAAGCAGATGGACCTCGGCCGCCTCGGCGACAAGACCAAGCAGGGCTTCTACAAGAAGGACGGCAAGAGCATCCAGTCGCTCGACCTGGAGACGGGCGAGTATCGCGAGCGACGCGAGCCGGCCATTCCTTCGCTGGCCGAGGCCGCGAAGATCCGCAGTCTTCCCGAACGGCTCCGCTTCGTGCTGGCGCAGGACGACCGCGCCGGCGCGCTGGCCCGCCACATCGTCTACAACTCCCTCGGCTATGCGTCGAGACGTGTCCCCGAGATCAGCGACGACCTCCCCAGCATCGATCGCGCCGTGCGCTGGGGCTTCTCCCACGACCTCGGGCCGTTCGAGCTGTGGGACGCCATGGGCGTGCAAGAAACCGCCGACGCCATGGAAGCGCACGGTGTGGCCGTCGGCCCCTGGGTGCGCGAGATGCTGGCCGCCGGCAACGCCTCGTTCTACAAGAACCGCGAAGTCTATGACCCCGTGCGCAAGTCCTACGTCGCGGTCCCGAGCGACCCCAAGCAGATCTCGATCAAGGACGCGCGCGTCATCAAGGAGAACAAGGGCGCCAGTCTGCGCTCCCTCGGCGACGGCGTGCTCTGCCTCGAGTTCCACACCAAGATGAACACGCTCGACGGCGACATCCGCCAGATGGTCCTCGACTCGGTCGAAGAGCTGGAGAGCAACGACAAGTGGGTGGGACTGGTCATCGGCAACGAAGGGGGAGACTTCAGCGTCGGCGCCAATCTGGCCGGCGGTCTGGGTGGCGATCGCGGCCAGGCGGTGAAGGCGATGCAGGACGCGCTCATGGCCATCCGCTTCGCGGCGAAGCCGGTCGTGGTCGCGCCGCACGGGCGCACCCTGGGCGGCGGCGCCGAAGTGGCCCTGGCGGGGGCGCGCATCGTCGCGGCCGGCGAGACCTACATGGGACTCGTGGAAGTGGGCGTCGGCCTGATCCCCGGCGCGGGCGGCTGCAAGGAGATGGTCCGCCGCAATGTCTCGCCTTCGATGAAGAAGACCGGCGGCGACGCCGTGCCGCTCATCCAGAACGTGCTCCAGGTCGTGGGCGCGGGCAGGGTCTCGTCGAGTGCCGCGGAAGCGCGCTCGTTCGGCTTCCTGGGCGAGGCCGACCGCATCGTCATGAACCGCGATCACCTGCTGTTCGAAGCCAAGATCGAAGTCCTGGAGCTGGCCGCGGCCGGCTACGCCCCGCCGGTGCGCGAGAACAACTGTTACGCTGCCGGCCGCGACGTCCGCGCGGCCCTGAAAGCCGGCATCTTCGTGTTGCAGCAGGGCGGCTACATGAGCGAGTACGACGCCTACGTCAGCAATCATTTGGCGTACATCCTCTGCGGAGGCAATCTCTCCAGCGGACAATGGCAGAGCGAACAACACTTCCTCGACCTCGAGCGCGAGGTCTTCGTGGAACTGCTGCAACAACCGAAGACGCTGGAGAGGATCAAGTACATGCTGGAGACGGGGAAGCCGTTGCGGAACTGATTTCAAATTGAAAATTGAAAATTGAAAATTGAAAAAGAGCACGGCCGCACGGAGTTTGGCCGTCACGGACGGCTTCCTTTTTCAATTTTCAATTTTCAATTTTCAATTCCCA
>JBDTOZ010000678.1:0-9491 GCA_039932995.1 Acidobacteriota bacterium | reverse complement strand
GGACGCCGGCGCTCCAATGCTCCGCCTGCAAATCTTCGCGTCGCGCGAAGAAACTTACCGTTAGTAGTACAGGGGGCGCGGGCATCTTCTCAGGCATCTTGCCGGGGCGACGCCCGCTCCCCTGGGGATCGCCGTGTCTCAGGCCGAGGTCGAGCACGCTCCTGCGCTGGTCGCGCCCGGGGTGACGCAGCACGAGGTCGACGCGGCGGTCTCGGGGAGGTTGTCTTTCAGCACCACGAAGACTTCCCATTCGTTGCCGTCCGGATCGTGGACCCAGCTCTTGTCCTGCGTGGCGTAGCAGCAGTCGGTCTTCATCTCGTCACGCGTGATCAGACCCTCGCCGGCCCAACGCTCGCGCATGGCCAACACGTCTTCCGTCGAGCCCACCTGCAGGCCGAGGTGAGAGAGCGCGCCTGCGCCCTCGAGCGACGGGACCTCGTTGAGCGCCAGATTGAGCGGCGGATTCTGCACGTCGAACTTAGCGTACCCGGTGCGCACCTTGGCCGGTTCGATGCCGAGCATGCGCCGGTAAAACTCGATGCTGCTGCCGATGTTGCGGACGTTGATGGAGATGTGTGCCTTGAGCACCGAAACCTCTGTGGTCATGTTGCCTCCTCACATTCGTTCGTGCGAATGTGAGTGGAAGATAGGTTGGGAAGTTACATCTGTCAAGGCGAATGTGTTTGGTTGGCGGTTGGCGGGGGAGGGGCCGCAGGTCCTCTGGACGGTTCTCCCTGCCGACCGCATCGCGTCCTGCGACGTGCTCCCGCCAACCGCCAACCAAACCCGAACTACCCTCGTCTCTTTTCGGCGGGTCCGGCTCTGCCGAGGTTCATGGCGGTGTTGACGAGGGCCACGTGGGTGAGGGCTTGCGGGAAGTTGCCCGCGAGGCGGAGCAGCCGCGGGTCGTACTCCTCGGAGATGAGACCGACGTCGTTGGTCAGCGCCAGCAAACGCTCGAAGAGGGCGCGTGCCTCGTCCATCCGTCCGAGAAGGCAGTATGTGTCGGCCAGGGCGAAGCTCGACGGGAGGAAGGCTCCCTCGCCCGGCGGGAGGCCGTCGACGTCCTCGTGCGGGAGATACCGGAGCACGAAACCGTCCTGCACGAGGGTCCGTTCGATCAGGGCGATCGTGCCCAGGATGCGGGGATCGTCCGGAGGCAGAAAGCCGACCAGAGGCATGGCCAGCAGACTGGCGTCGACTTCTTCCGCTCCGTAGTACTGCACGAAGCTGTTGAGTGGCTCGTTGAAGCCGTGAGCACAAACGTCGGCGTGGATCTCCGCGCGGAGACGGCGCCAGTGCTCCACCGGGCCTTCCCGTCCGAAGTTCTCCACCGCCTTGACCATCCGATCCACGGCCAGCCAGGCCATGACCTTCGAGTGCGTGAACTGGCGGCGCGGACCGCGCACTTCCCAGATGCCCTCGTCCGGCTGGCGCCAGATCTTCTCCATGTAGGCGATGAGATTGCGCTCCAGGCTCCACGCGGCGTCGTCGTCCTCGAGACCGCTCTTGCGCGAGGTGTGCAGCGCGTCCATCAACTCGCCGAAGATGTCGAGTTGCAGTTGCTCGTGAGCGGCGTTGCCGATGCGCACGGGCGAGGAGCCTTCATAGCCGGGCAGCCAGGGAAGCTCCAACTCGGTCAGGCGCCGCTCGCCGGCCAGGCCGTACATGATGCTGATCTGCGACGGGTCGCCGGCCACCGCGCGCAGGAGCCAGCTTCGCCACGCACGTGCTTCCTCGTGGAAGCCGGCCATGAGCAGGGAGTAGAGGGTGAAGGTGGCATCGCGCAGCCAGCAGAGGCGATAGTCCCAGTTGCGCACTCCGCCGAACTGCTCGGGGAGGGAGGTGGTCGGCGCGGCCACGATGCCGCCGGTGGGCGCGTAGGTGAGAGCCTTGAGCGTGATCAGGGACCGCACCACGGAGTCGCGCCAGGGACCTTCGTACGTGCAGCGGCCCGACCACTCGTGCCACCACGCTTCGGTCCCGGTCAGCGCTTCGCCGGCTTCGACCATCTCGCTCAGTTCTTCATGCGACGGCTGCCAGCGCAGGATGAACGGCACGCGCTCGCCTTCCGTCACGGAGAACTCCGCGACGGTGGTGAGGTTCTCGCCCTTCAGCGGAACGGGGGAGCGGAGTTCCACGCGATCCGGACCGGCCACGGCGTCGATGCCTTGTCCGGTGCGACGCACCCACGGGACGATCGAGCCGTAGTCGAAGCGCAGCACCAGGTGCATACGCATCTTCACCGTTCCCCGCCGTCCTTCGACGATGCGCACGATGTCCGGAGTGGAGGTGCGCGGAGGCATGAAGTCGATGACCGCCACTTCGCCGGATCCGGTGGTGAAGACGGTCTCCAGGATCAGCGTGTCGTCCCGATAACGACGATGCACGCCGAGGATCTCTTCGTCCGGTGCGAGCTGCCAGCGACCATGCTCGGGAGTGCCCAGCAGAGCCGCGAAGCAGGCGCCCGAATCGAATCGCGGCACACACAGCCAGTCGATCGAGCCGTCTCGTCCCACCAGAGCCGCTGTCTGACAGTCCCCAATCAACGCGTAATCTTCGATCCGCCCGGCCATGTCGCGAAGGTTACACGAGGGACGAGCTCGGAGCGCCGGCGTCTCGCCGGCTGGCGGTGCGGCGTCCCGCCGCGGGCGGGGGAAACGTGGATCTCGCGAGATGCGCGTTTTGCTGCGACGCGGCGCGCGGCGCAGGCGAGGACGCCTGCGGGCCAGCCGGCGGGACGCCAGCGCTCCGAGCGACAGAACACGGAACGCGCCTTCGCGCGTCCCCCGCCAACCGCCAACCGCCAACCGCCAACCGACTACACTACCTCCATGCGTTTGATCGCGGGCGACGTCGGCGGGACGAAGACTCTGTTGCGTTGCGTGGAGGATGACGGCGCGGTGTCGGCTTCCCAGCGTTTCGAGAGCGGCGCGTACGGCACTTTCGACGACCTTCTGCGCGCGTTCGTCGTCACGGTTCCGGGGGCGGTCGACGCGGCGTGCTTCGCGGTGGCGGGGCCGGTGATCGGCAGTCACGCCACCGTGACCAACCTCGGCTGGAGCATCGAGGTGGCACGACTGTCCGAGACGTTCTTCATTCCGCGCATTTCCCTGGTCAACGACTTCTACGCCGTGGCGCTCGGCGTCCCTCTGCTCGGCGAGTCCGACCTGCTGTCGCTGCAGAAAGGGGAGCGGGACCGCGCCGCACCCGTGGGGATTCTCGGCGCCGGCACCGGTCTCGGCGAAGCGATGCTGATCTGGCAGAAGGGCGTCCACCATGTACTGGCCAGCGAAGGAGGGCACCGCGATTTCGCACCTCAGAATGAGGAGCAGTCCCGGCTCTTCCTCGACCTGCACGCGCGCCTCGGGCATGTGAGCTGGGAGCGGGTCGTCTCCGGGATGGGCCTGGTGAGCATCTTCCAGTTTCTCGGCGGCCCCGAGAGCACAGGGGCCGAGATCGCCGAGCGCGCCGAGGCGGGCGATCCAGTGGCCGTGCACACGTTCGAGATCTTCGTCGATGCCTACGGCGCGGAAGCGGGAAACATGGCCCTGAGCATTCTGGCCCGAGGCGGAATCTTCCTGGCCGGCGGCGTGGCGGCCAAGAATCGGCGCTGGTTTACCGGCGGCCACTTCCTCGAGGCGTTCCACCGCAAGGGCCGCTTCCGTCCGCTGATGGAGACCATCCCGGTGGACCTGATCGTGAACCAGGAAGTCGGCCTCATCGGGGCACTCGAAGGCGCGCGGCGCGTGGCTCACGAGTGACGCGGGGAACGCTGCACCTGGCTCCGCGCTCCCCGTTCCTGGTTCCGGGTTCCGCCTTCGCGTTGGAATCGCCTCCTTCCTCCCTCCGTTGAGCCGGTCGCGAACTTTCTCGCGGGGAGTCTTGAAATCATGGGTTTATCCGTAGGCATCGTCGGGCTGCCGAACGTCGGCAAGTCGACGATCTTCAACGCGTTGACGGCGGCAGGGGCGCAGAGCGCGAACTATCCTTTCTGCACCATCGAGCCGAACGTCGGGATCGTGCCGGTCTCCGACCAGCGCCTGACGAAGCTCGCCGTGCTCTCGCAGAGCAAGCAGACCATCTTCACCGACCTGAAGGTCGTCGACATCGCCGGACTGGTCCGCGGGGCCAGCAAAGGGGAGGGACTGGGCAACCAGTTTCTGGCCAACATCCGGGAGACCGAGGCCATCCTGCATGTCGTGCGTTGCTTCGACGATCCCAACGTCGTCCACGTGGAGGGGAGCGTCGATCCGGAGCGCGACATCGAAGTCATCGAGACCGAGTTGCTGCTGGCCGACCTCGACGCGCTCACCAAGAAGAACGACCGGGTCAGCCGTCTGGCCAAGGGTGCCGCGGCGAAAGAGTACGCGGCGCAGGCGGAGGCATTGAGCAAGGCCATCGCCGCGGTGGAGAAAGGCATTCCCCTCCGCACCACCGAGCTCACCGACCAGGACCGTGACGCACTCGCGGAGCTGAGTCTGATCACCATGAAGCCGGTGCTCTACGTGGCGAACGTGGCCGAAGGCGATCTCGGCAAGGAGACGCCTCTGCTGGCCAAGGTCCGTCGGGTGGCCGGGGAGAAGGGTGGGGGCGTGGTGGTCATCTGCGGCGAGCTGGAGGCGCAGATCGCGCAGTTGCCTCCGGACGAGCGCGACGACTTCCTCAAAGAGATGGGCCTGGAAGAGCCCGGTCTGGACGTGCTCATCCGCGCGGCCTACAAGCTGCTGGACCTCGAGACCTTCTTCACCGTCGGACCGAAAGAGGCGCGCGCCTGGACCATTCACCGCGGCTCGAGGGCTCCTCAGGCGGCCGGCAAGATTCACAGCGACTTCGAGCGCGGCTTCATCCGTGCGGAGACCATCGCCTACGACGACTACATCGCCCTCAAAGGCGAGCAGGGCGCGAAGGCCGCCGGCCGGATGCGCAGTGAAGGAAAGGAATACGAGGTCCAGGACGGGGATGTGATTCTGTTCCGTTTCAACGTGTGAGGTTGCGGTTGACGGTTGGCGGGGGAGAACCCGCGGACCGTGATCCGTCGCCGGCGTTGGCGGAAGAACCGCAGACGCGTTGATTGCGACGATGCTCATGAGCAGTCGCGAAGAAGCGGCTTCTCGACAACCCCCGCCAACCGCCAACCGCCAACCAACGATGCACTTCACCATCGACTCAGAAGAAGGCCTGACCATCCGCGGCGATTTCGATGTCGCGGAGAGACCACGTGCTCTCGTGGTCGTCGTGCACGGCTTCAAGGGCTTCAAGAACTGGGGTTTCTTTCCGTGGCTGGGACAGCATCTGGCGCGGCATCGCCTGGTGGTTTGCCGCTTCAACATGTCCCGTTCGGGGATCGGTGAGGATCCGGAGTCGTTCGACCGGCTGGATCTCTTCGAGCACGACACCTACTCCACGCAGCTTCGCGACCTCCGCTCGGCCGTGCGTCACGCGCAGGAGCACTTCCCCGGTCTGCCGACGTTTCTGCTGGGGCATTCCCGCGGCGGGGGCGTGGCCATCCTCGGCGCGGAGGATGTCCCGAACCTCGGCGGAGTGGTGGTCTGGAGTCCGATCTCCCGGGCCGACCGCTGGGACGAGGCCACCCAGCGGGATTGGCGCGAACGCGGGTTCCTCGATGTCATGAACGCGCGCACCGGCCAGGCCATGCGCATGAGCCCCGTGATCCTGGACGACTACGAGGTCAACCGGGAGCGCCTGGACATCCTGGCGGCGGCCCGCCGGCTCCGCGTTCCGCTGCTGGTCGTCCATGGGGGATCCGACGAGAGCGTGTCCTGGCAGGAGGGCCGCCTCATCGCCGAGGCAGCGCCGGATGCGTCGCTGGCCGTCATCCACAGCGCCAGCCACACCTACAACGCCATCCATCCCCTCATCCATGTTCCTTTCGAGCTCATCGCCGCGAGCGAGGTCAGCGCCCACTTTCTCAACGCGTACGCGCGATGAGGGACGCTGCCAGCGGTCGGCCTGGCCGGCGCGACGCGGGCCCGGTGGCTCAGTCGTTGCTGACTGCGGTTGTTCATGTGGAAGAACAATGGCCTCTCGATCGTGCTGGCCTTCCTGTTCCTCGGCAGCCTGGTGGCCCACAGTTTCAGTGGTTGGAAGCAATTCAACGGAGAAGAACGCGAGCATGGCCGCAGGGAGGTGTCCTACGGCCGTTATCTCCATTCCGCCGAGTTCGGCGAGAGTGTGTTCGAGAACTGGGAGAGCGAGTTCCTGCAGATGTCGATGTACGTCGTGCTCACGGTGTTTCTCTACCAGAAGGGCTCCTCGGAATCGAAGAAGCATGGCGGCGGCAACGAAGTGGACGACGACCCGGAAGCTCATCGCGACGACCCCGGCGTGCCGAACGCCGTCCGGCAGGGCGGATGGCGTCTGTCGATCTACCGGAACTCGCTCAGTCTCGCCCTGGCCGCGCTCTTCGCCGTGTCGTTCCTCCTGCACGCGGCCACCGGCGCCGTACGCTACAACCAAAAAGAAGCGGAGCACGGGTCGACGGAGCGGGTGACGACGGCTGGCTACATGAAGACTTCGCAGTTCTGGTACGAGTCGACCCAAAACTGGCAAAGCGAGTTCCTGGCCGTCCTGGCCATCGTCGTGCTCTCCATCCGCCTCCGCCAGTGGGGCTCGCCGGAATCGAAACCGGTCCATGCAGCGCATGAGGATACGGGGAGCGGGTGACGGCACATCTGTGCAGAGCCCACCACAAAATTTGACCCGCACCCGAGACCGCGCTTGACCTTCCCACCATGGGAAGGCCTATCTTGCCTCCCATGACACACCATCACCCCACCGCAACCGCCGCCGCGACCGCGAAAGACCCCGTCTGCGGCATGACCGTCGATCCCGCCAAGGCTGCCGGTTCTTCGCAGTACGGCAGCGAGACGATCTACTTCTGCTCGCTGCACTGCAAGGCGAAGTTCGACGCCAATCCCAGTGCCTACGTGGAAGCCGCGCCCGCCCCCGCCCCTCCGGCGGCCGTGCCGCAAGGGGCGGTCTACGTCTGTCCGATGGACCCTGAGGTGCGGAAGAAGGGTCCGGGCGCCTGTCCGAAGTGTGGGATGGCCTTGGAGCCGGAAGTCGTGGCGGCACCGGTCACGAAGACCGAGTGGACCTGCCCGATGCACCCGGAGATCGTCCGCGACGCGCCGGGGAGCTGTCCCATCTGCGGGATGGCTCTCGAGCCTCGCACGGTCACGCTCGACGAGAAGAATCCCGAGCTCGAGGACATGACCCGGCGCTTCCGCGTCAGCACGGTGTTGACCGTGCCGCTCGTGGCCTTCGTCATGCTGCGCCACCTGCCGGGTGTGTCCGCAACGCTGGGACACACCATCAGCGCGTGGGCTCCCTGGATCGAGCTCGTGCTGGCGGCGCCGGTCGTCCTCTGGGGCGGCTGGCCCTTCTTCGAGCGGGCCTGGACCTCGATCGTGACGCGGCACTTGAACATGTTCACGCTCATCGGACTGGGTGTCTCGGTGGCGTTTCTCTACAGTCTCTTCGCCGCGATCTTCCCCTTTCTCTTTCCGCCATCGTTCCGCGATCACGCGGGGAATGTCGGCGTGTACTTCGAGGCGGCCGCGGCCATCGTGACGCTGGTGCTTCTCGGCCAGGTGCTCGAGTTGCGTGCGCGAAGCCGCACCGGCGCCGCGATCCGGGCGCTGCTCGGGTTGGCGCCGAAGACGGCCCGCCGGGTCGAGAACGGAACCGAGCGGGACGTCCCGGTCGAAGACGTGCGACCGGGCGACCTGCTGCGCGTCCGGCCGGGGGAGAAGTGTCCGGTCGACGGCGTGGTCGTCGAAGGAACGACCAACATCGACGAATCGATGGTCACCGGTGAGCCGCTCCCGGTCGAGAAAGGGCCGGGCGACCGGATCATCGGGGCCACGGTCAACACCACCGGCTCGGTGATCATGCGCGCGGAGCGCGTCGGCACGGAGACGCTGCTCTCGCAGATCGTGAACATGGTGGCGCAGGCCCAGCGCAGCCGCGCGCCGATCCAGAAGCTGGCCGATCAGGTCTCGGCGTGGTTCGTCCCCACGGTGGTGCTCATCGCCCTGGCCACCTTCGCGGTGTGGGCTCTGGCCGGCCCGGAGCCGCGTTTCATCTTCGCCATGGTCAACGCCGTGGCCGTGCTCATCATCGCCTGTCCCTGCGCGCTCGGGCTGGCCACGCCGATGTCGATCATGGTGGCCGCGGGCAAGGGTGCCACCGCGGGAGTGCTCTTCCGGAACGCCGAGGCCATCGAGGTGCTGCGCAAAGTCGACACGTTGGTTCTCGACAAAACCGGCACACTGACGGTCGGCAAGCCCGCGTTGTCCGCCACTGAGGCGCTCAGCGGGTTCGATGAGAACGAGCTCCTGCGGCTGGCCGCGAGCGTCGAGCGCGCGAGCGAGCATCCGCTGGCCGCGGCCATCGTGGCGGGCGCGGAAGCGCGCGGCCTCGAGGTGCGCGCCGCGTCCAGCTTCGCCTCCATCACCGGAAAAGGGGTGCGGGGCGTGGTCGAGGGACGCGAGGTGGCGCTGGGGAATCGTGCGTTGCTCGGCGACCTCGGGGTCGACGCGAGCGCGCTCGTGGTCCGCGCCGAGGCGATGCGCGCGGAAGGACAGACCGTGATGCTGGTGGCGGTCGACGGCAAGCCAGCCGGCTTGATCGGCGTCGCCGATCCAGTGAAGGACACCACCGCCGCGGCCATCCGCGACCTGCACGCGGAAGGCTTGCGCATCGTCATGCTCACCGGCGACAGCGAGACCACGGCCCGGGCGGTGGCGACGAAGCTGGGCATCGACGAAGTGATCGCCGAGGTCCTGCCGGAACAGAAAGCCGACGTCGTGGCGCGGCTGCAGAGGGAGGGACGGATCGTGGCCATGGCGGGAGACGGCATCAACGACGCGCCGGCCCTGGCGCGCGCGGACGTCGGCATTGCCATGGGCACGGGGACCGATGTGGCCATGGAAGCGGCGGACGTGACCCTGGTGGGCGGCGACCTGCGCGGCATCGTCCGGGCCCGGCGTCTGAGCGAAGCGACAATGCGCAACATCCGGCAGAACCTCTTCTTCGCCTTCATCTACAACGCTCTCGGCGTTCCCATCGCCGCCGGCGTGCTCTATCCGTTCTTCGGCGTGTTGCTCAGTCCCATGATCGCCGCCGCGGCCATGAGCTTCAGCTCCGTCTCGGTCATCGCCAACGCGCTGCGCCTGCGGCGGGCGAGAATCTGAGAGGCAGTCGGCAGGGGAGAGGGGGCGCGGTGCCCGTACGCGCTAACGTTGAGAAGCACGGGAGGGCGCTGCGGGGAGCCTCTGTACTACGAACCTCGAATTTCTTCGCGCGACGCGAAGATTTGCAGGCCGAGCATTGGAGCGCCGGCGTCCTCGCCGGCTGGCCCGTGGGCGTCTCGCCCGCGAGCCTTTCTCGCGAGAGCGGTGATTGCTGTCCCTCGCACGCGTTCCCCCGCCCGCGGCGAGGACGCCGCACAGCCAGCCGGCGAG
>JBDTOZ010000677.1:0-21169 GCA_039932995.1 Acidobacteriota bacterium | reverse complement strand
CGGCGAGACGCCGGCGTTCCTTGGGTTGCGGGCATAGCCCGCGCTGTGCCTCTGTCGTGAACGCTCCCGTTCAAACAAAGTCCGCCAGCCGGGCGCGGTACCGGCGGCTGAGGGACAACTGTGTGCCGTCGGCGAGGAGCACCACGAAATCGTCTCCCACGCCGCGGTGCATTTCCTTGACCCGGCGCAGGTTCACGATGGTGCTGCGGTGGATGCGCAGGAACTCACTGGGATCGAGCCGTCGCTCCACCTCGGCGATGGATTGGCGCACCAGGTGCGTGACGGTGGGCGTGAGGTGCAGCCGTACGTATTTGCCTTCCGCTCCGATCCAGGTCACTTCATGCGGATCGATGAAGACGATCTTCTCCCGGGCTCTGACGACAAAGTGCGTGGCGCTTCGCTCCGGCGCCGTCACCAGGCGATCCAGCGCATCCAGCAGCCGGCGACGGGCCCCGGCATCGCCTTCCCGGCGCACGCGGTCCACGGTCCGGTCGAAGCGGGCCCGGTCGAAGGGCTTGAGCAGGTAGTCGACCGCCTCGACGTCGAACGCCTCCACGGCGTATTCGTTGTGCGCGGTGACGAAGACGATGCGCGGCAGCGCTTCTCCACGCAGTTCCCGCACGACACCGAAGCCGTCGATTCCGGGCATGCGGATGTCGAGGAACACCAGGTCGGGGTGATGCTCGCGAATGGCTGCCAGGGCCTGCTTGCCGTTCGCGCACTCGGCCACGATCTGCAGATCGGGATGCGCGGAAGCCAGCTCGCGGACTTTCTGCCGCGCCAGCCGTTCGTCGTCGGCGATGATCGCGCGGATCACGTCGGAATCGTGATCTCCACGATCACGCCTCCCTCCGGGCGGTCCGCGATGCGCAACTCGAAATCGTTTCCGTACGTCTGCTCCAGGCGCGCCTGGGTGTTGCGCAGGCCGACCCGAAGCGGACCGCCGTTGCCGGAGAGTCCCGGTCCGTCGTCGGAGACGCTCAGCTTCAGGCGCGAATCGCCCGACGCGGCGATGACGATCGTGCCGCCCTCTTCGCGTGAAGCGACACCGTGGTGGATGGCATTCTCCACGAGAGGCTGGAGGATCAGCGTGGGAACGGGCGCATCCGCCACGGAGGGAGAGATGTCGTAGCGAACCCGCAGGCGGCTCTCCAGACGGATCTGTTCGATCTCGAGGTAACGGCGCACGAAGTCGAGCTCGCGGTGCAGCGGGACGATCGACTCCCGATCGCTGTCGATGGTCAGGCGCAGGAAGTCCGCCAGCCGGGCCAGCATGGCGTCGGCCGCTTCGCGGTCGCTGTAGATCAGTGAGGAGATCGAGTTGAGCGTGTTGAACAGAAAATGCGGCCGGAGCTGCATCTTCAACGCTTCCAGCTTGGCCTCCGACAATCGCGCCTCCAGTTGCGAGGCCTGCACTTCGCGGCTGCGCGCCCGGGCGTAGTACTGAAAGGCAAGGTACGCAGCCAGGATCATCCAGTAAGTGGGCAGGAGGGAATGGAAGTTCGCCGAGAGGGCCAGGGGCACCATGATGCTCAGTGGATCGATGCGCACGCCGAGGACCGCCGGGCTGAGGATCACTTCCGTCAGCGTCAGGACGATCGCGGTCAGCGCGAAGCTGGCCGTGATGTGGACGGCCAGAGAGCGGCCCCAGCGGCGGCCGTCCATGGGAAAGCGCCGGCCAAGCATCATCACCACCGGCACGGCCATGCCGTAGAGCCAGTAGTAGGTGAGGTTCACCGCCACGGCCTTCCTCCACGGGACGACCGAGCGTAGGTCAGGATTGACGAACGATTGCGAGGCGAAGAAGAGCCCCACCAGCGTGGATCCGGCGAAGATCAACAGCGTGGTTCGGACCCGATCGGACACATTGAACATGATAGGTCAGGGGAGGGGCGAGCCCGGTACGGCCCCCGCAGTCGACACACGGTGGCAACGTTGGACTGCGAAGAAGAGAAAGGTGCGTCGGCACATTCACGAGGGACGCACGGTCGCGGTCATGCCGACGCTGCGCGACTCTCCGAGAGCCACCGCCGCACCCAGAGGCTGATCATCAGCAGCAACGCGGCCGCGCCGAGGGAAACGGCGGCGTTCCAGGTGAAGAGACGCGCCACCGGAATCACGTCGAAGAATCCGGCGGCCCATCCGGCCAGGCGGTTTCCGAACGAGGCGGCCAGGAACCAGACCCCCATCATCGCGCCGACCATCCGCCGCGGAGAGAGCCGCGTGACGATGCTCAGTCCCACCGGGCTGAGACAGAGCTCACCGAACGTGTGCACGAGGTAGAGCGTGGTCAGCCAGAGGGGACTGACGCGCACTCCTGCGCTCTGCGCATGCGCGGCCGCCGGCACGATGATCAGGTAACCGATGCCCACCAGCAGCAGTCCGTAGACGAACTTCGTCAGGCTGGAGGGCTGACGGACTCCCATGCGCACCCACATCCAGGCGAAGAAGGGCGCCAGCATCAGCACGAACAACGGTTGTTCGACCTGAAACCAGCTCGAGGGAAAGCTCCAACTGAAGATCTCCAAGCGGGTGTAGCGGTCGGCGAAGAGGGTCAGACTCGAGCCAGCCTGTTCGAACGCGCCGAAAAACACGATCGCGAAGACGAAGAGGATCCCGATCAGGGCCAGACGCTTCCATTCGTCGGGTGTCAGCGGCGGTTGCGTGCTCTTCGTTGACGCAGTGGCATCGGCACGAACACGCCCTTGACCACGGGCCCGATCGAGCCACCTGCGTCCCAGAAGGTATTGCGTCAATCCCAGAACCATCCCCACGCCCGCGGCGCCGAAGCCGAGGTGCCAGTCCACGCGCTGACCGAGCCAGCCGCAGACCAGGGGTGCGGCCATCGCTCCGATGTTGATGCCCATGTAGAAGATCGAGAAGCCGCTGTCGCGACGGGGATCGTCGTCGTCATAAAGCATCCCCACCATGGAGCTGACGTTCGGCTTGAGCAGCCCAGTGCCGATCACGATCAGGCCCAGTCCGGCGAAGAACAGCTCCACGCGGGGGACGGCCATGCTGAAATGGCCGAGGGCGATGATCGCGCCTCCGCCGAGCACCGCCCACCAGTGTCCGAGCTTGCGATCCGCCAGAAACCCGCCGGGGATGGCGCTGGCATACACGAGCATCGTGTACCAGCCGTAGACGGCGGCCGCCTTCGCGGTCGAGTACCCGAGCCCACCCTCGGCCTCGGGCGCGACCATGTACAAGATGAGGATGGCGCGCATGCCGTAGTAGCTGAAGCGCTCCCACATCTCGGTGAAGAAGAGGACCGAGAGCCCGCGGGGATGCCCGAACCATTCATCGCTCATGCGTACGACGGTAGGGTTCGGCGCCGAAGGGGTGAGGGAGAAAGTCACGAGCGGCGCGTGGGCGGAAGGAGTGGCGGACTCCGCAACCAGCCAGACGGAGGAAGGGGACCGCTCCTCCCTGCAGGCTCCACCTCCCAACGCTACAATGCGCCCGAGATGACCCCGGTCCGCCGACTGCTCTCCTACTTCAAGCGCTACAAAGGCAGTCTCGCCATCGGGGCCGGCTGTGCGGTCGGCTCGGCCGCCTTCTCGCTCCTCAAGCCGCTCATCATCGGAAGCGCCGTGAATGCGCTCGGGCACGGATTGACGCGGCAGACGCTGGTCCGCTACAGCCTGATGCTCATCGGCGCTTCCATGGTGGAGGGCTTGTTCCTCTACCTCCAGCGGCGGGTGGTCATCGGTACGTCACGGCGCATCGAGTACGACATGCGTGGCGACTTCTACGACCACCTGCAGAAGCTCCCGCTGCGGTTCTATCAGGAACAGCGCACGGGCGATCTCATGTCGCGGGCCACGAACGATCTGACCTCGGTGCGCATGCTCATCGGCCCCGCGGTGATGCATGCGTTTTCCGCGGTGCTCGTGGTGGGCGGAGCCTTCGTGATGATGCTGCGCACGGAGTCGTCCATGGCGTTGCTTTCGCTGGCCTCCGTGCCGATCGTGGCCGGTCTGGTCAAGACGTTCGGCCAGCGCATCCACTTGCGCTCTCGCGCCGTGCAGGACTACTTCGGCGAGATCTCCTCGCGCGTGCAGGAAAACCTTTCAGGCGTGCGCGTGGTGCGGGCCTTCACCCGTGAGGACAGCGAGATCGAAACGTTCAAGCGGATGAACCACGAATACGTGGAGCGCAACCGGTCGCTGATCCGTCTCAGCGCAACGTTCTATCCCGCGTTGCACGTGCTGATCGGCTTCATGTTCGTCTTCGTCTTCTTCGTCGGCAGCCGGAAGATCATCGCCGGCACGATGACCCTGGGTGCTTTCGTGGCGTTCCAGTTCTACCTCGGCCGGATGATCTGGCCGCTCATCGCCCTCGGCTGGGTGATCAATCTCTTCCAGCGGGGCATGGCTTCGATGAAGCGGCTCACCGAGATCTGGAATGTGCCGCACGACTTCGATGCCGCCTCCGAGGTGGAGATGGCCGCGCAGGGGAACCTGCAGATCCGTGACCTGACCTTCGCCTATGACGGTGGGCGGCCCGTCCTGCGCGACATCAACCTGGACGTGCGCCAGGGCGAGACCGTGGGGATCGTCGGACGGACCGGAAGCGGGAAATCGACGCTGCTCTCGGTCATCACGCGCACCTTCGAGCCGCCGCCCGGCACCGTGATGCTCAACGGCCGGCCCATCGAGACCATCCCCATCCGGCAACTGCGCCAGTGGATCGGCATGGTCCCGCAGGAGACCTTTCTCTTCTCCGAGTCGATCGCCGAGAACATCCGCTTCGGCCGGGCCACGGCCACGGATGCGGAAGTGGATCTGGTCGCGGGCCAGGCCGGGCTGGAGACGGACGTGGCCGGCTTTCCGCAGGGTCTGGCGACGATGATCGGGGAGCGCGGCATCACCCTCTCCGGGGGGCAGAAGCAGCGCACCGCCATCGCCCGCGCTCTGGTGCGCGATCCGCTCATCCTCATCCTCGACGACTCGCTCAGCGCCGTCGATACGCACACCGAGGAGCGGATCCTCCACGCGCTCCGCTCCATCCGCAAGGGACGGACGGCCCTCATCGTCTCCCACCGAGTCTCCTCAGTGAAAGACGCCGATCACATCGTCGTGCTCGATGAAGGCAGAATCGTCGAGCGCGGCTCGCACGAAGTCCTGGTGGCCAGGGGCGGCTACTACGCGGACCTGTACCGCAAACAGACCATGGAAGCGGAATTGGAGGAGATCGCGTGAGCCGGCAAAGAGGTTGCTGGTTGCTGGTTACTCGTTGCTGGCCGTCTGGGGTGTTCCGGCCGACCACGCGCGATCGCCATCAGTCCGAAACCGCAGACAACCAGCAACCAGCAACCAGCACTAACAATCCTCAATCCTCAATCCTCAATCCTCAATCCTAGTCAGGGCCCATGTCCGAGATCGAGAAACACGAAGACGAATCCGCGAAGGCCTTCGACGCCCATCTGACCTGGCGCCTGATGCAGTACCTGCGTCCGTACAAGTGGCGGGCCAGTCTTTCCGTCTTCCTGGTGATTCTCTCGTCGATCTTCGAGATCGCCGGCCCGGCCATCACGGCCATCGCCATCGACCTCTTCGTGACGCCGATCATGGGCGGCCAGCCGTTGGGCGTGAGCCGGAAAGTAGGGGAATGGCTCGCTTCCAACGGAGTCCGGCTGGATCCGGTGATGGGCGTCAACGTCGCGGCGGCGATCTACCTGCTCTCGCTCACCGGCGGATTCATCGTGCTCTACACCCAGATGGTCCTGATGAACCTCATGGGCCAGTACATCATGTACGACCTGCGCAAGCAGATCTTCGGGCACCTGCAGAAGCTCGACATCAAGTACTTCGACCGCAATCCCGTGGGGCGGCTGATGACACGGGTGACCACGGACGTCGACGCGCTCAACGATCTCTTCACGGCCGGCTTCGTGGCCATCTTCGGCGACGTCTTCGTGCTGCTCGGCATCGTGGGCGTCCTGTTCTGGATGAACTGGCGGCTGGCGGTGGTGCTGTTCTCCATCACCCCGTTCATCATCCTGGTCTCGATCTGGTTCCGGCGCGGGGCACGCGTCACCTATCGCCAGGTGCGTGCCCGCATCGCCGCCATCAATGCCTTTCTCCAGGAGCACATCTCCGGAATGTCGACGGTGCAGCTCTTCAATCGGGAAGAGAAGGAGGCGGAGAAGTTCGAGGAGCTCAACGAGCGGCATCGCAAGGCCAACCTCGACTCGATCTACTACTACGCGATCTTCTACCCGTCCATCGAACTGATCGAAACCATCGGTCTCGCGTTGATCGTCTGGTATGGGGGCGGGCAGGTCATCCAAGGCACGCTCTCGCTGGGCGCGCTGATCGCGTTCTTTCAGTACTCGCAGCGCTTTTACCAGCCCATTGCCGACCTCTCCGAAAAGTACAACATCCTTCAGGCCGCCATGGCCGCTTCGGAGCGCATCTTCAAACTGCTGGACACGAAGGTGCGCATCCCCGACGCTGGGACGCGCGCGGTCGGTGCGCTCGAGTCGATCGAGTTCCGCAACGTGTGGTTTGCCTACAACGAGCCCGGAGGGGCTTCGGCCCGCGGCCCTTTGCCCGCCGAGGAAGGCTCTCAACCGCACGCCGCGGTCAAGGCCGAACCTGACTGGGTCCTCAAGAACGTCTCCTTCCGCGTGGAGCGCGGGAAACGGGTGGCGCTGGTCGGCCACACCGGGGCCGGGAAGACCACGGTGACCGCTCTCCTGCTTCGCTTTTACGAGCCGCAGCGCGGGGAGATTCTCATCAACGGAATCGACTTCCGCGAGTACTCGACTGTGGAGTTGAGGCGCGTCTTCGCCATCGTGCAGCAGGACTTTTTCATCTTCACCGGCGACATCGCCGAGAACATCTCCCTCGGCGCGCCGATCTCGCCGGAACAGATCCGGACCGCCGCCAAACGCGTGCAGGCTGACCGGTTCATCTCCCGTCTACCGGAGGGCTACGCCTCGCCGGTGCGGGAGCGGGGCGCGGGCCTGGCCGTGGGGGAGAAACAGCTCCTCTCCTTCGCCCGCGCGCTGGCGTTCGATCCGCCGGTGCTCATCCTCGACGAGGCCACGTCGTCCATCGACACCGAAACCGAGCTCCTGATCCAGGATGCGATCCAGACCTTGCTCGAGGGCCGGACCTCGATCGTCATCGCCCACCGGCTCTCCACCATCCGCTCCGCCGACACGATTCTGGTCTTCCACCACGGGGAGATCCGGGAACGGGGAACGCACGAAGAGCTGATGCAGGCTGGCGGACTCTACCGGCGCTTATACGAGATTCAGTACCGGGACGTGGCGGCCGCATCCGCGTGATCTCCTTCTCGTTATTTGACTTCCAGCGGAAACGGGCCTAAGGTCTGCAGATCCGTAAATCGGTAGTTTCCACATGGGAGAGGAGGGGAGGCGATGACCGTAAGGTTCTTCCCCGGTTCACTGAGGCACAAAACCAGTCTGATTCAGGGGTTTCTCCGGCAGTTCCGGGTCGAGCATGAGCTCGTCCGCGTCGACGAGTCCCGGAAATCCTACACACACCACGCCGGATCCGATCCGGCCCTCGAAGTCGATGGCCGCCTGTTTGTCGATCCAAACGTCCACGCGTTGAAGAAGATCTTCCACGTCGACGAGCCGGCAGCCTGACCGCGTAAGCGTCAACGACCGAGTCGTCAGGTCGTCGAGTCGTCAGGTCTTCGAGTCGTCGGGTCGTCGGGTCGTCGAGTCGTCAGGTCTTCGAGTCGTCGATTGACCGCGCGACACCGCAGACAACCAGCAACCAGCAACCAGTAACAGCTTCAACCGAACATCGTCTTCGCCTCGCGTTCCAACGCTTCGCGAATCCGGCCTTCGAACATCCGCGCGACCAGGGGGAGCTTGCCGTCGATCACCACCTGCTGGTCGGTGACCTCCACGGTCCCTGCGACGGCCAGGCCCTTCGCCTTCCCCTTGAACGTGAGGGTGTCTCCAAGCCACTCGTGGGTGATCTCGTCGGCGTGTCCGCCGAATTGGGAGAGGAGTTGCCCGATCCGCTCCTCCACCTTCCTCCGTGCCGCATCCTTGCTGGTCTTGTGAGGCACTTCGATCTTCATTGCTCCTCCGGTTTCGAGTCTACGTCTACGAGTCGAGTCGTCGAGTCGTCGAGTCTACGAGTCGAGTCGTCGAGTCTACGAGTCGTCGAGTCTACGAGTCGTCGAGTATCCCTCGCAACTCTGGTCCACTCGACGACTCGAAGACTCGACGACTCGACGACCCGAAGACGAAGACCCGAAGACTCGAAGATGTGGCCTTGCCCGATGCCCACATCCGAGGGATACTCCTCCAGGGACTTCCGCGGGGTCGACCCACCATGCTTTCGAAAGTGTGGAGTGCCGCCACCCTCGGAATTGATGCAGTTCGGATCATCATCGAAGTCGACGCCCGGCCGGCGCATCAGCCGGGGTTCACCATGGTCGGCTTGCCCGACCTCGCCGTGCGGGAATCGTACGCGCGTGTGAACTCCGCGCTGGCCAACTGCGGCTTCTATCCGCCCACCCGCCACATCACCGTGAACCTTTCCCCCGCCGACGTGAAGAAGGAAGGCTCGAGCTTCGACCTGCCGATCGCCATCGGCATGCTGCATGCGCTGGAGAAGTTGGGCGAGCCCGACATCGTCGGACGGGTTTTCGTCGGCGAGCTCTCCCTCGACGGCACGCTCACTCCGGTGCGCGGGACGCTGTCGATCTCGTCGGCGCTGGCGGCGGACCGCGGGATCCGCGAATTGATCGTGCCCCTGCTGAACGCCAACGAGGCCGCGGCGGTGCACCGCGTGCGTGTCATCGGCGTGCCTCACCTGCTCGCGCTCCTCAAGCACCTCACTGGAGAGCAGCCCATTGCGCCCGCGGTCTCCGCGGCCGTGGCCGAGCGCGCCGACGACGGCGCCGATTTCGCCGAGGTGCGTGGACAGGCGCAGGCCAAGCGCGCGCTGGAAGTGGCCGCCGCGGGTGGACACAACCTGATGATGATCGGGCCTCCGGGATCGGGAAAGACCATGCTGGCCCGGCGGCTCTCCACGATCCTGCCGCGACTCTCGCTCGACGAGTCCATCGTCACCACCAAGATCCACTCCGTGGCCGGAGTGCTTGCCCCGGGCAGCGGTCTCCTCGGCCATCGCCCGTTCCGGGCCCCGCATCACACCATCTCCACCGCCGGCATGGCCGGAGGAGGCTCGAACGTCCGCCCGGGGGAAGTGAGCCTCGCGCACCACGGCGTGCTCTTTCTCGACGAGCTGGCGGAGTTTCGGCGGGAGACGCTGGAGGTGATGCGCCAGCCGATGGAGGACGGTTTCGTGACCATCGCACGGGCCGCGCGCACGGTGACGTTCCCGGCCCGCTTCACCCTCGCCGCGGCGCTGAATCCCTGCCCCTGCGGGTTCTTCAACGACACGCGGCGTGACTGCCTCTGCTCGCCGCATCAGATCGCGCGCTATCTCGCGAAGATCTCCGGGCCGCTGCTGGACCGTGTCGATCTGCAGGTGGAAGTGGCGGCCTTGTCGACGGAGGAGATCGCCAGCGTCGATCCCGGCGAGCCCTCGATCGCGATCCGCGACCGCGTGGAAGCAGCTCGCGCGATCCAACGCCACCGCTTTCGCAAGGCGGCCATCACCTGCAACGCCGAGATGGCCTCCCGACACGTGCGCAAGGTCTGCGAGCTCGACACCGCCTCGCGACGGCTCCTCATCGCCGCCATCGAACGCCTCGGCCTCTCCGCCCGCGCCCACGACCGCATCCTGAAAGTGGCCCGCACGATCGCGGACCTCGCGGCCTGCGAACAGATCGACACCGCGCACGTAGCCGAAGCAGTGCAGTACCGGGCGCTGGACCGGGCCTATTTCAAGTAGCACGCGCGCCCGAAAACCTGAAACGAAAGGGGGAGCCGGCGCTCCCCCTCTTGATCTCAGTGCTGTCAATAGTAGGTCAGGCGGGAGACGCCGAGGAGACCGGCCCAATCGCCGCAGCCTGACTTGTCGATCGCGCGCCCAATGCGTTCATCCGGACGTCATTCCGTCCAAAACGAGCTCAGCGCGTGATGGGAAAGCGGACGCCAACCGATGCCTCATCGGTGGCCACTCCCCAGATTTCGGGTCGAACATGGAACATGGTCGTTGCTCAGGACGGATGGCCCGGCGCTCGTCGTGGATGGCGATGGAATTCGCAAGTGGTCACGTTTCAGTGACTTAGCTGGAGCCAGCCACCTATAAACCAGCAATGTTTTCACGTGGATCAGAATTTCAGGTCCTGGCGTGACGTTTTCCGATCGCGAAACACGTGCGATTAATTGTTGACAAAATGCTGCCAGTTTTTATGATCGTTGCGGGTATTTCCAGAGGTCAGTGGCGGGAGAGGAGTCGGAATGGCTTTTGAGAAGTGGGAG
Organism: Acidobacteriota bacterium; assembly: GCA_039932995.1. Lineage (GTDB taxonomy): Bacteria > Acidobacteriota > Thermoanaerobaculia > Gp7-AA8 > Gp7-AA8 > QHVT01. The sequence continues at coordinate 10,779 of JBDTOZ010000677.1, read as the reverse complement.
CCGCAGCCTGAGTTCGAACGGTTTCCCGCTTCGGCGACGATCGTTCAATCACGGCTGATCCGCCTGCCGTCGCCCGTCGCCGACATGCTCCGCCTCCGCGGAAGGACCAGCGCGAACCTCTACTACGACAAGAAGAGGAAGATCATCGGCATCAAGCCGCTGGAAAAGAAGGAAGAGGGGGACGCCAAGATCAGGCAGTCCGAGAAGTCCACCTCGCTTCACGTTCCCAGCTTCTTCCGGTCCTACGACATCGACGTGCCCGGCATCAAACGCTTCCACTGCTGGTACGACGAGAAGGAACGGATGGCCATGATCGACATCTCCCGTCCGTCTCCACGTGGCCGGCCCTCGGGGACCTGACGCTACACTCAGGGCATCACGCGGGTCGCGGACGGTTGAGCCGATCACCGATCGCACGACGCGCTCTCGACTCATGGACAAAAGAAAAAGGCGGCCTCGCGGCCGCCTTTCTCGTTGTGCGATGAAGGGGGGTCAGTGCGAAACGCCGCGACGGCGCACGGGAGCGCGCGTGGCCCACATGGCCCGGATCTCTTCCGCGACTCCGTCGGCAAACGTCAGGGTGCCGACGGTGATGTTCGAGCTGGAGTCCTCCGGGAAGAAGGCTCCGTTGTTCGCGTAGAGCTGCGCGAGCCCGGCCAGCGGGATCGAGGTCTCGTACGAGCTGTTGATGGCCTTGATGAACTCATTGCCCATCAGCAGGTAGCCGAGGTCAGTGAGGTGAAAGCCGTCCAGGCTGAAGAACCCGCCGCTGACGAACGCGGGCGAGATCGTCACCGGACCGACCTTGAGACCGCCGGCCCCATACACGTGGTCGAAGAGTCCCTTCACGTCGGCGACCGGGATGTTGCGCTGCGCCGCGGCGGCGGTGATGATCGCGTTGTAGTCAGCGACGCGGCTGACGATGGCCGCGGTCTCGGTGGGCGTGAGGGAGTACTGATCCGCCAGCGGCTCACCGACATGCGGGAGGGCGTTGAACGGCGGGATGTTCTTGAACGCGGCCGGAATGCCGTAGCCCTGGCCGAGCTGGGCGCGGGCATCGAGGGTGACGTAGCTGCCGACCGGAAGCTGGCCGAAGTTGCCGCCGCCGAGGTCGGCCACGTAGTAGATGCGGTTCCCGTCCGGACCGAGGACCGGCTGGCCGGTGGCGGGGTTGATGAGGTACGGCGGAACGAGCGTGAAGTACGGCGGGATCTGGTTCGGCAGAGAGCCGACCACCATGCCCGCGCCCGGAGCCCCGGCGATGAGCTGGTCGAGCACCGCTTCATAGCGCGTCTTGAAGTCGGCGGTCGAGGTCAGACGGGTCGGGGTGCCGGCCAGGGCGGCGCCGAGATAGTCGTTGCCTCCCGCCCACATGGCGATGAAGGTTGGGTGCTGAGCGACGGCCTGCTGCACTTCCGTGCCCAGACCGCGCAGGATGAAGCGGCCGAAGACGACCGGAGTGGTGTCGGTCGGGGTCACCGGCTCCGCGCCGGTGATGGCCAGGAGGGCGCCCACGGTGCCGCCCGGAATGGCCAGGTTGTTGTACGGCCGGCCGAAGGTGGTCATCAGCGGCGTGCCCTGACCGGCTTGTCCGACGGGACCGACGGTGAGGCTCTGGAGGATCAGCTCCGGGCCGATGCCGGGATAGGAGACCAGCGGCTGCGCGAAGCAGTTGTCGGAGGCCACCGCGGTGGACGGGCAGAGGGTCAGGCCGGCCTGGCGGGCCACGACGGCCGGCCAGCTCCACACCTGGTGACGCTCGTTGAGCGAGTTGCTCTGGAAGCCGGCGCCGTAGCTGTCACCAAGGGTGACGAAATGCGTGAAGTCGGCCGAGCCGCGTTGGGCGAACGACGGGAGGGCGACGAGTGCCGCGACGGCAAAAGCCGCTGCAAATTTCAAGGTCTTGTTCATGAGGTCTCCTTTAGAACCGATAGCCGAGGTTGAAGCTCCACAGGATGGCGTCTGTCTTGTAGGTGCCGTCGAAGCCTTCCGGGTTCCGGCCGTCGGTGCTGCGATCCATGAAGTGCAGGACCATCAGGGACCAGTCGGCGACGAAGGGGCCGGAATGCCAGCCGGTGCCGAGGGTGGCCGCGACGCGGTCGGAGTCGGGCAGCAGCGGGCTGACGGATTCGGTCGGCTGCGGGTTCTGATCGTAGATGGCGCCGAGGCGCACGTCCCACTCAGGAGTGGCGGCGATGTTGGCGCCGAGACGGAAGGCCGAGGAGTCGTCCCAGTTCTGCTCGCGGACGAAGCTGCGCGACGGCTGATCGTCGAAGTCGACGGCCAGGGCCGCGAAACGGCTCCAGGTCATGTGGGTGATGTCGAACTCGATGTCCCAGCGGTCATTCGGGCTGAAGGCGGCGCCCACGGCAGCGACGGCAGGGAAAGGGAACTTGGTGGAGATGGTGTCGTCGTGGGGGAAGGTGGCGCCGACCAGACCGTCGAGCTGCGCGTTGCCGGTCGGGATCTGGGTGAAGTCGGCTTTGCCCTCCAGGTCGATGTCCATGTCGCTACGGTAGGAAGCGCCGAGGCGGAAGCGATCGCTGGGCTTGAACAGGATGCCGACGTTGTAGCCGATGTCGGAGCCATAGTCGCTGGCCAGGCGGGCGTTGCCGATGTCGGTGATCCGTCCCGTGAACGGGTTCGGGAAGGGGAGGGGGATGTTCTGGCTGAGGATCACGCGTGCGCGGCGATACTCGACGCCGCCGCCGAGGGCGAAGCGCCCGTCCGTGGTCTTCCAGGCCAACGTGGGCTGGACGGACATGGTCTTCAGATCCGCATCACGGGAGACGAAACGTCCCACCCAGGGATCGGCCCAGTCGGTACGCAGGCCCCAGGCGGAGAAGGCGCCGATGCCGAAGGTGAGGTTCTCGCCGATGGGAATGACGCCGTAGATGTTGGGCGGAATGAAGGTGTGGCGGTCGTACTTGCCCGAGGTGCCGGCCGTGTAGACGCTATCCGGATCACCGGTGAACTCATTGCTGAAGTTGATGAAGGTGGCGCCGGCCAGAACGGAAAGTTCCCGCTGCTGCGCGAGCCCGGCGGGGTTGTAGAAGATGGCGCTGGGATCGTCGGCCGTGGCCACGAAAGCCCCGGCCATACCGGTGGCTTTGGCGCCCTGTTCGAAGATCGAGAAGCCTGCGCCGTATGCGGCGACGGTCGTCGCCAGACATCCGATCGTGAAAAGGGTCAGTTTGAGGGATCGCAAGGTGACCTCCTAAGTCATGCTCTGCAGAGGAATATGTGAGAGAAAACCGGCCGGCAATATATCACCGAACCGCACTTGTGAATCGCCATTCAATGTTTGCGGTTCGCGCTTCGATTCTGCGCTGGAGGGTTGGCGGTTGACGGTTGGCGGTTGGCGGTTTTCCGAGTCGTCGGGTCTTCGGGTCTTCGGGTCGTCGAGTCGTCGAGTTCGGGTCTTCGAGTCGTCGAGTTCGGGTCGCCGAGTCGTCGAGTCTTCGAGTCGTCGAGAGTCTCATAGGTTCATAGGCTCACAGTCTCATAGAGCTACATGCCGCGGCTCCTATGAGTCTGTGAGACTCGGCGACTGGGCGACTCGACGACTCGACGACTTGGCGACTCGACGACTCGACGACTTGGCGACTCGACGACTTGGCGACTCGACGTGGTGGCTCCGGCCAACCGCCAACCGCCAACCGCCAACCGACAAACATCACTCCAGCAGTTCGCGGAGGATTTCGTTCGCGAGATCGGCCTTGGCCTTTCCCCTCATCTCTTTCATGAGCTGGCCGACGAGGAATCCGAAGACCTTGGTCGCGCCGGAGCGGTACTGCTCGACCTGCGCCGCGTTGGCGGCCAGGACTCTGCGGGCCGCGTCCCGGATGGCTGTGGGGTCGCTGACCTGGCCGAGTCCCTTGCGCTCCACGATCCGTTCGGCGCTCTCGCCGCTCTCGGACATGTCGTCGAAGACTTCCTTGGCCACTTTGCCGCCGATGGCGCCGCTGTCGATCATGCGGATGAGCTGCGCCAGCATGGCTGGAGTCACGCGGTAGTGCTCGATGTCGATTTTGCGCTCGTTGAGAATGCGCAGCACTTCGTTGCGCACCCAGTTCGCCGCCGCCCGCGCATTGCCGGACTCGGTGGCCACACCTTCGTAAAAGTCCGCCACGGACCGGGCCATGACGATCACTTCCGCATCAGCCAGAGGAATCCCGTGCTCACTCTGATAGCGGTCGATGCGCGCCTGGGGAAGCGCGGGAAGGGATCCGCGCACGTCCTCGAGCCATGACGGGTCGACGACGAGGGTGAAGAGGTCGGGGTCGGGAAAGTATCGGTAGTCGTGCGCTTCTTCTTTGGTGCGCATGACCCGTGTCTCACCCGCAACGGGGTCATAGAGGCGGGTCTGCTGTGCGATGCGGCCGCCTCCCTCCAGCACGGCGATCTGTCTCTGGATCTCGTGATCGATGGCCCGTCCGAGGAAGCGAAAGGAGTTGAGGTTCTTCACCTCGGTACGCGTTCCCAGGGGCTCCCCGGCACGGCGCACCGAGACGTTGGCGTCGCAGCGCAACGAGCCTTCCTCCATGTTTCCGTCGCAGGCGTCGGCGTACATGAGCATCTGCCGCAACCGCGTCAGATACGCGCCGGCCTGTTCGGAGGAGGAGATGTCGGGCTCGGTGACGATCTCGATGAGCGGCGCACCGGCGCGATTGAGATCGACGAGCGAGGCATCACGCTCGTGCATCAGCTTCCCGGCATCTTCTTCCATGTGAATGCGCCGGATGCGCACGCCGTGCACCTGCCCGCCGGTGGCCAGCGGACGGTCGAACTGCGAGATCTGGTAGCCCTTGGGGAGGTCGGGATAGAAGTAGTTCTTGCGGGCGAAGACGGAGCGCTGGTGGACTTCACACCCGGTGGCGACGGCCATGCGCAGCGCGAGGCCGACCGCGCTGCGATTGAGGACCGGCAGCGCTCCCGGATATCCGAGACAGACCGGACAGACCTGCGTGTTCGGCGCCCCGCCGAAGGCGGTCGAACAGCCGCAGAAGATCTTGGTTCGCGTCAACAGGCGCGCATGAACTTCGAGACCAATCACCGCTTCCCACATGGGCGGGATTATAGAGGTGGGTTGACGGTTGGCGGTTGACGGTTGGCGGTAGCCGCAAAGTGGCAGGTTGCAGTCGGCAGGGATCCGAGCCATTGCCTGGAACCGGGAACGCGCAACCGCCCCGTAGCTCCCGCCAACCGCCAACCGTCAACGGCCAACCAACAGGCATACAATCCGGGCACGCCCATGTCTCGCGCGACTTTGTTCCGGTGGTGGAGAGTCGGAGTCGTCGCGGTGGCCGTGCTGCTGCTGGGATTTCTGGCGACGACTCGGCCTCCGGAGGAGACGCGGACCGCGCTGGTGCTGGCGGTGCTGGTGCTGGTGGCGACGTTCCTGCGGGTGGATGCCGGCGAAGCGGCGGGTTTCGAGGCTCCCATCGTCTTTGGTGCGCTGATCGCGCTCCATAGTCCTTCCGTGGCGCTGGTGGCCACCTTCGTGGGAGTGGCCGCGCACGCGTGCTATGAAGCGCTGGCACATCGGCGCTGGAAGCTCGAGCCCTTTGCCGATGCCGCGCAGCTCGCGCTGGCCTACGGGCTGGTCGGCTTTCTGTACACGATGGCGGTGGCGAACGACGCGCGGCCGTCGTCGAAGATGGCCGGGGTCACGCTGCTCTTCGCCGGCTCCGTGGGCCTGCAACTGCTGCTCGTGGCGTTGCGTCGTTACGCCGAGGATGACGGCGCACCGGTGGACCTGCGCCGGGCGCTCCTGCTGCAGATCAAGACGCTGTTCCTCGTGGCCCCGGTCGTGGCCATCGAAGTGATGCTCTTTCCGGTCTGGGGGCTGGCAGGGTTTGCCATCGCATTCCTGCCGGTCCTGATCGTGGCCTATGCGATGCGCAACGAAGCCGATGCCGAGCGGCAGAATGCCGAGTTGCTGCGCCGCAACAAGGAGCTGGCCATCGTGACGGAGAGCTCGACGCAGATTCTTTCGGCGGAAGGCGATCACGAGACCTTGCGGCGGCTGCTGTCGCTGCTGTCGAAGTTGGCGCGCATGAAGGCTTGCGCGGTGGTGACGTGGGAGTCGAATCCTGATGCCCCGTCGAACGTCTATCGCTTCGGCGAGTGTCTGCCGACGGATCAGGACATCCTGCGCTGGGTGGACTCGGCCGGGTTCGCGCATTCGGCGCCGAGCCGCGCCTTCGTGTTCCAGAGCGACATGCGCAAGTTCCCGTTGTCGGGCGGTTCGGCCGTGCAGGTGTTGATCGGCATCCAGACCGCGGAGGTGATCTACGGGATTCTGATCTTCGAGACCGAGGACCTGGCCATTCTGAAGGCGGGCAGTCTGAATCTGCTCACGCTGCTGGTCAGCCAGACCGCGCTTTCCCTGCAGGACCAATTGCTGCGCCGGGAGATGCACGAGAAGACGGTTCAACTGGAGAGTCATGCCGCGACCATGTCCACGATTCTCGACGTGTCGAACAGTCTGATCGGTCAGTTCGATGTGGACGCGGCCCTGACGCGTGTGGCGCAGGCCATCCGCCGGGCTCTCGGATTCGAGAACGTCGTCTTCGCCATCCGCGACCCACGCACGGGTGACTACCTGCGCCGTGCACATGCGGGGCTTGAAGGGGTGTGGGAAGACGTACGCAGGAAACGGGTCTCTCCCGAAGAGATCGCGGCGTTCTTCGACGCGGAGTTCCGTGTCTCGAATTCCTATTTCATTTCCCATACGGCCCTGCGCAAGAGCGAACACGACTTCTTCGTGCATCCCGAGGGTGCCGACGATGGATATCTCAAGCCGGACGAGTGGCACGAGAACGACCTGCTGCTGGTGCCACTCATGAGTCCCGGCCAGAGCGCAGAGACGATGATCGGATTCCTCTCCGTGCGCGAGCCGCAGGACCGGCGCATCCCCAGCATCGAGAAAGTGCAGACCCTGGAGATCTTCGCCACGCAGGCGGTGACGGCCCTTCAGTCCGCTGGACAGTACGAGGAGATCCGGCGGCTGACCTTCATCGACGCGCTCACTCCGGCCTACAACCACCGCTTCTTCCAGGAGGCGTTGGCCAAGGAAATTCACCGTCACGCACGTACGGGACACGAGCTGGCGCTGGCCATGCTGGACATCGACAACTTCAAGAGAATCAACGACACCTTCGGTCATCCCATCGGCGACGACATCCTCAAGGGGCTGGTGGAAGAGCTGATGAAGAACGCACGCGACAGCGATGTGGTGGCGCGTTACGGCGGAGAGGAGTTCGCGATCATCTTTCCGGACACGCCCCAGGCCGCCGCGCGGGAAGCGGCCAGTCGGCACCGCGAGCTCGTGGAGCGTCGTGTCTTCGCCCTCCCGCACCTCGGCGAGACGGTGCAGATCACGGTCAGCATCGGCGTAGCCGTCTATCCGACCGACGGCTTGACCAGTGCGGAGCTCATCTCCCGCGCCGACGCCGCCCTCTACCTCGCCAAGAAGAACGGCAAGAACCGCGTGGCCGTGGCCAATGAGGTGACCCGGGTCGAAGTGGTTTGATCCGCGCCGGCGGATTCCCCATCGCGAGAGACAGTCCCGCGATGGGGACAAGTCACTTCGCCAGTTGAGCCTCGCTCGAAATCGGGAAGAAGCTTTCGAAGCTGGCGGATACGGAGGCCACTTCCAGGGTCCAGTTGGGGACGTTGGTCGTGGAGAGGTCGAGGTGGCTGCCGATGTAGTACAGCCTCTGGGTCTCTTTGATGTCCGTTCCTTCGGGTGCGTTCGCGGCCAGATCGAAACGGTCCTGGAGGTAATACGGGGGCGTGGCCTGATAGTGCAGCCGCACCTTCACGCTGGCCGCGCCGCGCAGCGCGGCGGTCATCGGAATGCGGTAGAGGATCTGATCCGCGCCGCGGGCGCTGCCGGTGCCGTAGTCGGGATCGCCCTCGGTTCCATAGGCATGCGTATCGGCGTGATACGGGCCGTCGACGCGGTATCCGCGGGGGAGGAGACGGTTGTCCTTGATGGTGGTGTCGCGGCTGAGGAAGCTGGTGGTGATGAAGCCCTCCGGATCGAGCTCGATCTCTTCATAGATCTGCACGCGGTCCGGCGAGTCGATGACTTGCCAGTGCTTCTGGTATTGCTGCGGAATCCTGCCGTTGCCGTGACGCGCGTCGTAGAACTCGGTGAGAAGTGGCTTGCCGTCGCGCCCGAGGATGACTCCGGTGGCGTTGGTGCGGCCGGAGACCCAGAGCACACGTCCGTTCGCGTCGAGCACCTGAAACTCCAGAAATGCGCGGCGGAAGCCGACGCCGCTGGGGAGTTTGTGTCCGGCCAGATTGGCGACGTTGACGCCGGCCTCGAGAAGCTCTCCGGTCTTGCGAAGGCTGGTCACGGTCAGTCGTGCCGCCTCTTGCGTGGCCAGTTGCTGACTGGCATCGATGGCCGTGTCGATGGGGTACTCCGCATCGCCGGGAGCCATGGCGTCGGTGAGCGCGTTGCCGAGGATGGGGGAAAACTGCCTGAACATGTTCATCACGAACTGATTCATCCCCACGAGAGTGTGCCGCCCGAAAGGAGCGCGCTCTTCCAGGCGGATCTCGGCGTCGGGGAGGCGGTGGGTGGTGAACGGATAGTCGCTGTCTTCGATGTTGGCGATGCGGAACGAGATCGGCTTCCCGTCGATCTTCGACGGCATGTGGCAGTCCTGACAGGTGCGCACTTCGCCGTAAACCGGTGTGCCCACTTCGTTCTGATAAATGCTGTTCAGCCACTCCGGATAGGTGGCCTGCTCGAAATCGGTTTTCTGTTTGCCGTGCTCCATCACCGGACTGCCGTCGCGGCGAAAGACCGGCAGCACCACCGAGTGGCAGGTACCGCAGAGGGCACCGGTCTTCACGACGTTGCTCGCACGCGGCGTGTAGCCGAGGGTGTGATCCATCGACTTCAGCAGCGGCGAGGCGAAGGGGCCGTTGATCTGATTGGAAGGGGTGAGCAGGAACTGGCCGGTGAACTGAGAGGGCGGGACGGGCGTGCCGGGATTCTGCACGTCGATGTGGTGACAGATGGTGCAGGAGATGCCGTCGCGCGCGAGTGCGGCGTATCGCAGGTCGTCATGTGAGTTGCGATCGAGGTCCTTGCTGAACTGGTACACCAGGTCGTGCGGAAAGGTGCGTTTGGCGTTGGAATCGTGCTGCAACTGTTTCTGTCCCATCGCCCCATGGCAGCGGTAGCAGAAGTTGGACGCGAAGTTGTCGTTTCCCAGCGACGGAATGCGCAACACCTCGGACTCGAGCTGGGAGTGGAAAACCGGATCGCGTCCCGAGAGTCCCATCAGCGAGGCTGACCACTCTCCGTTGACCGAGTAGTTGAGGCGCTTCTTGTTCGCGTCGGTGAACATCATGGCCGGATTCCACTGCTCGCCGGCCGTGGCGTCGTGGCAGCCCATGCATTGATCGGACGTGACGAACTGCATCTTCAGGTCGGGTTTCTGCGGGACCACCACGTGGTCGTAGACGTTGGGCGGGAAACTGCGCACGCTGGCTTGCGGGATGTTCAGTCGCGCAAAGTCGAACGTGAGCAGGAAGTCTTTCTGTGCGGGCGGCGGAGGCGGAGGAGGGGACGGCGGAGGCGGTGCGCTGGCTACATACGGAGGAGGCGCCGGGGGCACGCGCAGATAGGTGATCACTTCGCCGGCATAGCCTTCGATGTTGTCGGTGGAGATGAACGTCTGTTCGCCCGCCGCCGAGGCGTGGCAGCGAAGGCAGTAGAGACCGAAGCCGGAGTCGGTGTCGTAGGGAAAGCCGGGATCGTGATCCGGAACGGAGGACTCCAGGTCGGCGCGCGAGCGGCGTCCGGCGACGCGTGCATGCGGATCGAGGCGGGATGCGGCCAGGTCTTCGTCATCCTCGGTCGACGCCGTGACCGGCACGGCATGGTAGGCCCAGTACCAGCCGTCCCAGGAGGCGCCGGCCTGCTTGACCATCACCGTCCAACTGGTGAGGCTCCGCGCCTGCGCCTCGGCATCGAGGGAGTTGTAGTACGGCGCACTCTGCGGGTAGTACATCTCCTTGACGATGATCCCGCCGTCAGGCACGACCCCTTTTCTTCCGCCGGTGAGCCAGGCCATCACGTCGGGGGAGTAGTAGATGCGCACCGAGGGATGCACGCCGAAATCGAGATCGCCGGTCAGTCCGAAGGTCAGTCCGTTCGCACCGGCGGAGATGAAGGGACCGGTGTCGCGGATGCTCTTGTCGCGCGCCCAACCGGTCTTGGCCTCGTACAGCTTCACGTAGCAACGTGCGTCGAGCCAGGGATAGAGCTCGGGTTGATTCGCACCCGGCAATTTGGAGCAGACATCCTGGGCGGATGCCGCCGGCACGAACACGAGCAGCACGAGCAGCAGGAGCATTCGACGGGGCATGGACCCTCCGCGGTTCGAGTGGTGGATTTTTGTTCCGGAGCCGTCCCACGATAAACGAGGCGGCATGAGGGAGCAATGGGAGGGCGGAGCGGGTAGCGAGGAAGGGCGCGGGCAGGATGCCCGCACGCGCTAACTTGAGATCGGGATCACGCGTGGGTCGGGAGGCGTGCCAGTGGAGCGGTGGACTTTAGTCCACCGAGGCTCTCGCGAGACACTTCCCCTCTGCCGCCGCGGCGGCGTCACTGAACGAGGCTCCCGGCACGGCCGTCCCGAGAGCCTCACGCGGCTTCGGCACGCGCGTCGCGAGTGCCGGTGGACTAAAGTCCACCGCTCCACAGCGCGGCGGAGCCGCAACCCAAGGAACGCCGGCGTCTCGCCG
>JBDTOZ010000676.1:0-2913 GCA_039932995.1 Acidobacteriota bacterium | reverse complement strand
GCGAGACGCCCACGGGCCAGCCGGCGAGGACGCCGGCGCTCCACTGCTCCGCCTGAAAATCTTCGCGTCGCGCGAAGAAACTCGTGGTTGTAGTACAGAGACACAGAGGAAATCTTGATCGGATTTTCAAATCCTCTGTGTCTCTGTGCCTCTGTGGTGAACGTCCCCCGGACGCGAAGACGAACTACACGCGCGCGTAGCCCTCGTGCTCGTGCTCTTCGTCCTTGTAGCCGCCGTGGTAGTCGACGGTGTCGGGGCGTTTGATCTGGGAGTGGGTGACGACTGCATCGCGGCGGAGGCCGCGGTAGTCGGAGAGGGAGGCGAAGCCGCGCTTGTCGTGGAACTCGGCCATGCCCGCCAGGAGGGTCTTGATCACGTTGGGGCCGATGGCGGAGTCGAGCATGGCGGCCGTGCAGACCTGCACGGTGCCGCAGCCGAGGAGGAAGTAGTTGAGGGCGTGCTCGAAGGTGGAGACTCCGCCGATGCCGGAGAACTCGCTGTCGGGGAAGGCTTTGGTCATCTGGGCCATCTTGGCCATCGAAAGCGGCAGGATGGCCGGGCCTCCCAGTCCGCCGGGCGAGACCAGACCTTCGACGCTCATTTCAAAGTCGAGCGTGTTCGGGTCGATGAGAGGGAGGGAGGGCCAGGTGTTGGACGAGCAGATGGCGTCCGCTCCGCCGAGGAGCGTCGCTTTCGCCTCTTCCACGATGTTGGAGGTGGCGGGGGTGAGCTTCACCCACACCGGCACAGTGGCCACTTCCTTGACCGCCTGCGTGACCACCGAGCAGAGGACTTTGTCCTTGCCGACGTTGGAGCCCATGTCGATGCGGTCCATGTGCGGACAGGAGAAGTTCAGCTCCAGAGCATCCACGCCTTCGTCGATGCAGGCCTTGGCCAGCGTCTGCCAGTTGTGCAGCTCCTTGTCGTTGCCGGAGCCGGCCATGATGGACGCGACCAGCATGCGCGTGGGGAACTGCTTCTTGATGCGGGCCAGCTTGCCGATCCACCAGTCCAGCGGCTTGTCGGAGATGAGCTCCCAGTTCCACGAGGCCATGAGCGTCGTGTCGGGGCGCTTGTTCATGGACATGCGTGTGCCGTTGTTCTCGGCGCGCAGGAACTTCGTCTTCGGTCCCTTGACGTTGGCCACCGGGTGCAGGCCGATGGTCTTGGTGACCACCCCGCCCCAGCCGGCCTCGAAGGCGCGGATGATGTTCGCATCGGACTCGGTCGGCGGCGCCGAGGCCAGCAGGAACGGATTCTCGAATGTGAGTCCGGTGAATTTGGTGGTGAGATCAGCCATGGTCGGTTCCTCGTTGCTGGTTGCTGGTTGCTAGTGGTGTTGGGGTCGGTTCCGCATCAGCGCAAGGTACAGCACGAAGCTCAGTCCGAAGGTGACGAACCACGCATAGGTATACAGCGTGTCGAAGAAATTCGGATTGGCAATCTGGCCGCCGGCGGTGGTGGCGGCGTGAACGAAGCCGGGGACGACCGGCAGGATCGAGAGGACCAGCACCGCCACGGCCCGCCAGTTGGTCCCGTTGCCGTAGGTGTACTCGCCCTGCAGCTCGAAGAGGTCGCGCAGGTTGAGCTTCTGGCGGCGCACGACCCAGTAGTCCGCGATGAGGATGCCGCCCAATGCGCCCATGAGACTCGAATAGCCGAGGAGCCAGGTGAAGATGTAGGCGCCGGCGTCGGAGTAGAGCTTCCACGGCATCATCACGATGCCGATCACGGCGGTGATGAGGCCGCCGGTCACGTAGGAGATACGCCGCGGGCTGAGGTTCGAGAAGTCGTTGGCGGGCGAGACCACGTTCGCGGCCATGTTGGTGGTGATCTGCGCGGCCAGTACGACCAGTGCACCGAAGATGATGGTGGCCGGGCGGCCGATCATGGTCACCAGCTCGATGGGGTCCCAGACCGCGCGGCCGAAGACGACGATGGTGGCGCTGGTGACGGCCACGCCGATGAATGCGAAGGCGGTCATGGTCGTGGGCAGTCCCAGGGCCTGTCCCCAGATCTGTGAGCGCTGGCTCTTGGCGTAGCGGGTGAAGTCGGGGATGTTGAGCGAGAGGGTGGCCCAGTAGCCGACATTGGCGGTGAGGGCGGCGGGGAAAAGAGTCCAGAACGGGGTGTTGCCTTTTTGTAAGGCGCTGGAGCGCGCGAGCACCGCGCCGAGGCCTCCGCCCTTATTGATGGCCCAAAGCAGCAGCGCCACGCCTCCGGCCAGCAGCAGCGGCGCCGACCAGCTCTCCAGAACTTTGATCCCTTCGGTGCCTTTGAGGATGATGGCCACCTGCAACAGCCAGAACACCATGAAGGAGATGGCCATGTTGCCTTTGATCTGAGACCAGCCCGGCCAGGCAGCAGTGGCCAGGGCGTTCAGCGCCAGACCGCCGATCCAGGTCTGGATGCCGAACCAGCCACATGCCACGATTGCCCGCAGCACCGCGGGAATGTTCGCCCCTCGGACGCCGAAGCTGGCCCGGCAGAGCACGGGGAACGAGACGCCGTACTTGGTGCCGGCGTGCGCGTTGAGGACCATGGGAATCAGGACGATGGCGTTGCCCAGGAGAATCGTGGTCAGCGCCTGGGACCAGGTCATGCCCTGGGACATGAGGCCGGAGGCGAGGGTGTAGGTAGTGATGACCACCGACATGCCGATCCAGAGCGCGGCGATGTTGTACGTCGACCACGTCCGCCGCGACAGGGGTGTTGGCGCGAGGTCCTTGTTCCAGAGTGGACTGTGCGAGACGTCGGCCTCGAGCTCCACGAAATCGGGTCGGACTGCGGATGCGGGTGCCGAGACGTCGACCGTGGCCATGCTCGAGAATCCTCCTATCGGACGGGTTGCGGGATTGTACGCCAATCCCATCGGCCGCCCGGTTCACTGGGGCCGCGGGCATCCTGCCCGCC
>JBDTOZ010000675.1:0-4993 GCA_039932995.1 Acidobacteriota bacterium | reverse complement strand
CCGCGCGGGTCATCGAGATCGTGGAAGGCGATGTTGAGGGAAAGGACGAGCCGCTCCCGACGTCAGAGGCACGAACAAAGCCCAGTCATTAAGGACCTGTTACGCGCGTTGCGCTTCGAGCCTGACACCGCGAATGTCGCCCGCGCAGCCTCACACATTCCTCCGCCCTCACGTTTCTGTCGAAGGAGAAGATGCTTCTAATCTACTACTCATAAAAACCGAAACGCTTTCGAATAGCCCCACCGAGCTCACGTTTCTCGGTACTCACGGTCGCTCCAAATAGCTGCCCTATCTCGATCCGCTGCGCTGTAGGCAACGCCTCCTTCGCAACCGCCGATGTAAAGACAATCGAGAGGGCGTGCGTCACGTGATTCTCGATACTGCGGAACCGCCGATGAATGTCCGAGCTCATGAAGATCTCGTGCGTGCTCAGCCAGTTCTTCAGTTCACCCCATGCCTTCGAGCATTCGCGATAAGCTAGTGTTGTTTCATAGATCGCGCAGATCGCACCGCGCTCCGCTTTGGGTGCTTCGCGCACGCTGTTTCGTTCAAGCTCGCTGAACGGCAACATCCCGATAACACGATCCAACTCCTCATCTCCCAAGACAGCGAAGGTCGGGATATTTAGCCGCGCCGACGTAAGCCGGTTCTCAACTTCAGCAACGGCGTGGATCATGTGCTCCCACGCCACCTCCACCACGGCGAACTCGCGCTCGTTCCGGCGGCTCACCAAATCGGAAACGCGCTCAAGTTGGGTCTCGAAACGCTTCAAGTCCTTCGCTAGCCCTTGACCCAGAAATCTGTCGGATAGCCACATCAGCGCGGGAACAAGAATCACCGCCCCACCAAACACGCCCAGGATTGACACCCAGAACTCAGACCACATGGTTTCCTCCGGGACTAGCAGTTTATCCCCTTGACGCGATCGCTAAATCACTCATAGTTAAATGCAACACCCCGAATGATGGTCACTGCCGACATCATGACTCACGAACAGTTCCTCCGCGACCGGGAACGACGGAACGCCGAGGTGGTCGCGTCGCTAAAGGCGGGGCAGAAGCCGCGAAGATTCATCCCGAGACATCTGCGGCGGAACGTCTATCTCACAACCGACGACCACGACCGCATCATCGCCAATCACCGCTCCCTAAGCTGGAAGGAAGCCTCTCTCGCGGAGAAGGTGAGGGATGGACTCGTACCGCCGGAAGTCCTCGATTACTTCGAGCTGACCGGCGAGATGCCACCGCCCTCGGCGCCTAACCGCCGCTAGGGAATGCGCGTCAGCTGCACCCCAACTAACCGGCGTTGTTCTACCTCGGGTCGCTGTAAATCCTCGTTCGAGAGTGACACCGGATGTAGACCACCGTTCCTTCCTGCTAAAAGCGCGCCGGCCCCATCGTATGGCTGGCTGACAAGGCGACTTCCTGACTCACCCATAGCCTCCAACTCTAATGCAACAAGCCGATGTATCTGTGTACTGTATTCAAGTTTGGTCATCGAAATTGCTCCTGTGCGAATCCTTTAGGCACTGATGGTCGATTCTACCGTTGTAATTATCCACTTCGATGGACCTTACGCCGGCATCGCGCTAATCGCAAGCAGTTTTTGCGATGGGCATGCTATTGAGTGGATGAGTTAAGCATACTGTAGCGCTGTACTTAAATGTTGCCCGTAGACTGCTTTGATATCAGGACTTATGGTGCGGCTGAGCATTGTCTTTTCTGGTATGCATACCGCCCTTGTGCCGGGGGAATTTATAGCGCGGCATTGACAATATCGTTTGCGCCCTTTACGGTTATGGAAAAGCCCTTTCCTGGCTGTCGTGAAGTCGCTCAGGGTAGAAGCCGGGTACCCGCCCCGCATTCACCAGCCGAAGAAGAACAGGCGACCGTTCCCTGAATCCCGCAAGCACTTCCGTCGACTGCTTGCCCTGAAGAAAGCCCGCCTCGAAAAACTCGAATCACACCATTGTCCAGGAAGTTTGACCGGCGCGAGCAGGTCGAGAAGTCAGCCCTCCGCACGCTGCAGGCATCCATGCGACGAAAGCCCTTCTGGCTCCCGGCGCCCCGTCCAGGCGCTCTGCATCAAGATCGTCTTCCGGTGATTTTCTGATTCTTGGGGGCTGGACGGGCGGCGTTTCCCACACCTTCCAAAGCGCGGGAACCCCAGCCTCTTCCCCGCCAGCCTCAAGTGAGAAAAGTCATCACTTTCCGATCCGAGTTCCGACGCCTACCTGCAATCGAAACGGCCCTGCCCCAGTCTACTTTCTCGGTTTTGATCTCTACAAACCCTCTCCTCGCACTGAGTAGGGACCTACATCCGTCACGTGCGAACCCAAAGAAGAGGGCTTAACCGCCTTGGGTGAAGTCCTGCCCGCAACTCCCATAAATAGCCCGCCAGCCGAAGGGTGAACGCCATGCGCGGTTCGGTGCGAGCTGAGCTTCCCTGGGAACCATTGGGCTTACGAGCACTACCAGGAGTTCGCGGACGGCGAGGAGTGGCAGTCCCCACATTGGAGCTTTGCCCGCCTCGTGAAAGGTCATCCGGAGTTCATCGGATCCCGCGAGAGGATGCCCAGGTGGACTTCATGGAGGTTCGATTTGTTCCGGGTTGGGACCCGCTCGACCAAGCTGTCGAGAGAGGGAAGAAGCAGCAGCTCACCCCCGACCGAGCGAACCGAGGGCTACCAGAATTTCGTGAGCATCGCCGGCTGGCTTCAGGTAACGATGGGCGACCGGAACATCATGCTTCCCTGCGAGAAGCTGGCCGAGCTTCTCAACTGTCGGCCGATGACGATCTCACGTTATCGACACTGGGCCATCGAGGACGGCCTGATGACCCAGGTGAAAGGGCATCGTTTCAGGCCCGGAGGCGAGGTGACGCTACCGAGTTCCGGTTCAATACGTCGAAGTACGCTCCGCTGGACGCGACCGCCGAGAAGGTCTCCTGACGCCGCCTATGTACCTCCGGTGCCTTCGATCGGGAAACCAGAGCTTTCGAGCGTTTGGAGTTAGAGCCGTCGAAGGCTGTCGGATTCCAATTCCGTCTCTCCACTGACTTCCTTCCCTCAGCCCGGATGTGGCCTGCTACGCTCGTCTCCTCTCGAGCCCGGCTCCGTCACAAATTGTCTCTAGACGCGCCGCCTGCCCTCCGCCGATATTGCTGTCGTGAAAGGAGGCCCTATGGCCAAAAAGATTCGCTTGTTGGGTTTGGTGGTGCTGTTGCTGGTGGGAGCGACGTCGCTCGTGGCGATGCCCGATCACGAGGTCTACACCGAGTTCTACACCGACGGCACGTACGCGGTCGAGTGCGGCTACCGGTGGGTGACCTGTCACGGGATCATCCGTGAGGGCTGTCAAAACACCGGGTACTCGGTGACCTACGACGGCGACGACTGCTGAGCATGACCGAGATCCTGGAAGTGCGCCCGCGAACGAGCCTCCTGCGGCCCCTCCTCGAAGGGGCGGTGGTGGTCGTGTTCGTGCTCCTGATCTGGAACAACTACTCGCTGCGACGGCAGGCGCACGCCGTCGCAGTCCCCTCCGTGCGCGAGCACGGATTCGTGCCGCGCGATGCCGTTCGCTCCATCCCCACCCTCGACCTGGACGGGAAACCGGGGACCTGGAATCTGCAGTCGGGCCGGCACGTCCTGGCCATCGTCGATCCCCGTTGCGACTCCTGCCGCGCCCTGATCGCCACCCTGCCCGGGCACGGGGATGGACAGTTGTACGTGCTCTCGGTCGCCCCACCCGCCGACACCCGGGCCATGGCCCAGCAGGCCGGCCTCACCGCCGCCACCCGCAGCCTCGGCACTCCTCTCCCCCGCGACCTCGAGTCCCAACTCCAGATCTACCCGCAACTCCTCATCGTCGACCAGGGCAAAGTCGTCCGCACATGCGCGTCGATCGCGGAGTGCGCGCCGTAGGCCGGGTCGCGAACGGCAGTTGCGAGTTGGTCATACCATCGTCATCCTAGGTCCGTGAAAGCAGCCGTCTCCATTCCCGACCCCGTCTTCAAGGCGGCCGATGATCTTGCGCGCCGCATGGGCGTTTCGCGCAGCCGTCTCTACAGTGTTGCTCTGCAGCGGTTCGTGCAGGACCATGACGAGGAAGCCATTACCGCCAAGCTCGACGAGGTCTACGCCCAGGAATCGTCCGCTCTCGATCCGGTCTTACAGAGCATTCAGACTCGATCCCTTAAGAAGGCTGATGGACGTCGCACGAGGTGAGATTTGGTGGGCGGACCTCCCCGACCCGGTTGCCTCCGACCCCGGTGGCGTTCGGCCCGTCCTGCTGGTTCAAGCAAATGCGTTCAACCGAAGCCGGATTGCCACCGTCCTCGCGGTAGTGCTCACGACCAATGACCGCCTCGGAGACCTGCCCGGGAACGTTCGCTTATCTCCCAGAGAAACCGGGCTCAAACAGGTGTCTGTCGCCAACGTCTCACAGATCATCACGGCCGACCGCACTTTCCTCAGACAACGAATCGGTCGGATAGGTCCGGACGCGATGGCAAGAGTCGAATCGGGACTTCGGCTCGTGCTTGGCCTGACGTAGGAAAGCCACGGGGAACGCGCAGCCAGCAGCAACGGTCCTGAGCGATCGAGCGGAAAAGGCGCGGGCAAGATGCCCATACGCGCTAACGTCGAGAAGGACGGGAGGGTGCGGGCGGGAAGCCTCTGTGGAGCGGTGGACTTTAGTCCACTGGGCACTCGCGACGCGCGTGCCGAAGCCGGGTGAGGCACTCGGGACGGCCGTGACGGGAGCCTCGTTCCGTGACGCCGCCGCGACGGCAGAGGGGAAGTGTCTCGCAAGAGCCTGGCAGGCTAAAGCCTACCGCTCCACAGGCACGCCCCCCTCCCGACCCGCACGTGATCCCGGTCTCCAGCGGGACCCGCACTGATACCCCCTGGGCCCAGCCCCATGCCTTAGTTAGCGAAAAAGGCGCGGGCAGGATGCCCGCGCCCCATTTGCTGCGCCTACTGCCCGGAGGC
>JBDTOZ010000674.1:0-1760 GCA_039932995.1 Acidobacteriota bacterium | reverse complement strand
GCAGCTCGCCTTCGTCGACACGCGGCAAACGCATGGCGACGAAGGCGGGCAATACGTCGTGACGATCGCCGGCGACCAGGGGAAGCTCGGACGCTTTCGCTACCTCCTGTTCGACGCCTTCGAGACCGAGAGTGAGGACGCCTGGGGCCAGACGTTCTACAGCGAAGTCGATGTGCTCACCAAAGCGCCCGAGCGCTGGAGCGCGGCCCAACGCAAGGAGATGGCCGCACGCGTTCGTGGCGCGGTCCTCGACTCGTGGAATGCGTACAAGCGCGAGGCCTGGGGGCACGACGAGCTGAAGCCGGTCAGCAAGAGCGGGAAGGACTGGCACGCACACTCGCTGCTCATGACGCCGGTCGACTCGCTCGACACGCTGCTCCTGATCGGCGCGACCGCCGAGGCCGAGGAGGCCAAGCAGCTCATCGTCGAAAAGCTCTCCTTCGATCACGACATCACCGTCAAGAACTTCGAGATCACCATCCGCCTGCTGGGCGGTCTGCTCTCGTCGTATGAGATGACCGGCGACGCGCGGCTGCTGCGTCTCGCGGACGATCTCGGCACGCGCCTCTTGCCCGTGTTCGAGTCTCCCACCGGGATGCCTTACATGT
Organism: Acidobacteriota bacterium; assembly: GCA_039932995.1. Taxonomy (GTDB): domain Bacteria; phylum Acidobacteriota; class Thermoanaerobaculia; order Gp7-AA8; family Gp7-AA8; genus QHVT01. The sequence continues at coordinate 1,152 of JBDTOZ010000674.1, read as the reverse complement.
ACGTCAATCTGAAAACCGGCCAGGTCAGCGGCGCGACGTCGAATCCCGCCGAGATCGGAACGCTCTTCCTCGAATTCGGAACTTTGTCCAAGCACACGAAGAAGCCGGTGTACTACGACAAGGCCAAACGCGCGCTGGTGGCGCTGTACCAGCGGCGCTCGAAGCTGGGCCTGGCCGGCGAGGAGATCGACGTCGAGACCGGAGCGTGGGTGAGCACGGCCAGTCACGTCGGCGGAGGCATCGACTCGTATTACGAGTACCTGCTGAAAGGCTGGCTCCTCTTCGGCGACGAGGACTGCCGGAAGATGGCGAGAGCGTGAAGGCGCTGAACGCGCATCTGGCCGAGGAGGCCCCGAGCGGTTTCTGGTACGGGCAGGTGGACATGAACAGCGGCAAGCGCACCGCATCCGAGTACGGTGGCCTGCACGCGTTCCTCCCGGCCGCACTGGCCCTCGGCGGCGACGTCGCGCGCGCGGAGCGCCTCCAAGCGTCATGCTTCAAGATGTGGAACGTGGCCGGGATCGAGCCGGAAGTCCTCGACTACCGCACCATGAAGATCGTGCATCCCGGATATCCGCTCCGTCCCGAGATCATGGAGTCCGCCTACACACTACACACCCTGACCGGCGACCCCAAATACCTGGACATGGGCCAAACGTTCTTCGAAAGCCTCACCCGCCACTGCAAGAGCGGCGACACCTTCACCACGCTGGAGAATGTGGAGACGAAAAAACAGGGCGACCTGATGCCCAGCTATTTCCTGGCGGAGACGCTCAAGTACCTCTACCTCCTCTACGCCCCCGAAGCGCTGGACTTCGAGAAGGTGATATTCAACACGGAGGCCCACCCGTTCCGTCGAGGTGGAACGGGCGGGCGGTAAATGGGGGGGGGCAAGATACCCGGGCTCCCTCGTTGTGCGAAGACAGTTCAGCGGGGCCGCGGGCATCCTGCCCGCGGTGGACTAAAGTTCACCGTTACGTCCACGGGCAGGCGCTGACGCTCGAAGGCGCGATCCACAATGGAGCCTCGGGCTCGGCCCGGGAACGCGGGATGTCCGTGGTGCGGCCGCGGGCGGCCGCTACAACGTTCGGCGGAGTGTTCTCGATGTTGGCGCGACATTGTGGCGACCGCCTTCGCGGCCGCGTTGAGAAT
>JBDTOZ010000673.1:0-1549 GCA_039932995.1 Acidobacteriota bacterium | reverse complement strand
CCGACCGCTCCAGCTCTCCGGTCAGTTGCACGGAGTAGCCGGCGAAACGGTCGGCAAAATCGCGCATGGCGTGTCCGACCGGCTCGCCGGCCAGCACGTGGTCCAGGAAGTTGCGGAAGGGCGCGATATCCGTGGCCCGCGCTTCCGAGGCGATCGAGAATCCCCACGCGCGGTCGACGTGTCCGGCCACCGCCACCGCACCGCGCCGGAGGAACTCCTTCGGCAGCGCCGCCAGAAAGGGCGTCCGGGCCAGTACTTTGGGCGGTCCCGCCCCGCGTTTCGAAAAGCGATCTTCGGCCGGCGTTCCGGCGCCGTAGCAGGCGAAGTGAAACGAGATCAACCCGCCGAGGTCCACGCCGGAGGGAACATCGGCCGCACGAAAGTAATGCTCCTCGCGGATGGCTCCGGGTCCCGGCCAGTCGTGGCAAAGGAGGGCTCCCTGATTCGCGGACTGCCGTGGATCGTCAGGAGGGAAGCCCACGCCGTGGCTGGCGGTGAAGAGAACGTCGGGCGGCTGGCGAAGGATCTCGGCCAGGCACGCTTTGGTGGCGGTGCTGCCGATGTGATTCGTGCCGGGGTACTCCGCGGCCAGCGGAGCGAGGAGCCGGTCGGCACTGAGTGTCGTGGCTGGATCGTGGCGAGGGCCGAAGAAGGCCACGCTGCGCGGTGCGCCGGCGCGCGTCGCCTTCTCATGGGCGACGACCTGCTCTGCGTAATGGTGATACTCCTCCGCGGTCTCACACTCGAGCCGGCCGACCGCGTAGTCGACGCCCAGCTCGTGTACGACGCGGAAGGGAATCTTCGCGGAGTTGCCGGCCCAGAGCAGGTAGTAAGGGACGCGGGTGGGATCGATGTCGCCCACTCCGACCGAGTAATCCGAGAGCCAGCGTGCGCGGCTCTGGCCGCTGTAGGTGAGGAACCGCACCAGCGGTCCGACGGTGGCTTCGCGATGCGCGTGCAGCGGCGCGAGGGCATCGCGGATCATCGCTGCTTCGTCGTCCGGTGCGACGATGGCCCAGCCGACCGAGGTCAGGTCGAGCGGACTGGCGCCGTAGGGGAGGCCCATGGTTCCGCCAGTGGCCTGACTCCGCGCGCGAAGATGGGCGTCGTCTTTGGTCTCGATGACGCGCGCCAGCTCCTCCACGGAGAGCGACGGCTGGAGGTACTGGCCGGTCGCTCCGTCGACGCCATTGAACACGATTCCGTCGGCCGGCATGGGGTCTCCCTACCTGGGAGTGTCCGGCGAAGGTGTTTTCCCCACCCAGGGGGCATGGTTTGTCCGGAGCTCGCGGTGTAGGGAGCGCCGGCGTCTCGCCGGCTGGACGGGCGGCGTCCCGCCGCGGGTGGGGGAAGCGTGCGGAGGAGGAGGCGCGTGGCTCCGAGAGGCGCGCTCTTCTTCGACCGCCACGCGGCGCAGGCGAGGACGCCTGCGGTCCAGCCGGCGGGACGCCAGCGCTCCTGACAGCTAAGCACGGCCACGACTTTCTATCGGCCGTCGGCTATCCGCGGAGCGGGACGTGGTCGCCGAAGCGGTCCTTGACCGCGTTCA
>JBDTOZ010000672.1:0-11354 GCA_039932995.1 Acidobacteriota bacterium | reverse complement strand
TGCTGAGCGGCGCGCGGCGAAGAGCACGCTCACCGAGGCGTCACGACCGGCAACAGAATCAGGAAATCCTTCCTCTCGAATCCGCATCAGTGGGGCACTCCCCCCTCGATGACGTGGAGGGACTCGCGGAACCGCTGCTGCTCGCGCGCACGACGCCAGAAGCTCCAGAAGAGCGCCGCAAAGCTGATCTGTACGAACCCGACGAGTCCCAGCAGGACCCAGATGCCGTTGTTCAATCCCTTGGTCATCGGATCGCCCGGAGCGCCGTAGCAGACCGCGCACGCAAGCGCGGACTGGCTGAAGACGGCCGACGCCAGCAGAGCGCAAGCGACGATGAGGAAGGTGCGCGATGCAACCGTGCGGACGCACGTACTCATCGCCCACCGCCAACCATCGACGGGTCTCATGGCAGCTCCTTCAACTTTCGGGCGACTTTCTTCCCGTAGATCATCAGGCCGACCGCGGTCAGGAGAAAGAGAATCCCCAGGGCCAGAGCGCTGGCGCTCTTCTCCTCGGAGAACATGCGGATCCCCCACAGCGCCACGAACAGCGACAACACGATGGTCACGATGACGAAGATGATGTGGAACACGCGCAGAGACATGAGTCAGTGTCCTGCGTCCGCGTGCGGCTCGGCCGGTTCCGCCGGGGGCGGCTTATGGGAGTTGATGTCGTAGCCCGGCCACTGCTTTTCGGCGTTGCTGTGATGGTGCGACGGCCCCCAGATCATCATGCCGAAGAAGAAGATCGTCATGATCAGGACGGCGTAGACCAGCTTCCGCTCGGAGAGGAGATGCATGAAGAACGCCGCCACCAGGCTGCCTTTGATCGTGGCCACGATCAGAGCCAGGGTCACGGCCTGCCACGTGGGCAGGTGAAACTGGGCGATGGCCACGGTGATGATGGTCAGTGCCGCCAGGGCGCCGAAGACCATCAGATAGCGTTTCACTTCCTTGCGGATCGCTTCCGGGCTGTTGTCGTGCGCCGGATCGTGATCGTGATGATGGGTCGGATGCTCCAGTTCGCTGAGCGGTTCATGCGGAGCACCTCCGGCCTGCTGCTCGGGTGCGCCGTCCGCGGCGTGATGATGCACGGTCTCGGTCATCGTGCCTCCTGCAAGTCGGGGCGCAGGGCGCACGGCGCGGGGCGCAGAAAGCACCCACGCTGCACTCTGCCCTCTGCGGTCTGCTGACTCATTGCAAAGTACCGGGTCATAGCAAGTACAGAATCGGGAAGAGGAAGATCCACACCAGGTCGACGAAGTGCCAGTACAGGCCGGTCACTTCGACGCGGTTCGTGTACTGGTCGCGCTTCTCCGCGTACCACTTGTCCGCGGTCAGGAGCAGGTACCCGAAAACGACCATGCCCCCGATCACGTGCAGGCCGTGCAGGCCGGTCATGACGAAGTACGTGGCGTAGAAGTTGTTGGTGGACGGGAAGTGGTGATGCTCGAACTTGGTGGTGTATTCGTAGGCCTTGATACCCATGAACACGAACCCGCACAGCAGCGTGATGGCCAGGAACAGCTTCGCGCGCTTGAGGTTGCCGAGCCGGAGATTGGCCCAGGCCAGCACCACCGTCACCGACGACAGGATCAGGTTGAAGGTGTTCGCCGTGGCCAGAGGAACGTTCAGTTCCTTCCAGCCGTGCGGCCAGGTCACTGCGCTCGTGCGCAGCAGGATCAGGGTCGAGAAGAGCGCGCCGAACAGCATCACCTCGGAGGCCAGAAAGAGCCAGATCCCCAGCTTGCCGTTGTAGAGGCCCGTGTCCGGCCGCGAGTGAACGGTGAACGGGATCTCGATCTCGTGGTGCTCCCCCGCGTGCGGGGGGCCGTCATGCGCCAATGTATGTCCGTCCATGCTCACGATTCCTTCTGCGCAACGGCCGTGGCCGGGAGCATTCCGCCGCCCGTTCCGGGAGCGGGCAACGTTTCGTCGGGGATGTGCTGGGGGATGAAGTCCGCGGCGTCATAGCCGGGGACGCTGTACTCGTACGGCCCGCGGTAGACGACCGGCGCGACCGCGAAATTGCCATGCGCCAGAGGGGGCGACGTCGTGGCCGCCCACTCCAGCGTGGTTGCATCCCACACGTTGGAGCCGACCCGGCGTCCCTTGAAGATGCTGTAGAAGAAATTCAGGATGAAGGGCACCTGCGCGATCATCAGCACGAAGGCCGCGCCGGACATGAACACGTTCAGGTGGATGACCGGTTTGGCATGGACGTATTGCGCGCCGCCGTCATACAGGCGCCTCGAGACTCCGGCCAGTCCCTGCAGGAACATCGGGAAGAAGATGCAGTTCATGCAGATCAGCGACAGCCAGAAGTGCACCTTGCCCCAGAACTCGTTCAACTGCCGTCCGGTCACCTTCGGGAACCAGTAGTAGATGCCGGCGAACATGGCGAAGATGGTTCCGGGCGCGACCACGTAGTGGAAGTGGCCGATGACATAGAGCGTGTCGTGGAGGTGGATGTCCGCGGCGGCCAGGCCGAGGGGCAGACCGGTCAGGCCGCCGATGCCGAACATCGGCAGGAAGGCCAGCGCGAAGAGCATCGGAACGGTGAAGCGGATCGCCGCGCCCCACAACGAAATGATCAACGCCGTGAGGATGATCACCGAGGGGATGGAGATGATCATGGTCGTGGTCTGGAAGAAGGCGCTGATGGTCACACCCATGCCGGTGAGGAACATGTGGTGCGCCCAGACCACGAAGGACATGAAGCCGAGGAAGATGCCCGAGCCGACCAGCGACTTGTATCCCCACAGCGGCTTGCGGGTGTTGTTGGCGATGATCTCCGAGATGATGCCCATGCCCGGCAGGATGAGCACGTAAACCTCGGGGTGGGCCAGGAACCAGAACAGATGCTGCCAGAGCAGCGGGTTGCCGCCACCGGCGCGCACCAGCGGCGTGCCGCTGACGACCAGACCGCTGGGCAGGAAGAAGCTGGTGGAGGCCACGCGATCCATGAGCTGCAGGATGGCCGCGGCCTCGAGCGGCGGGAAGGCCAGGAGAAGCAGGAACGCGGTCACGAGCTGCGCCCAGACGAAGAACGGCAGACGCATGAACGTCAGCCCCTTGGCGCGCAATTGAATGATGGTCACGATGAAGTTGACCGAGCCGAGGAGCGAGGACGTGATCAGGAAGACCATGCCCACGATCCACACCGTCTGCCCGTCCGTGGCGAAGATCGAGAGCGGGGGATAGGAGGTCCAACCGGAGTTCGCCGCACCGCCCGGGATCAGGAAGCTGGAGAGCATGATCAGGCCGCCCGGCAGGTACAGCCAGTAGCTCATCATGTTCAGTTTGGGAAAGGCCATGTCGGGCGCGCCGATCATCAGCGGCACCAGGTAGTTGCCGAAGGCACCGACGGCCAGCGGAACGATGGCCAGGAAGACCATCACGGTGCCGTGCATGGCCCCGAGCTGGTTGTAGAACTCGGGCAGCATCACCCCGCCAGGGGCGTTGGACTCGCCGAGGTACTTGGCGATGAAGCCCGGAAACGGCGTGCCCGGCCAGGCCAACTGATACCGCATCAGCAGCATCATCGTGAACCCGATGAAGAGGAAGCACAGCGCGGTGATGGCGTACTGGATGCCGATCCACTTGTGATCGACCGAGAACACGTACTTGCTGATGAACGACTGATGCGGCCCGTGCGCCGCCTCTTCCTCACGCGCGACGCGAAGCGCCTCGTCGAGCGCCCGTTGCGCGTCCCGCGCGCCCATCCATTGATTCCCGACCCGGACCTGTCGTTTCGGTGGCATGGCTCCTCCGAGTCGTCGAGTCATCGAGCCGTGGAGTCGTCGAGCGGGAGTTCCTCGACGACTCGTGGTCTCGACGACCGGCCGACTAGCCTTTGAACGTGAACGCGATCTGCTTCTGTTCGTTGGGACCGACGGTGACCTGCTGCTCCTGTTCGCCGTACTTCTCGTGCCACGCAACGATGGTGTAGTTTCCCGGCGGGAGGTTCGGAATCGAGAAGGTGCCGTTCATCTGCGAGACGCTGTGATACGAGTGCGGCAGGACCACTATGTACGACTTCATCCAGCCGTGGACGTCGCACTTGATGCGGAAGGGCTTCATCTCCACCTTGTCGAACTTCTTCGTGGAGACCATCCCCTGCACCGGCTGGCCTACATTGAACTGGCTGTTGATGGCCGGCTGGGCGTGGACGTTGTGCAACGTGTTGTCGCTGTTCTTGATCTCGATGGGCTGGCCGACCTGCACCGCGCTGACGTGCGGGACGTAATGGCAACCCTTCTGATCGAGCACGGCGGCGGTGGTGGGAGGCGCGCCACCGGCGGGGGCGTTCTTCACCCAGACGATGACGTTGGCCAGCTCGCCGGCCGGTCCGACCACGGCATCTTCTTCCGGCTGCGGCGTGGGATGCTGCGAAGCGCAATAGGGGTCCGCGCTCATCTGGATGTTGCCCATCTTCGGCGCGGCGCCTTCGAACTTCACCGTGCCGCCCAGAGTGGCCGCATCGGCCACGACGGCCGCCGCGGCGGGAGCGGCGGTGGCCTCTCCGGCCGCCGTCTCGTTGGCCGCCGTCTGCACGGCCTGATCGTCTTCGCCGAGGTCCTTTTCGTCGACCACTTCCTTACCGCCGCCACAGGCGCCGGCCAGAACCAGAGTGAGGGCAAACAACAGATTGAGGGACTTCCGAGACGACATCATTTCTCCTTTGGCGTTCATCGCAGGCGCGTCTCCAGGGAGGCGGGGGCCGGCGGCGTGGTGGGTGGTGGTTGCGTGGGCACGCGCGGCGGAACGCCGGGACTCGTGCCTGCACTGCGCATCTTATCGATGCCGATGGACCAGATGTAGTCGCGCAGATAGTTCGTCAGCGCCACCGCATCGCCCATCGTCTTCTTCAATTCGGCTTCGTTCTGGAAGTACGGGAGCAACGCCGCCTTCTGTCCCGCGAACTGCGGGGAGTCCATGGCCAGCGCCAGCGGAGACTTGAACCCGCCGGTCTCCGGATCGCGCGGGAAGTTGGTGGGCATGCGTGTGCCCGGGATCATCTCGTCCGGACGGCGGATCCAGTCCGCCACCCAGTCGTGGCGCAGACGCACTTTGGTGAGTGTGAGGTTCGGAGCCAGGGACTGCGAGTCGGCTACATTCGGCGACGGAGGATTGGACGGATCCCCGACCGGCGTCAAGGAGTGGCACTGCTGGCAGCGCAGCATGTTGAACACCTCGCGGCCGATGGCGACGTTCTGCTGTTCCGGCGTCACGAACTGGTGCGTGTCGAACTGCTGTTCGTTCCCTTCCGCGGCGAAGCCGGCCACGATCGTGGCGGCCTGGCTGTCGGTGAACTGGAAGGTGGGCATGCGCACACGCATCCACGGCCGGATCTTCATCACCGTCGGATCTTTGAGGAAGTTGAAGAGCCAGGCCGACTGCGCGCGCCCCCCTTCCGGCGTCAGGTCCGGCGGGAGGAAGTTCGGATCTTCGATGAGGGGACCGATGGCCCGTCCGGTGCGGTTGACGACGTGACAGGCCCTGCAGTTGTTCTGCGAGATGAGCTTGCGCCCTTCCTCCGCGGCACGCATGCGCGGGTCGCGCGCAGCCATGCGCGCATCGGCCACCTTCTCCTTGGTCAGACCGAGCACGACGCTGGTGATCAGTTGCGCCTCATCCTCCGTCAGGTGGAAGTTGGGCATCTTCAGCTTGTCGTTGTAGGGCTTGGTGCGCCGGTCGTCGTAGACGCGCGGGCTGCGCACCTTGTTGTAGATCCAGGAGGGGACGCTGTGCAGCACGTGCTCGTTGGTGCCGTCCTCGTGCGCGTAGCCATGGGTCTCGGTGGAATCGCCGAAGAATCCGAAGTCGAACAGGTGCAGCGTCTTCGAGCCCTCGGTGGTCAGCTCGGTGCCGATCGGCTTGAGACCCTCGAAGCCGCTGATGTCGTGGCAGGAGTAGCAGCCGTATTTCTCGATGCTGCGCTGGCCGAGGTACGTGAGCTGCTCGCGGAGCGGCATGACGTCCAGCCGTTTCTCGGCGTCGACGTCGGACAGGGTGTTGATGAGATAGCCCTTGGCCAGCTCCCGGACCGCCTTTGGATCCGGCGGGCGGATGGCCTCCTGCAGGAAACGGGGCTTCTGCAGGGTCATCAGATACGCCGTGACGTCCGCCGCCTCCCCGTCCGTGAGGCGCAGGCTGGGCATTGGGGCGTTGCGGTCGTAGGCCCTGGGATTCTTGACCCAGTTGTAGATCCAGTTCGGATTGGTCTTGGTGCCGACTCCGGTGAGGTTGAAGCCGAAGTTGCGCTCCAGCGGGAAGTCGTCGCGACGAGCCACGCGCACGACCCCGGTCTTCTCGTCCTTCACCGTTTCCTGGGCGATGTGGCAACCCATGCAGCCGATCGATTCGACCAGCTCCTTCCCGTGCGCGGCATCGCCGCCGGCGGGGGCCGACCACTGACGGTGGGTGGACTTGGAGAAGAGGAACGTGACGATGGAGTGGATCTCCGCGTCCTGATACTTGATGTTCTGCGCACGCTCGTTGGCCGGCACGGCCGGTCCGATCATGTTGCGCTGATAGAAGAACGACGGCATGCGCGTCGTGGAGCGGAAGCGGGAGGGGTTGGAGATCCAGCGGAAGGCCCACTCGGGGGTGGTCTTCTCGGCGATGCCATCGAGCGAAGGGCCGGGCTTCTGCAGATCGCTGAACCGCCAGTTGCCGATCTTGTGGCAGGCGTGGCAGCCGTAGAGCTCGACGATGTGCGTGGCCTTGTTGATCTTCTCGGCCCGCCCCACGTCCATCTGACCGGCGTGACACTTGAGGCAGCCGGCCTCGCTGTGCTCGCGCGGATACATCGGAGTATCGAGGAAGGGATTGACCTCGCGTCCCCAGTGCCGCTGCTCGTAGTCCCACGGTCCGGGAAAGAGCGGCATCTTGACCTTCTCCCAGCGGATCTCCATCCGCCGGCTCATCGGCGTATGCCCGGCGCGGCCGAATTCCGTGGCCCGATCCTGTCCGCGGTGACAGACCGTGCAGCCGTACTCCAGCAGCGGGTGGGGCGAGGCCGAGCCGACGAAGACTTCGAGCTTGGGATGGGTACGGAAGGGATTGAGGATCTCGGTCTTTGCGCTGACCGTGCGCTCGAGCTGCGCCACCCGCTCCTCGGTTTCCTTGCGGCGCGAGGGCTGGATCAGGTTCTTGTCGAGCTGCCCGCGCAGCTCCGCGATCAGGCGCTCCGCTTCCTTCTTCGACTCGAAACCGGGCCGGTCGATGGCGCGGTGGCAGGTCTGGCAGCGGTCCACGCGCGGCACCGACATGTAGTTCATGTCGATGAAGAGGTCGTTGAGGACGACCTGGTCGATCTTCAGCGTGGGGTTGACGAAGTCCAGCATCGGCGCGTTGAGGATGGTGTTCTGCGACGAAGCCATCTGGACGCGCGTGAGCTGCTTGTTGAGCAGCTCGATGCTGGCGGTGAGCTCTTTGCGGCGGTCCTCGACCGACTGGATGCTGGCCAGGAACTTGTCGTTCCGGGCCTTGGAGGCCTCCAGACCGCGGGTGACCTTCTGGAGCTCGAGGCTGAGGTTGCGGACGCGCGCGGTCAGCTCGTCGAACTCGCGCTGCTTCTGATTGCGGTCCGGCCGGCGCTGCACGATGGCCGCTTCGACCTCATATCGCTTGGCGTCGAGGAGGGCCTTGGTGAAGCGGTAGTTCTGATCGGCGGCGTAGTGCCGGCCGTTCCACATGTCGAGATCTCTCTGCGCCGCCTGATAGGCATCGCGGTGCCTGGCCAGTTCCAGCTCGCCGGCGCGAAGCTCCTTGTCCAGCGCCGCCAGCTTGGCCAGAGTCTCGCCGCTGTTCTGCGCGCGCAGCTCCCCTTCGATGCGCTCCTGCTGGATGCGGTTGAACTCGATCTGAAACCATTTCCAGCCCCGGACATAGTCATAGAAGACCATGGCCCCCGTCACCGCGAGCAAGCCCAGGCTCGTCAGCGCGAAGATGAGGTTCAACTTCCTCATCGGATAGTTGTGCGGGATCGGCTCTTGCGGCTTCATTTTTCGTGAGTTGTCGGTGCTGCGTTGGGGCGCCGGTTAACTGGTTAACTGGTTGCTGGTTGCTGGTTGTCTGGGGTGGTTCGACTCACGGCCCCGTTTTCGTGACTTGGGTTGACTGGTTGCTTGTTAACTGGTTGCTGGTTGTCTGCGGTTGTCCTGACTCGCTGCCCAGTTTTCGTGACTTGGGGCCATCGCAACCAACCGCAGACAACCAGCAACCAGCAACTAGATGTTGAGAAAGATCTCCTGGATATGCACCAGGTACTTCAGATTGAACAGCCAGCGCAGCACCATCTTGATGGGCAAGGACAGCATGGTCATGAAGAGATAGGCGCCGACGTAGTAACGGGCGGCTCCCATCTTCAGATAGAAACGGCGGAAGGGGCGAAGGGCCAGGACGATCGGCAGGCCCAGGTAGACCAGCACCAGCGTCAGGCCGGGGGCCTCGCGAATCAACCAGAGCTTGGGCAGGGGCATGGAGAGCATCTTCACCCAGAAGAGCTCCGAGAGGTCGATGTTGACCAGAGGCTCGAGCTTGTTTGGATCCCAGAATTCGTAGGGCCCATAGAAACTCCAGTTGGGCCCTCGCAAGAACGTGCCCGTGATGATCAGGAACGACCAGAGCACGAGGAACCCGTAGAGGAAGACGCCGATCTCCCACTTCCGCTCGCGGAACGAGTAGTAGCCGTTGCCGCGGGGGTTGGTGTCGATGTAGGGAATGGCCATGAGACCGACCACGATCAGCGTCGGCAGGACGACGCCCGCCAGCCACGGATCGAAGTAAACCAGCATCTCCTGCAGGCCGAGGAAGTACCAGGGCGCTTTCGCGGGATTGGGGGACGAGGTGGGGTTGGCCGCTTCTTCCAGGGGCGCTCGCAGACCGATCGACCACACCGTCATGACGATGGTCAAGAGGATCATGCAGAGCATCTCGGTGTAGACGAGGTCGGGCCAGGTGAAGAGCTTCTCGTCGGACTCGGTCTTCTCGTACGGAATGCCGCCCGCGAGAATGGCGTGGTCGTTGAGGTAGGCCTTGCGCAGCGCGATCCAGGTGAAGATGCCCAGGAGGAAGATCATCGCGCCGATGGGCACGTTGTCCGGCTTGGCCGCAATCAACCGGAAGTTCGGATCGAGCAACGAAAGGCTGAAGGCGGCGATGGCCCCGATCAGCATCCACTTGCCGACTTTCGGCTCCCACAGTCGCGGCCCGAGCTGCGCCAGTCCCCACATCACCAGAAAGAAGGCGATGGACAGGTAGAGCAGAGGCGTGAAGAAAAGACCGGCGATCCCGCAGATGGCGCCGAAGACGATGAAGCCCACTCCCCCCTTCGATTTCACCCGCCCGTCCATCAGGTTGAAATAGACGAGCAGTGCGAAGGCGGAGGTGAGGAACGTGAATGAGATCGACGCGACGGAGAGAACGTTGACGAAGTTCTTGACGAAGGTCATTGGACGCTCACCCGCCTGTTCGCGGTTGGGTTGGCGGTTGGCGGTTGACGGTCGACGGTGGCGCAGCGGCGGCGTTCGACTCCCGCCAGCCACCAACCGCCAACCGTCAACCCCGGCCGACGAGACTTCAGCAACCCATCGCCTGTCATAGCGGTCCCGAGATGCCCCCGTCTTTTCGCACGCGCCAGAAATGAATGGCCATCAGGAAGCCGGCCGCCAGGGGGATGACCATGCAGTGCAGCACGTAGAAGCGCAGCAGCGTGGCCGCGCCGATGCTGCGGCCCGCAATGAGCGCAAACCGTGCGTCGTCCCCCGCGTGAATCAGCGGGACGTCTCCCAGTTTCATGAGACTGGACATGGGCCCCTCGGTTCCTGCCCCGGGCGACGCGCGGGCCATGTTCGATCCGACCGTGATGGCCCAGATGGCCAGCTGATCCCACGGGAGCAGATATCCCGTGAAGGAGAGAAGCAGCGTGAGGACGAGCAGAATGACGCCGACGTTCCAGTTGAACTCACGGGGCGGCTTGTACGAGCCGGTCATGAAGACCCGGAACATGTGCAGCCAGACCGCGATGACCATGGCGTGCGCGCCCCAGCGGTGCATCTCGCGCATGATCCCGAAAGGAGCCTGCTCGCGCAGGTCCATGATGTCGGTGAAGGCGTATTCAATGGTGGGACGGTAATAGAACATCAACAGCAGGCCCGTCACCGTTTCCACGAGAAAGAGGAAGAACGAGGTCCCGCCCATGCACCACGTGTAGGACATGCGCACGCCGGAGCGGCGCACTTTCACGGGATGGAGATGGAGAATCAGCGATCCGAGGACGGCCAGGACGCGCTTGCGGTTGGTGTTGGGGATGCCCACCCGGAAGATGGACTTCCAGACCTGCGAGTTGACGATGCCTTCCTGGACTTGCTTCAGGGTCATCCATCTCCCTCACCGGTTGGAGCTTGACGATTGCCGGCCGGCAGGAGAGCCGCCTCCCCGCCAACTGCCAACCGCAAACTGCCAACCGCAACCTAGAGTTTCAAGAATGCTTCGGGGTTCGACCACTCGTTGCGCTCGCCGTGAAACTGCACCGACTTGTCCACGACCACCTGACCGTCCGCCGGATCGATGAAGATCTTGGCGCGCTCGAGGGGTCGCGGCGCCGGCCCTTCGAAGTTGACGCCGGTCCGGTAGTAGCCGCTGCCGTGGCAGGGACACTTGAATTTGTTCTGAGAAGGAAGCCAGTTCGGTGTGCAGCCCAGATGCGTGCACGTGGTGATGAGCGCATACATCTGTTCCTCGGTGCGCACCATCCAGATGCCGTACTTGTCCTTCCACCGTTCATCCACCTCCCCCACCGAGTAATCCCCGGGGAGGCCGGCCTTGAACTTCTGGACAGGCTCGAACAGCACGTTGGGAAAGAGGTAGCGGACGAAGATCGTCGTCAGCCCGCCCACGGCGGCGGCCAGCGCCACCCAAGCCGTCGTCAGCACCAACGGAAAGGAGCGGCGGGTGATCTCCCCCTGCTCGCGGATTTCCGACGCGGCACTCCCGGCCAGGGGTGTCTTCGGGGCGACCTGATATGGCGTGATCTGCTCAGACATTAGACGTTTTTCTGAGACGTTTTTTCGACACTCTGCGGTGGGCCGTACTATCGGTGAAAACGGAAACGGTGTCAACGATAACGAGGAGCTCCTTCGAGTCTTCGAGTCTTCTGGTCTTCAAGTCTTCCAGTCGTCGAGTCTAGTCGCACAGTCTCACAGCAGTCTCACAGTCTCACAGCGCGGCGTGGCCGCAACCAAGCCGACGTAGGCGGCGGGAGCCAATAGCACCCGGCTTCAGCCGGGTGGAGAAGGCGGCATTTGAATGAGCCCGCGTAGCGGGCGACAGGAACGGGTCGCGTGA
>JBDTOZ010000671.1:0-4657 GCA_039932995.1 Acidobacteriota bacterium | reverse complement strand
CGTAGCGGGCGACAGACTCACGGGCCTCATCAGTCACCCTGCGGAAGCCGCCGGTGGACGAAAGTCCACCGCTCCACCGGACTAGAGTCCACCGCGGGCAGAATGCCCGCGGCCCCTTACCGGAGTGCCTTGGCGCGATTGAGCCATGGGGCGCGGGCATCCTGCCCGGCGCACTTTCGACTCGACGACTCGAAGACTCGACGACTCGAAGACGCGAAGACTCGACGACTCGAAGTCGCCAACCGTCAACCGTCAACCGGCCGCTTCACGATTCCCGTCAGGTGTCCCACCAGTTCGTCCGCGTCGATCGGTTTGCGGAGATACCGGTGGAAGCCCGCCTCGGTGGCGGCGGCTTCATCGCCGCGGCTGCTTTGCGCGGTGAGGGCCAGCACCGGGAGATGGCGTGCAGTCTCGTCGGCGCGGATGCGGCGGAGCAGGTCGAAGCCGTCGTTGCCGGGCATGGCGATGTCCGTGATGATTACGTCCGGCAGTTCCCGCCCGACGAGGGTCAGTGCTTCGGCCACCGTGGCGGCATGATCGACGTTCGCACCGCGCGAGCGCAGGATCGTCCCGATCAGATTGCGGGCGTCTTCACTGTCGTCGACGAAGAGCACGTGCAGTCCGGACAGCGCAGTCATTCGTGACGGGCCTTCCGTCGCGGGCAGCGACTCGGGCGGCAGTTCCCGTTTCTCGGCCAGAGGGAGAGCGATGGTGAAGTGAGCTCCTTTCCCCTCCTCGCTTTCGACGGCCACGCTGCCGCCGTGCAGTTGCGTGAGCTCTTTGACGAGCGCCAACCCGATGCCCAGGCCGGCGGTGGTGCGCGTGGACGAGCTGTCGGCCTGGCGGAAGCGCTCGAAGACATGCGGCAGGAACTGGCGGGGGATGCCCGGACCTTCGTCACTCACTTCGATGACCGCGGAAGAAGCATCGCGCCGCAGCGTGACGGTCACCTTGGTGCCGGATGAGGAGAACTTGATGGCGTTCGAGAGGAGATTCCAGAGGATCTGCTGCACGCGATCGGGGTCGGCGTAAAGCTGGCTGAGAGCGGGATCGAGGGAGACCTCGATGGTGATGTTCTTCGCCTCCGCGGCAGGCCGGACGGTATCGACGGCGGCCGCGACGACGGTGCCCGGGTCGTGGGCCTGGCGATGAATGCGCATCTTGCCGGTGGTGATGCGCGAGATGTCCAGGACGTCCTCGATCAGCTCGGATTGCGTCATCGCGCTGCGCCGGATGGTCTCGTAGGCGACGCGGCGCTCGCCCTCCGAGAGCTCGTTGACGCTGAGCAACTGTGCCCAGCCGAGGATGGACGTGAGGGGCGTGCGCAACTCGTGGGAGAGCGTGGCCAGGAATTCGTCTTTCAGGCGATCGGCCTCGCGCAAGGCCCGGGCGCTTTCCTGGAGCGCATCCTCGGCCTGTTTGCGGTCGCTGATGTCCACGACCGAGCCGATGTAGCCGAGATACTCACCCTCGGGGCCGATGCGCGGAAGCGCGGACTCGATGGCCCAGCAGTACTCCCCGTCCACGCGGCGCAGGCGGTATTCCGCGCGAAAGGGTTGCCGCTTGGCGTTCGCTTCGACAAAAGCCCCTTCGCTGGAGGCGCGATCGTCGGGATGCGTGGCGTTCAGCCAGCCGAAACCGAGTCCGGTCTCGGGAGTCTGCCCGGTGAACTCGTACCACGACCTGCTGAGAAACGTACAGACCCCCGTGGGGTCGGTCATCCACGACATGACCGGCGCGTTGTTGGCCATCTCGCTGTAACGCTCTTCGCTGCGCCGTAGCGCTTCCTCGGCCCGTTTGCGGTCGGTGATGTCGATGGAGACGGTGAGCAGCTTGGCCTCGCCGCTGCTCTCCACGACGCGCGAGACGCTGTTGCTGACCCAGATCGACGAGCCGTCTCCGCGCACGAACCGGTTCTCCGCGACGAAGGTCATCCCCTCCTGCACCAACGCCCGGAACAACGCTCGATTGCTCTCGAGATCGTCCGGATGCGTGATGTCCTGCACCCGCAGACGGAAGAGCTCTTCCAACGGCCGGCCGGTCATGTCGCAGAAGCGGTCGTTGACGAAGACGAAATTTCCCTCGAGATCGGTCTGGGCGATGCCGGCGGTGGTCTGGTTGATGATGCTGCGCAACCGCTCCTCACTCTCGGCCACGGCCCGCTGGGCCTCGCGGCGAATGGCAGCGGTGTCGATCTGCGCACTGACGCGCGCCATCAGCTCCCGGGCCGTGAACGGCTTGACCAGATAGTCGTCCGCCCCTGCCTCGATCCCCTCGATCGTGGCCTCTTCGCCTGAGCGGGCCGAGAGCATGATCACGGGCAGGCCCACCAGTCGCGGGTCGCGGCGGATCTCTGCCAACAGCGTGAAGCCGTCCATCTCGGGCATCATCACGTCGGTCAGGAGAAGCTCGGGGAGGTGGCGACGGATCTCGTCGAGAGCCACGCGTCCGTCGGGACAGACCACCACGTCGTAGCGCTGGGCGAGGAGCTGCCGAACGTACTCCCGCATGTCCGCATTGTCATCGGCGAGAACGACACGCGGGCGGTGCTCGGAGGGTTGATCCGAGGCCGCGGCGGGCGACTCGCTTCGCGGCAACCATTGCCGGGCTTCTTCGACATACAGATCGATTCCGATGGAAGTCGAGGCCAGGGTTCGTCCCGATCCGAGCCGTTCGGCCGGCAGATGTGCGGAGCCGCCCGGAATCGAGATCGTGAACGTCGTTCCCACGCCCTCGGTGCTTTCCACGTCGATGCTTCCACCGTGAAGCTTGACCAGCTCCTGCACCAGAGCCAGACCGATCCCCGTTCCCTCGTGAGTGCGGCGGGTCGTTCCTTCGACGCGATGGAAGCGTTTGAAAAGATGCGGCAGCTCCGTCGCCGGAATCCCGCTGCCGGTGTCCGAGACGGTGAGCACGACGTTGTGGTCATGCTGGCGGATGCGGATGGCGATCTCGCCGTCCAGAGTGAACTTGAAGGCGTTCGACAGCAGGTTCAGGACGATCTTTTCCCACATGTCGCGGTCGACGAACACCGGCAGGGTGACCGGCGCCGTGTCGACGACGAAGCGCAGCCCGGCCTTCTCGATGGCCGAGCGGAACGTGCTGGCCAGCTCCGCGGTCAGCGACGCGATGGCCGTCTCCTCGTAGGACGCCTGCGTTCTTCCGGCTTCGATCCGCGAGAAGTCGAGCAGAGTGTTGACCAGTTTCTGCAGACGCAGCGCATTGCGTTGCACGACCTTCAAGAGCTCGCGCTGTTCCGGCTGGAGCCGGCCCTCCGGTTCGCCGAGGATGTCCTCCACCGGTCCGAGCATGAGCGTGAGCGGCGTACGGAATTCGTGGCTGACGTTGGAGAAGAAAGTGGTCTTGGCGCGATCCAGCTCCACCAGTGCTTCGGCGCGCTTGCGCTCGTCCTCGTAGGCCTGGGCGTTGCCGATGGTGGCGGAGATCTGACCGGCCACGAGCTCGACGAAGCCGCGATAGCTTTCGTCGAAAAGACGATAGGGATTGAGGGCCGCGACCAGGAGGCCGCTCTTGCCGGTTTGTCCGGTGGGAGCGATCGGGACGGTGATGGCCCGCATGGGAGGCCGCTTCCACGGTCCGCTCGGAAGCTCTCCGAAACGATCGTCCAGATCCGAAAACACCGGACCGTGGGCGCGCAGGACTTCGGCAAAGGGCCAGACCGCGCCTTCGGTGAGCGCGATCTCGCGCGGGGCGGCGGGATGTCCGGCCTCGATTCCCGACGCTCCGGCCAGCACGGCCGTCTGCCGCTCGGCGTCGATCAGATAGATCATGGCGAAGGGCAGGTCGGCCCGGTTCGTCTCCAGGCCGTCCGCGGCACGCGTACACGCCTCCTCGAACGTTCTCGCGTCCGCGGTCCGGACGGCCAGCTCGCCGAAGAGAGCCAGGCGCCGGTCGCTGAGGATGCGGAGCGTGTCCTCCGTGTTCGCGCAGATGATTCCGTTCGGTCGCCCGTCATCGTCGGGCACCGGGCTGTAGGAAAAGGTGTAGTACGTCTCCTCCGGATAGCCGTTGCGCTCCATGATCAGGAGCAGCGCCTCGTCGTACGTCCCTTCGTTCAACTCCATCGCCGACCGCGCGCGGGGACCCACGTCGTCCCAGATCTCGCGCCACACCAGGGCCGCGGGCCGTCCCAGTCCCCATGGATGCTTGCCGGCCATGACGCTTCGGTAGGCGTCGTTGTAGAGATTGATCAGCTCCGGCCCCCACCAGACGAACATCGGCTGACGGCAGGTGAGCATGATCCGCACGGCCGTTTTCAGGCTGCGGGGCCAGTGCTGCGCCGGCCCGAGGGACGTGCGCGACCAGTCGAGCTCGCGCATCCGCGCGCCCATCTCCCCGCCACCCATGAGGAAGTCGGCGGGCTTGACTGACGATTCAACGTTCATAGACATGGTCCTGAAGGAATGAACGCCCCTTGGAAGGAGCAACGCAGACGCTTGAGCCGACTCTGCTGCGATTCTCGTTCCATGCAAAAGTTCTGGCAAGGGGACGCGCCCTGGCGCAACGCACCGGCAGACCAAACCGCTTCCTTCTGTCAGGGTTGCACGAAGGTCCGTCCGCCCTTCATGACGAACGTAGCGAACTCGTGGATCTCGGGAGGCGACGCCTGCACGACCGGTTGCGAGCCTGACACTAG
>JBDTOZ010000670.1:0-3549 GCA_039932995.1 Acidobacteriota bacterium | reverse complement strand
ACAGAGGGAATCAGGTTGTCTCTGTGTCTCCGTGCCTCTGTGGTGAAAGCCGTGCGATCGAACGAAACCCGCCAGGTGATAAAGTCGCCAGCCCCTCATGACCGAACAAACAATCGTCGAATTGCTGGCTGGCCGCTTCCCGGCTGGGACTCCTGTGACCATCCGCGGGTGGGTGCGCACGCGCCGCGACTCCAAGGCCGGACTCTCCTTCCTGCACATCAGCGACGGCTCCTGTTTCGATCCGATGCAGGCCGTCGTCAATGCCGACCTGCCGAACTATCAGGATGAGGTCCTGCGGCTGACCACCGGCTGCTCGGTCATCATCCGTGGAGAGCTCAAGGAGAGCCAGGGGAAGGGGCAGAAGTTCGAAGTGCTGGCGGAGAGCGTCGAGGTCGTCGGCTGGGTCGACGATCCGGAGACCTATCCCCTCAGCCCCAAGCAGCACAGCTTCGAGCACCTGCGCAAGTACGCGCACCTCCGGCCGCGCTCGAACACCTTCGGCGCCATGGCCCGCCTGCGGCACTCGCTCTCCTTCGCCATCCACCGCTACTTCCACGAGAACGGCTTCCTCTGGATCCACACGCCGATCATCACCGGCAGCGACGCGGAAGGGGCGGGACAGTCGTTCACCGTGACCTCGCTGAACCTCGAGCATCCGCCGCGGACGGAGGACGGACACATCGACTTCGCCCAGGACCTGTTCGGGAAAGCCGGCCACCTCACGGTCTCCGGACAGCTCAACGTGGAGGCCTACGCGGAAGCGCTGACCAAGGTCTACACGTTCGCGCCGACGTTCCGCGCGGAGAACTCCAACACCACGCGCCACCTGGCCGAGTTCTGGATGGTGGAGCCGGAGGTGGCGTTCAACGACCTCAGCGCCAACGCCGATCTGGCCGAGGACTTCCTCAAGAGCGTGATCCCGCGCGTGCTCGAAGAGCGCGCCGACGACTTCGCCTTCTTCGCCAAGCAGATCGATCCCGATTGCCTCAATCGCGTGCAGAAGCTGCTCGACTCCGGCTTCGAGCGCATCACCTACACGGACGCCATCGCTCTGCTGGAAAAGGCGAAGAAGAAATTCGAGTTCCCGGTGAAGTGGGGCATCGACCTGCAGGCCGAGCACGAGCGCTACATCTGCGAAGAGGTCGTGGGCCGGCCTACGGTGATCATGAATTACCCGAAGGACATCAAGGCCTTCTACATGCGCCTCAACGACGACGGCAAAACCGTCGCGGCGATGGACGTCTTGGCGCCCGGCATCGGCGAGATCATCGGAGGCAGCCAGCGCGAGGAGCGCCTGGACGTCCTGGACCGCCGCATCGGCGAGATGGGCCTGCCCCTCGAGCCCTACTGGTGGTACCGCGATCTCCGCCGCTTCGGCAGCGTCCCCCACGCCGGCTTCGGCCTCGGCCTGGAGCGCCTGATGATCTACCTCACCGGCATGGCCAACATTCGCGATGTCATCCCGTACCCGCGCACTCCGGGGTCGCTCGACTTCTGATCCGGCAAGGGGGACGGTCACCACAGAGGCACAGAGACACAGAGAAAGTCTTGATTTTGACTTTTATCGACTCTGTGTCTCCGTGCCTCTGTGGTGACCGTCCCCCTTTGCCCACCGGAAGACTCAGACCTCTTCCTCCACAATCCGGATCCGCAGCTCATCCATCTGTTTCTGCATGACCGTGGACGGCGCGTTCATCATCAGGTCCTGGCCGTGCTGGTTGAGCGGGAAGGCGATGACTTCGCGGATGTTGGGCTCGTTGGCCAGGAGCATGACGATGCGGTCCACGCCGGGGGCCAGGCCGCCGTGGGGTGGGGCTCCGAAGCGGAAGGCGTTGAGCATCGCTCCGAAGCGCTCCGTCACTTCTTCGCGTGAGTAGCCGGCCAGCTCGAAGGCCTTGAGCATGATGTCCGGACGGTGGTTGCGGATCGCGCCGCTGGAGAGCTCGATGCCGTTGCAGACGATGTCGTACTGATTGGCCACGATCGACAGTGGGTCCTGCGAGGTGAGCGCGTCCAGACCGCCCACCGGCATGGAGAACGGGTTGTGCGAGAAGGCGAGGCGGCCGTCGTCGTCCAGTTCGTAGAACGGATAGTCGACCACCCAGCAGAATCGAAAGGCGTTCTCTTCGATCAGGTTCAGGGTCTCGGCCACACGTGTGCGGACGAGGCCGGCCAGCGTGGCCGCCTTCGCGGGCTCGTCGGCCACGAAGAGGATCGCGTCGTGACCTGTGGCTGAGGTGAGCGCCTGCAGGTCTCCGATCAGCTCGGGCTTGAGGAACTTCGCCACCGGTCCCTTGGGAGGATCGCTCGGGATCAGGTACGCCAGGCCTTTGCCGCCGGCCGCGCGCACCGCTTCGGTGAGCGTGTCGAAGAACTTCCGCGACTGCGCCGCTCCCTGCGGCACGGCCACGGCCCGCACCACCGCCCCCGCGGCGATCGCGCCGGTGAAGGCCGTGAACTCGCTACGCTCGAAGATCTCGGTGGCATCGGTGATGCGCAGCGGATTGCGCAGGTCCGGTTTGTCGCTCCCGAAGTGGAGCATCGCGTCTTTGTAGGCGATGCGCGGGAACGGCGCGGCCGTGATCTCCGCGTTCGAGAACTCGCGGAACAGTCCCTCCAGCACCGGCTCGATCTCGGAGAAGACCTGGTCGCGGTTGACGAAGGCCATCTCCACGTCGAGCTGATAGAACTCGCCCGGCGAGCGGTCCGCGCGCGCGTCTTCGTCGCGGAAGCACGGCGCGATCTGAAAGTAGCGATCGAAGCCGGCCACCATCAGGAGTTGCTTGAACTGCTGCGGCGCCTGCGGCAACGCGTAGAACTTGCCGGGATGCTTGCGGCTCGGGACGAGATAGTCGCGCGCCCCCTCGGGAGAGCTCGAGGTGAGGATCGGCGTCTGGATCTCCAGAAAACCGCGCTCGGTCATGCGCCGGCGGATGCTGGAGATGACCTGCGAGCGCAGCACGACGTTGCGGTGCATCTTCTCGCGGCGCAGGTCGAGAAAGCGGTAGCGCAGGCGGATCTCTTCAGCTACGTCCGACGGCGTGGCGATCGGGAATGGCAGCGACTCCACGTCCGACAGCGGCTCGACCTCCGACATGATCTCGGTCACATCCACGTCCAGCTCGATCTCGCCCGTGGCCAGGTTCGCATTGCGCGCCCCCTCGGCCCGCGGCACGACCGTGCCCTCGACGCGAATCACCGACTCCAGCCGGATCCCCTTCAGTGCCGCGTACGCGGGCGAAGTGTTGGTGATCAGGAGCTGCGTGATCCCATAGTGGTCGCGCAGGTCGATGAACATCATCGTCCCGTGATCGCGCTTCTTCTGAACCCAACCCGACAGCATGGCCCGCTGCCCGGCATGCTCCTGGCGGAGCTCGTTGCATTTGTGTGTGCGATAGGTCTGCATGAGCGGCGCGCATGTTACCGCGAAGGAGCCCCGCGGAGGGGAGGCCGCCAGCGCCATGGGGGCGCGGGCATCCTGCCCCGCGCAACCTGACCCCAGGCTGGCCTTCGATTACAATCGGCGCGTCCTCCATGCGATCCTGGCCG
>JBDTOZ010000669.1:0-2344 GCA_039932995.1 Acidobacteriota bacterium | reverse complement strand
GGCTCGCGGGCGAGACGCCCACGGGCCAGCCGGCGAGGACGCCGGCGCTCCAATGATCCGCACTGCAAATCTTAGCTTAGCCTCGCGCGAAAAAATTTGAGGTTCGTGTGAACAGCGAGAGAAACCTCACGCGCGGACGCTACTTTCCCCACACCACCTCGCCGCCAACGATCGTGTACCGCACCTTGGCCTTGTAGAGGTCGGCGGAGGGCATGGTCAGCAGATCGCCTTCGATGATGGTCAGGTCGGCGAGCTTGCCTGGCTCGATGGTGCCGCGCGTCGGCTCTTCGAACGCGGCCCAGGCGGCGTCGCGCGTGAAGCCGCGGATGGCCTCGGCCAGCGTGAGTCGTTGCGAGGGATACCAGCCACCCGCCGGCGCTCCGGCGTGGTCCTGGCGGGTGACGGCGGAGTAGATTCCGAAGAACGGGTTCACATCCTCGACGGGGAAATCGGAGCCGAGGGCCAGCTTGCCGCCGGCGTCGAGGATCGTCCTCCAGGCATAGGCACCCTTGACTCGATCCGGTCCGAGGCGCCGCTCGGCCCAGTCCATGTCCGAGGTGGCGTGGGTCGGTTGCATGGAGGCGATGATGCCGTGCTCGATGAGACGAGGCACATCCGCCGGTGCGATCACCTGGAGGTGCTCGATGCGGTAGCGGTCTTTCGCGCTCACGCCGGCGGCCGCGTACGCGTCGATGACATTGCGCACGCCGCGGTCGCCGATGGCGTGCGTGTTCACCTGGAAGCCCGCGGCGCGCGCGCGACGGGCTACGTCTTCCAGGTGTTCCGGGCGCGCCAGCATCAAGCCACTGTTGGCGGGATCGTCACTGTAGGGTGCGAGCAACGCCGCGCCGCGGCTGCCGAGGGCGCCGTCCGCGTAGAGCTTCACCGCGCGCACGGTCAGGCGTCCGCCGTAATTCTCCAAGGGTCCACTGGCGAACCAGGTGCGCAGCAGGTCGGCGTCGTCGCCGAGCATGGCGTAGACGCGAATGGGGAAGCGCTGCTCGTCGATGAGCTCCTTCACGGCGGCGATGGTCGGCGCGTCGATTCCGGCGTCGTGCATCTCGGTGAGGCCTGTTGCGGCGATGGCCTGTGCCGCGGCGAGCACGCGCGCCTTGCGTTGCGCGGGCGTCACCGCCGGCATGGCGCTCTCGACGAGATCCATGGCCGCGTCGACGAAGGTGCCGGTGGGATTGCCGCTCGCGTCACGAATGACTTTTCCGCCTTCAGGGTCGACGCTGGCCGCGGACACACCGGCAGCGCGCATGGCCGCGGTGTTGGCGACCACCGCATGTCCGTCGACGCGGCGGAGGAAGACCGGATGGTCGGCGACGACGGCGTCGATCGCTGCGGCGGTGGGAAACTCCTTCACCGCCCAGTCGTTCTGGTCCCAGCCGCGTCCCAGAATCCATTCGCCGGCCGGGGCTTTCGCGGCGCGCTCTTTCACGCGAGCGAGCGCCTCGTCGAACGAATGCGAATCGGTGAGATTGACCACGTCGAGCGCGAGGCCGAGTCCGTAGAGATGGCCGTGTGCGTCGGTGAGTCCGGGGAGGATCGTCGCTCCCGACGCATCGATCACATGCGCGTGCGGATGCGCGCTTCGCAGGTCGGCGGTGGCGCCCACTTCGCGAATGACCCCGCCCTCCGCGAAGATGGCCTGATCCTTTCGCGGAGTTTGCTCGGGACCCGTGAGGACGGTCCCGCCGAGGAAGAGGGTGCCGGGTTCAGTCATAGGCGCGGTCTCCGTGGGAGATGGTGCCGTGCAGCAGGCGAACAGAGCGGCGAAGCATAGCGCGGCGGTCAGGCGAAGCATGAACGGAATGCTACACCGAGCCTCGATGAGTCCGCCTCGGGCGAGGGAAAGTAGTAGAGTTCGGCAAACATCAATCACGACCGGAGGCAGACGGCGGAAGGTCCGCCGTACGGCAGCCGGCTCAGGCGGAAGAAGGAGAGCCATGCTCAAGATCACGACAGTCCTGGTCTCGTTGCTCCTCGTGGCCCCGTTCGCGCTGGCGAACGACGAACAGGCGGCCAAGTCCGCCCGACCGGCGGAAGAGGCGGAGGTCGTCGAGGGAGAAGTCGTCAAGATGGATGCGGGCGAGATCTTTGCCCTCGTCGAGCAGGTCGTCAAAAATCCGAAGGCCGACCGCGCCGCGGCGATGATCTTTCTCCAGAAGGTGATGGACGGCCAGGTGACGATGACGCGACTGGAGGTCCCGGTCACCGACACGGGATCGAGTTGCGAGGCAAAGAAGTGCCGCGGCAAGTTGTGCCGCAAGTGCGACTTCGTCACCGGCAAGTGCTTCTGCAACAGTTGCTGCCTGGCCGCAGCACCCTAAGGCGGCAC
>JBDTOZ010000668.1:0-5635 GCA_039932995.1 Acidobacteriota bacterium | reverse complement strand
GCGGTTGGCGGTTGGCGGTTGGCGGTTGGCGGGAGATTCCACGATCGAGGCGGGCTGCCTAGGTTTTTGTTCTTTTCGCCGAGATTTCTCGACGAGTCCCGCCCCCCGTCCCCCCGCCAACCGCCAACCGTCAACCGCCAACCGTCAACCAACTCACGACTGCCGGTCGTAGATCAACCAGAGTCCCGAGAAGCCGCGCAAGAGACGGAAACGCGATCGGTAGAGTTGATGAAGGATCTTCCGGTTGGCGTAGTAGACGGCTTCCTGCAGAAAGTCGCCGAATTGCTCGTCGAGCTCCTTGGCCAGGTCGAGGCTGCGTTTGGCGCGGGTGAGCAGCTCGGGTTCCGGACGGACGCTTGCGGCCATGGCCGTGGCCATGATCGTCGCTTCCTCGTCCACCTTGAGCCGGAGGGCGGCCGCCCGCAGATAGAGCACCCACAACTCCTCGTTGTCCTCCTCGGCCTCGGCGACCCGGCGGTCGAAGAGCTTCTGATAGGCGGCCGCTTCCCACGGCTCGAGGCGCAGCTCGCGGGCGCAGGGAAGCTGCACCATCTCGTCGGGGTCCACGCTGGTGTCGACCAGTCCAATGCCCGAGGCGATGCGCTGGAGGAAATCGAGGAGAGGATCGTTGCGGAAGCGCTCCAGGATCTCCTCGCTATGCTGGGCCTCGTCGAAAAACGACGCCGGGATCGGAGGAGCCTCCTCGTCGGGCTCCAGGCCCCGGTCCAGCTGCGAGAGGATGCTGTTCATGCTGGCCTTCAACCGAGCCACCACGTCCGACTTCACATTCGATTGCGCGCGCAGGACATCGAAGCGTTCCTTGAAGCTGCGGAAGCGGGCGATCTCCTCCACGAGCTCGGGATTCGTGTCCCCAAAGTTTCGCTCGATGGCCGCTCCATGCTCGTCGAGCCGTTCGGTCTCTTCGATCAGGCGACGCTCTTCCGGTCCGTACAGGCGGAGATAGCGATTCTTGGCCTCCACGTTCATCTCGATGATGGCCATGAGCACATCGGGCTGGAAGTACAGGTCCCCCACGCGATGCTTGAACGCCCGGGCGTTGCGGAACCCGTTGCGGGCCACCAGATCGTCGAAGTCCTCGGTGGCGGAGATGTCGTCGCGCATGGTCCGCACGGCCCGGATGAGGCGAATGACCTCGTCTTGCGCGGCCTCTCCGATGCGCAGCAGCGACACCAGGGCCATGACCGACTGCCGCAACTGTAATGACTCCCGCAGCACGTACTCGCCGCGCGCGGGCACGAAGTCCTCCCCCAGGCGGGTGAAGAGGAAGTCGAGCTTGTCGCGCCGGTCCGCCTCCACCGCATCGGCGTAGAGGTAGAACTTGATCAGGAACTGGATGATCTGATCGTCCTGCCGCTTGAGTCTCTCGAAAAACCGGCGAAGGACCGAGGCCGCGATGCCGTCGTCGGCGTCGAGCTGCGTCTGCGCCGTCCGCGTCAGGATGGTTTCGATGCGCTCCAGCGCTTGCGTGGCCGCGGTCATTTGCGCCGCGTTGAGAATCGTCGAGACGTGCTTGATGGAGTCGAAGAGCCGGTTGAAATCGATCTCGTACGGCAGGCTCGCGCCGATCAGATTGCGGTAGGCGCCGGTGGCGAATTGGTGATACGTCCAGATCGCCTTGAAGCGATCGGAAACACGAACGTATCGCGCGTGAAGTGCGCCCAGCTCTGCGACGGTCACCATCGACTCCGGATGCTATGATTCTGGCACGAATGGCACAGACCACGTTAATCACCCGTGAACAGATCGATCGCCGTGTCGCGGAGATGGCCCGCGAGATCAGCACCGAATTCGCCGGCTCCGAGCTCATCGCTCTCTGCGTCCTCAAGGGGGCCGTCTTCTTCTGCGCCGACCTGGTCCGCCAGATGACCATGGACGTCGCCCTCGACTTCATCCAGATCTCCAGCTACGGGAATCAGAAGTACTCCTCGGGCGTGGTGACGATCCTCAAAGAGCCTCAGATGGACATGCGGGGCAAGTCCGTGCTGATCGTGGAAGACATCATCGACAGCGGGCTCTCGATCCGCGAGGTCAACAACTACATCGAGAGCCGCGGTGCGGTGAAGGTGAAGACGGCCTCCTTCCTCGACAAGCCCAAGGCCCGCAAGGTGCCCTTCACTCCCGATTACGTAGGCTTCGCCATTGAGCCGCAGTTCGTGATCGGCTACGGGCTGGACTTTGCCGAAAAGTACCGGAACATCCCTGAAGTCCAGGTACTGTCCGACTAGGCGGCACGGCCGCCAGCGCTGGTGGGCATGGCCTTGGGCACGTACGGTCGCTCCGGGGCAAATGCTTCCACCGCGCGGTGAGCGGCCGGCGGGGGCGCGGTTCCCGAGCCCTCATTTCACGGCTGCGACCACCTTCGCCCATTCTCCGTACTGCTTCCCTGAGGGATGCAGTCCGTCCGGGGCCACGAGTGAGGGATCGGCGCGCCGCGAGATGGGTGTGATGTCCGCGTAACGGGCACCGGCTCGCCGAGTCTCTTCCCGGTTGATGGCGTTGAACTGGTCGATCTCGGAGCCGATCTTTGCGCGATCGCGGCCCTCCGCGAAGGGAGTCACTCCCCAATCCGGGATGGAGACCACGATGACCTTGCCGGCGTCCCCTCCCGCAAAGGAGATGGCCCGCTGCAGCAGCGCCGCGAATTCACGGCGGTACTCTTCCGCGTCACGCCCGCGGTATTGGTTGTTGACCCCGATGAGCAGCGTGACCAGATCGTAGGTCCCGGTCACGTTTGCGGCGTCGATGGCCGCGTTCAACTCGTCGGTGGTCCAGCCGGTTTTCGCGATGATGCGCGGCTCCGCGATGCCGAGCTGACGGGCGAGCTGATTGGGAAAGCGCTCCGCTTCGGCAACACTCTCGCCGATCGTGTACGAGTCTCCAAGGGCCAGGTAGCGCGCGGCACGGGTGTCCGGGTGAGGCATGGCCACACATGATGACAGGGCCAGCGCCGCGACGAGACCTCTGATCATTGCACGTATCCCAGCAGCAGCAGAACGGCCAGCACCAGACCGAGCGCGTAGCGATAGTAGATGAAGACGTGCGTGGTATGCGTGCGCAGATAGCGCAGCAGGAAGTAGATCGAGGCCCAACCGGAGATGAACGCCACCACGATGGCCACGAGGATCGGCGTCGTGCCGATCGTGGCCAGATGCTCGCGCTCGGAGATCAGCTCGTAGACGCCCGCCGCCGTGATCGCGGGGATGCTCATGAGGAAGGAGAACCGCGCGGCATAGTCGTGCGTCACCCGCCGGAAGAGCGCGGTCATGATCGTCGAGCCGCTACGCGAGGAGCCGGGGATGAGCGCGATGCACTGTCCGGCACCCATGACCCAGGCATCAGTGGCATTGAAGTCTTCACGCGTGCGAAACCCTCGCCGCTTCGCGTACGCCTCAGCCATCTGCATCAGCACGGCGATGAAAACGAGCTGGAATGCGATCACCCACGTGCTCCGAAACACGCCGTGGATGAGGTCCTTCAAGAGGACCCCCAGGACGATCACGGGAATGGTGGCAAAGATCACGTACCAGGCCTCACGGGAATCCGCATCGCCGAACGGGCGGCGCGTCACCAGCCCGCGGAAGAACCCCACCGTCAGCCGAACGAGATCGCGGAAGAAATAGAGAATCACCGCCAGGATCGTTCCGAACTGAATCACGGCAGAAGCGGCGGCTCCGGGATCTCCCCAACCCAATAGCTCGGGAACGATCTTGAGATGGCCGGTGGAGGAAATGGGGATGAACTCGGTCAGACCCTGGACGAGTCCGAGGACGATGGCTTCAAGGATGGACATTCGCGGTTTTGGACGGGATTGAGGATTGAGGCTCAGGAGAAGGAAAGGACCACGCCGCCAGGCACATCCTCGACCTCGATTCCCTTTCTCGATCCCCGCCCCGCCTCACATCTCCCAGATCACCGGAAGAATCATGGGGCGGGCCCCCATGGTCTTCCTGAAGTAGCGTTTCAGCATGGCGCGCACCTTCTCCTGGAGGAGGTCGGAGTCACGCAGCTCGTCGGTTGCTCCTTCGTCAAACATGCCAACCACCTTGCCACGCACTTCCGCGAGGATCTCCTGACTGGCATCGACGTGAACCAGCCCACGGGTGATGATCTCCGGATCACGGATCAACCGACCGTCCGAATCGACGGCCACGACGACGATCACAAAGCCGTCCTCGGCCAGATGCTGGCGGTCGCGGACCACGACTTCCGGGACCTCTTCCGCTTCCCCGTCGATGAAGACCTTGCCGTGCGCGACCCGGTTCTCGAGCACGCGGATCTGTCCGCCGTCGATGTGTGCGACCTGTCCGTTCGTGATCACCACGCCGTGCGCGACGCCCACATCCTTCGCCAGCCGGGCGTGATGGATGAGGTGCCGGAGCGTCCCGTGCATGGGAATGAAGAACTTCGGCCGCGTGAGGTTGATCATCAGCTTCAGCTCTTCCTGACAGGCATGCCCGGACACGTGGATGTCCGCCTGCTCCTGCTGGACCACTTCCGCGCCGCGTCGATAGAGGTTGTCGATCACGTGAGCGACCGCGCGCTCGTTCCCAGGAATGGTCCGCGCGGAGATGATCACCAGGTCACCTTCTTCGATGGTGACCTGCTTGTGCTCGCCGATGGACATCCGTGTGAGCGCCGAGGACGGCTCGCCTTGCGTGCCCGTGCTGAGGATCAGGAGATCGCGGGGGATCCCGTCGGCGGAACTGGCGCGCGCCTCACGGGGGAACTTGAGATAGCCGAGCCGTTCGGCGGTCTCGACGTTGTCGATCAGCGAGCGGCCCATGAGGAACACTTTGCGGCGGTGCTTCCGCGCCAGATCGATGACCTGCTGGACCCGGTGGATGTGGGAGGCGAAGGTCGTCACCAGGATGCGGCCCTGCGCATTGGCGAAGACGCCGTCCAGCCCGCTCCCCACCGTTCGTTCGGAAGGGCAATGGCCGGGGACGAGCGCGTTGGTGGAGTCGCTCACCAGCAGGGTCACGCCCTCATCGCCGTAGTGAGCGAAACGGGAGAGGTCCGTCGGTTTGGCATCGATGGGGGTGTGATCGATCTTGAAATCACCCGTGTGGATGACCGTGCCTGCCGGGGTGGTGATGGCGTATCCGACCGCGTCGACGATGGAGTGCGTCACGCGAATCGCTTCGACCCGAAAGCATCCGATCTCCACCACGTCGCGAGGCAGGATGACCCGCAGCTCGATGTCGTCGATCCCGAACTCCTCGAGCTTGTCCGCCACGAATCCGAGGGCCAGAGGCATGCCGTACACGGGCATGGGAAGCCGGTCCACCAGGAAAGGCACCGCACCGATGTGATCCTCGTGACCGTGCGTGAGAAAGAGGGCCTTGAACCGGGAGGCGTTCTCGAAGAGATACGTCATGTCCGGAACGATGACGTCGACCCCGAGCGTGGCCGCATCGGGGAACATCATCCCGCAGTCCACGAGAATGGCCTCTTCGCCACACTCGTACACCATCAGATTCATCCCGATCTCACCCAACCCACCAAGAGGAATGACACGCAAGTCCATGAGGCGGCGGATTATAGTCGGGCCATCGATTGCCTGGCGCTGCGGGTTGTTGGCGTGGCTGCGGGCCTCGGCGGCGAGACGCCGCCG
>JBDTOZ010000667.1:0-4096 GCA_039932995.1 Acidobacteriota bacterium | reverse complement strand
GGCACAGGGCGAGAACGACACTAGAATCAGCTCACATCGACATGTCGCGCAAGGTCTTCTCAGTCCTTCTCGTCGCACTGGGTGCCGCTCTTTGCGGAGGGTGCTCGCTCTACACGGATGTCGAGGTCTCGCCTTTGTTGCTCCTGCCGTCGAACGTCGAGCGCGGCGGCGATATCGACTCCATGCTGGCCAAGGCGGACTACCTGCGGGCCATGGAGCTCGGCCCTATCTATGACGCGCGACCACGCGTTTCCGCCGAGGACATGGCCGCTCTGGGACGGGTCTACCTGGCCGCGGGTCGTTTCGATCAGGCGCGCACGCGTCTGCGCTCGGCACTCGATCGCGAGCCGTCCCGCGCCACGTACGCGCAGGTAGCCTGGGACCTCTCGCAGGTCGAGTACATGTCGAACAACTACGAGTCGAGCCTGGACTGGGCGCTCATCGCACAGCAGAGGGGCCTGAACATCCGCCAGTGGCATCTCGAGTACCTCAAGGCGCTGTCCAAGGTCGCGGTTTATCAGTTCAGCGGCGAGAGCGATGCGCGCCTTTCCTTCGCGTTCGGGCGCCCCGATGTGCCGCGTATCCGTGCCCGGATCAATGGGAAGCACGATTCGGAAGCCATCATCGACTCCGGCGCGGTGCTCTCCATCATTTCGCAGCGTTTCGCCGCGACGATCAAGGCACGTTCCCTGGGGAGCTTCGAAGGAACCTTCTACGGTCTGCTCGGCGAGCCGATCACCGTCCGCTTCGCCATCCTCGAATCGCTCGAGCTCGGCGGGATCACCATCCGCAACGTCCCTGTGGCGATCATGCCCGACGAGAAGATGAGCTTTCTCACCAGCAAGGGGCAGGAGAAAGTGTTCCACATCGATCTCCTCCTCGGCACGAACCTGCTCAAGGAGTTTCGGATCGAGCTCGATTTCAGCGCATCCAAAGTGACGCTCACCAAACTCCTCGACCGACAGCCCGCTGCCGATCAGAACATCTTCTTCGCCGGCTTCCGCCCCCACGTGCGCGGCGCGGTGAACCGGAAGGGATGGTTTCTCTTCATCCTCGACACCGGATCCGAAATCACGTTTCTCAACGAGTCCCGTCTCAGCTCGTTACCCGTGCGAAGGCTGGCTGCGGGGGCCCACAGCGCCATGCTGCAGGGCCTGGGTGGGTCGATGAAACGTGGCTCCAAGCTCGAAGACGTGGAGCTCGGTCTCGACAAGTGGAGCGGCCGCTTCAAGACGCTGCCGATGTATCTGGCCGGGAATCAGGACCAATCCGTCGGCATCATCGGCCAGAACTTCCTCCGCAACTTCAATGTGATCGTCGACTTCGGACGGATGCGCGTGGACCTGAAGCGGCGCTAGCCGGCACGGCCGCCGGTGCGCGCTACGAAAGTCGTCGAGTCGTCCCGTCGTCGAGTCTACGAGGGGTTCCTCGACGACCCGGCGTCTCGGCAACCCGACGACTCGGCGACTCGGCGACTCGACGACTCGAAGACTCGGCGACTCGACGACCCGGCGACATCCACAAGCCACACCAAGCGCAGGATCAACTGGACGACCTCTTTCGCTTCGCCCAGCCCTCCACGTTCTTCTGCGTGGTGCGGCTGATGGCCAGGGCGTCCGCGGGCACGTCCTTGGTGATCGTGGATCCGGCACCGACATAGGCGCCGCGGCCGATGCGCACCGGCGCGACCAGTTGCGAGTCGGATCCGATGAATGCGCCTTCCTCGATGATCGTCTGGTTCTTGCGCACGCCGTCGTAGTTGCAGGTGATCGTGCCTGCGCCGATGTTCACGTTCGCGCCCACTTCCGCGTCGCCGATGTACGAGAGGTGGGAAGCCTTGGCTCCTTCGCCAAAGTCCGCTTTCTTGGTCTCCACGAAGTTGCCGATCTTGACGTGGCGCCCCAGCTTCGTGCCCGGCCTCAGGTGCGCGTACGGCCCGACCGATGCTTCGTCCTCGATGATGGCATCTTCGGCAACCGTGCCTGTCTTGAGGTGAACGTCGTTGCCGACGGAGACGTTGCTGAGATGCACGCCTGGCTCGACGACGCAACCCTCTCCGATGCGCGTCGTCCCTTCGAGGGTGACGAAAGGATAGACCACGGTGTCGGCGCCGATCGAAACGGTCGAGTCGATGACCACCGTGGAGGGATTGCGGAAGGTCACGCCCTCTCGCATGAGCCGCTCCACGACGCGCCGCTGGATCTCGATCTCCACCTGGGCCAGTTCGGAGCGTGAGTTCACGCCGAGCGCTTCCACCGGGTCGACGGCCACCAGCGCGCCCACACGTTCACCCTGTGCCCGCAGCGTGGCCAGCAGATCGGTGAGGTAGTACTCCTTCTGCGCGTTCTCGGGCTTGAGGTCGCGCAAATGGTCGAAAAGGTGGCCGCCTTCAAAGACATAGATGCCGGCGTTCACCTCGCCAATGCGCAGCTCTTCGTCCGTGGCGTCCTTGGCCTCGACGATGTGAGTGACCGCCCCGCTGGCATCGCGCACGATGCGCCCGTACATGGCCGGGTCGTCCGGTTTCATCGTCAGCAGCGTGAGCGCGTTCCCGGAACGCTCGTGCTCCTCGAGCAGATTGCGCAGAGTCTCCACGCGCGTGAGCGGCACATCTCCCGAGAGAATCAACACCCGCTTGCCCGCGGCCGGCTCCAGTAGCGACGCGGCCTGAAGCACCGCATGCCCGGTGCCGAGCTGCTGGTCCTGAACCGCGTAGCGCGCGCGGCTGCCGACGGCTTTCTGCACGCTCTCGCGCTGGTAGCCGATGATCATCACGGGCGCGTTCGGCGTGAGATCCGCGGCCAGGTCGAGCACGTAGTCGACGATGGGACGTCCGGCCGCGCGGTGCAGAATCTTGATCGTGCCGGATTTCATGCGCGTGCCCAGGCCCGCGGCGAGGATGATCACTTCCAGGTTTGGATTCATTCGTCTTTTTCGTGCTCGCTCTTCACGTAGCGCTGCTGGTGGTTGGTGGTTGGCCCACTCAGGTCTTTCTCATTCTCTCCAGCGTCTTGCCGTAACGATCGTAGATCCGGAAGATCGTCTGGGCGACGGCAGGGGGATCGTGTCTCACGAAATCATCCTCTGCAATGATGTCGCCGAAAAAAGGGGTGACGCCGAGGGCGCGGATCTCGTCGGGATCGAATGGCACCGGCGACTGATTCATGGCCGCGTAGGCCGAGAGAATGGCGTCCGAGGGCCGGCGGCCGTTCATCACCATGACATCCACCACCAGGCCGGCGTGCTCGACGATGGCGCGCAGATGATCCTGCGCGGTGTAGCCATCCGTTTCATTGGGCTGCGTCATCACGTTGCAGACGTAAACGCGCAGGCCGCGAGCCTCGCGAAGCGCCGCCGCAATCGGCTCGATCACCAGGTTGGGCAGCACCGACGTGTAGAGGGATCCGGGTCCGATGATGATCAGGTCGGCATCGGCCAGCGCGGCCAGCGCCCGGTCCGTGGGACGGGCGTCGGGAGGATCGATGGCAATGTGCCGGATGCGCGCGTGCCGGATGGTCGTCTTCACCGCCTCCCCGATGTGCGAGCCGCTGATGGCCACCTCGCCCACCAGTTGCGAGCCGTCGTCCAGCGTGGCGATGATCCGCACGTCCTCCAGCGTGGAAGGGTAGATCTCGCCGCGAATGGCCAGCACTTCCGCCGCGGCGAGCACTGCGTTGTCAAAGCTGCCGGTGATGTCGGTCAGGGCCGTCAAGAGCAGGTTGCCGAGCGAGTGTCCCTTGAGCGCGGAGTCCGTATCGAATCGGTACGAGAACAGCCGCGAGAGGAGCTGCTCCTCCTCGGCCAGCGCAACGATGCAGTTCCGGATGTCGCCGGGAGGGAGCATGCCGAACTCCTTCCGGAGAACGCCCGAACTGCCCCCCTCGTCCGTGACGGTCACGATCGCGCCGAGCCGGCCGATCGACCACGGGCCTTCCGCCTCGACGTAGGTCTTCAGACCGCGCAGCAACGTCGACAGCCCCGTGCCCCCGCCAATGGCCACGATGTTCACGTGGGGATTATGTCATTCGCAAAAGAGACGCGGCGGGCATCCTTCCCGCGGTGGACTTGGTTCTGTGGAGCGGTGGACTTTAGTCCA
>JBDTOZ010000666.1:0-5095 GCA_039932995.1 Acidobacteriota bacterium | reverse complement strand
ACTGCGGCGAGATCATGGTGCGCAACGGCGCCTGCTACAAATGCCTGAATTGCGGATCCACGAGCGGGTGCTCGTAGTCGCGGTGATTGGCTTGACCCACCGCGGATCATCTGATGTGGTGGTAGTAGAAGGGCGGCCGAAAGGCCGCCCGTTTCTGTCTAGTCTGCGCGGTAGAGACATGCCAAGGAACGCGTCTCGTCGGCCGTTCTAGGCCTGCGATTCTGCCTCGGACCTCAATCCTGTCCGGGTACACCTGCCTCGGCTTCCCTTCTGGCATTTGACTCCAACTCCACAGCATGCCTCATGCTGACCTCATCGCGCTTGTTCGAACGCCGCATGGCCGGGTGGCGATCGGCGTGGTTTCGCTGTTCACTCTCCTGTTCGGCTGGACATCCACCTCGGCACTAGTAAGATGCCCGCGTGAGCCAAGTCGAGGAGGTGCTCTTGTTGCTGCGGTCGATCTGCGGTGACTATGCGATGGCACCTCGCGCGGTCTTTCAGGCCGGACTACGTCCGTCGTGGCCCTTGGTGGCTGAATCCGAGGAGGGCTTGGAGCACGAGTTGAGCCGGCGCGGGCACTTTGTTCCACTCCCGAAGGAGCCTGCCGCTCTCGCGAATGTCATCGAGGTCTCGATCGTCGATTATCTGTTCACGCGCCTTGAGAACGAGCCGGACATCCACCTCATGCGTGGCACGGAAAGGGGGTACCCGGATGTTGAATTGTCTGGGGCTCGCTTCGGCGAGCAGGCCTACGCCATCGACGTGAAGGTGGCGCGGCGAGCCAGCAACGGGAAGCAAACGCAGAGCCGGATCACCTTGTACACGGGCAACACCTATTTCCGGTATCCCCAACTCCGCTGGTCGGGGACTTTCCGGCCCTTTGAGCAATACGCCGCACACTTGGACTTGATCGTTCTATACACCTTTGCCGAAGGGGAGCTGTCGAGGATCACGGACTTGGAGATTCTCGCTCATGAGTCTTGGCAAATTGCGTCGAAGCAGCGATCATCGACGACACGCGAGTACATCGGTGCGGTAACCTCGATCGATGCATTGCGGGCGGGCCAAGGTGAGTTCCAGTCGCTTGATGAGTTCTATCTGTTTTGGAAGAAGTTCAACTTCAAGATTGGCCGGGCTGTCCAACAGCAGCTCGACAAGCTGCTCAGGCACGTGCGGAAGGGCGAGTAACTCTCGCTCGCTGGCTCCGGCGTCTTCGGACGGCCTTCGCAATAACGGATCCGGCGCTTAGAGGATCTGCGGCGATAGCGCTCTCCCAGATCCGAATCACGAGCCATCCTTCGCTTTGAAGTTGCGCGGAGATTCGCTTGTCGCGAGCCATGTTCGATTCGATCTTGGCGATCCAATAGTTCGCGTTGGCACCCGAGGCGAGTCGCTTTCGTCGTTGGGTCCACTCGCGGCCATGCCAAAAATCACCGTCGCAGAAGATGACGACACGATCACGTCCGAAGACAAGATCGGGTTTCCCAGCGATGTGCTTCCCGTGCAATCGGTAGCGAAATCCCCGCCGCCAAAGTTCTCGACGGAGGAGCATCTCTGGCGTCGTGTCGCGACGCCCTACCTGTGCTTTGATTCTCGAAGCGAGGGCTGACGCCGGGACGAGTCCGTCGAAACGAGGGGTCTTCAAGTACGTGAACTCTACCGCAGGGAGAGATGTACCGCGAATCGTGATGGAACCGGGAAGAGTCTGAAAACACCTCTCACGTAAGGCACTGATTATAAGCGCCTTGGGAGGCTGGCTTCGTCCGCCATGAGTCGCCATTCCAGCATCCGCATTACACGCTGGCGACGGCGGGTCTGCCGAGGTATCCTCGGTCACCACACATGGCGAGATCACGAGACAAAGCTCCGAAGGTCATCAGCCTGTTCTCCGGCGCCGGCGGTCTCGACTACGGTTTTGAGGCTGCCGGGTACGACAGCGCCTTCACGAATGACTTCGATCGCGACTCGTGCGAGACCCTCCGTTTGAATCGCAGATGGCCAGTCGTTGAGCGCAGCATCTACGATGTTCCCAGCGAGGAGATCCTCGCGGTCGCAGGCCTGGGCAAGGGCGATGTCGACATGCTCATCGGCGGACCACCCTGCCAGCCCTTCTCGAAGTCCGGTTATTGGGCCAAGGGGGAATCTGCCCGGCTCGATGACCCTCGCGCAGCGACTCTCGACGCCTATCTTCGCGTTGTGGAGGATCTGCAACCGCGGGCCTTCCTGCTCGAGAACGTTCATGGCATCGCTTACTCTGACAAGAACGAAGGTCTGCATTTGCTCCTCCGAAGGATTCGCGAGATCAACCGCCGGACCGGGACGCGGTACGAGCCACGTTACGCGGTTCTGAATGCGGCCTGGTACGGAGTCCCGCAGCTTCGGGAGCGTTTCTTCCTGATTGCCTCACGCGATGGCTCTGTCTTCAACTTTCCGGATCGAGCCTTTGCTGATCCTTCCGAACAGCAGGACCTCACTGGGCTTCGTCCCTACCGAACGGCTTGGGACGCGCTCGCCGGTGTGCGGAATGACACGAGCGAAGACACTGCAATGCGCGGAAAATGGGCCGGACTTTTGCCCTCTATTCCAGAAGGTCAGAACTATCTGTGGCACACGGACCGGGGCGGTGGGTTGCCGCTATTTGGATGGCGACGACGCTACTGGAACTTCCTCCTGAAGCTGTCTAAGTCGCTTCCATCATGGACGATCCAGGCGCAGCCGGGACCGGCTGTTGGTCCGTTCCACTGGGAGAACCGCCGTCTCAGCCATAGCGAGCTCTGTCGCATTCAAACATTCCCCGACAATGTCCATGTCTACGGTGGCCGCACATCGGTTCAGAGACAGATTGGGAATGCCGTTCCCTCGCTTCTTGCGGAGGTGCTCGCACGTGAGATCAAGACACAACTTCTAGGATTTGAAAAGCGTGCCGACCCGCTCAAGCTGCTTCCCCCCGACCGATCTCCGGCGCCGTCACCTGCGCCTCTTGCGCCGGTACCTGCTGCGTATCGAAAGTTCGTCGGCCTTCATCGTGCGCATCCAGGAACGGGCAAGGGGCCCCGCTCAGTCCAGCAGCACGAGCAGTCGCTTTTCGTTTGAGAGGCGGCGTTGAAGCCGGTCACCGTGGAACCGCGACAAACTGCGCCGGTGTGACCCTGCATGTCTCCTCTACCCGTCCCTCCAGCGCGAACATTCTGGGATCCGATGCGAATTGGTAGACGCGATAGAGGGAGTAATCGTTGGGGTGCTCGGCGGAGAAGGTCATTTCGCCGGCGGTCACATAGAACGGCGTCCATGGCCCAAGCTGGGTGGTCTTCACTTCGATGAAGCGCTCGCGGCCTGTTGGCGAAAACGAGAGCACGTCGTAACCGAGGCCGTCGCCTTTGGTGAGCGAGACGTGCTCCACTCGATCCGCGAGGATGCCGTGTCCGAGGGAACTGAGGCGGGCGCGCTCGTAGGAAACGACCAGCACCTCGCCGTTCGCTCCGAGGTCGCGATTGCGGGCTTCCTGTGCGAGGTAGTCGATTCTTCGCCCTCGACGAATCTGCGGCTGCGTCGCCAGGGCGCGATGAGCAGCCTGGAGGGGCGACGGAGGCGTCGTCATGAGAGCGAGGAGGTCCGGCACTGGCGGTGGCCCGACGGAGGCCTCGGAGAACCGAAGCGCCAAGTCCCCGAGCACAGCGTCATCCTCGAGATGGCCCAACACGACATCGGCGAGCAGGCCCTGGTACTGCGAAAGCGGCTTGTAGCCGCGAATGTAGGGGAAGCCCACTTCCATGAGCACGGCGCTGATGTTCTGGTGCTTCCTTTCGATCGATCCGTCGCTCCGATCATCAAGGAGTGGTTGCAGCGCGCGGCGATGCTCCGTCTTGCTGTAGGGCAGGCCGGCAAGTTCCTTTTCGAGCATGGAGAAGTAGTCTGCGACCACGGCCTCTACTTCGATCTCGGACCACGAAGGGCCTCGCAGCACGCAGCCAGGATAGCGGAGCTGGAGCGGATGGGTGTCTCACTCCGCAATGGGGTCATTCGCGGCGCGGAACGTCCTTCTCTCAGCGGCATAGGCAATGCACGCGTCGATGGCCTCGCGCGTCAGGCCCGGGTAGCTGCGCACGATCTCTTCCGGCAGGTGTGGCGCTGCGAGGTTGTCGAGCACCACGGAGACGGGAATCCTCGTCCCCCGGACGCAGGCCTGTCCGTGGCAGATCGACGGCTCTACCGCGACGTAATCGCGCCATTCCATGCCTATGATTCTACCTCGGACATCGATCCTGTCCGGGAACGCCTGCCACTGCGTTCCCTTCTTCTGCCGTCCTGTGTTGAGCAGTGAAGTTTGATGAGGTATGACGTATCATCACACCATGGGCAGAGCGAAGATCGCCATCACCGTGGACGAAGGAGCGTTGGCGGAGATCGACCGTCTGGTGGAAGAGGGTGTCTTCGCCAACCGCAGCCGGGCGATCGAGTCGGCCGTGCAGGAACGTCTGGCGCGACTGAGTGGATCTCGGCTGGCCAGGGAGTGCGCGAAGCTGGACAAAGCGGAAGAACGACGACTTGCGGATGATGAGTACGCCGCCGAGGTGGCATGGCCAGAGTATTGAGAGGCGATGTCGTCTGGGCCGAGCTCAATCCCACGGTCGGACATGAGCAGGCCGGGCAGCGGCCGGTCGTCGTTCTCAGTCAGGACGTCTTCAACGACCGCTCCGGGATGGTCATTGCGGTAGCCGTCACCAGTCAGGAACCGCGTGCGGGGTTTCCGCTCAGTTTGGAGCTGACGACGGCAAAGCTGCCAAAGCGCTCCTGGGTGCGGATCGGTCAAGTACGCACGTTGTCCGTGGAGCGGCTCGGGAAGAGGATCGGACGCGTCGGCCCGGAAGAAGTGGCTCGCATCGTCGAAGGACTCAACGAGATCCTCGGCGCTTGACCTTCTACCTCGGACATCGATCCTGCCCGGGAACACTGCCACCGCGTTTCGTTCCTCTGCACTCTGTGTCCAACTCCAGCATGCCTCCAGCTCACCCTCATCGCCCGCCTGATCGAACGCCGCCTCCGTAGCGCGAGCACGGCCTCCCGGCGGGTCAGGCGGGAATGATCTCCAACTGCT
>JBDTOZ010000665.1:0-2848 GCA_039932995.1 Acidobacteriota bacterium | reverse complement strand
CTCCTCGCCTGTCTGATGTCAGGGCTCAGCGCCCTCGGGCGAACGACGCAGTGCGTCCGGTCCGACGCCGGCGCGGTCGATCAGGTGCGCAGGGGCACGAGGGGGATCGACGGCCGGTCGCCACGGCGACCGCATCGCCCGCACGAGGGCGCTGAGGAGAGAGGTTGTGCGTTGGGAGGACAACGCCCTCGCGCGACCGGCGACGCGCAGTACGAGTCGCTGCGGTGGATCGGCGCGCACAAAGGGCGGCGCATATGATCGGCAGCGGGATACTCAACCGCACGGGCCGACCGCGAGAGGGCGTCGTCCCGCCCTGCTCTTCCGCGCCGGCACAAGCGGCGTGGAAGGTCCGTGATGTGAAGGGGCACTCGTCCGTGAGCGCCCCCATTGAACCGCGGATCGTGCGGCGTTTAGAGCTTGTGGAAGCTATTGTCTCGAACTTCGAGACACCGCACGGGCGCTCCCAAGAGGACAGGACCACCCGAAGACATTCTCAAACTTCGAGAATGCGTCCGGGGGTCTCCTCCGACTGTTCGCCAGTGTTCGCGCTCCCGCGGGCGCCGCCGCTTCATGCTTCGCAGCGCGACGTGTAGATTGCAGCTAAACGCCGTTCTTTGAATATCTAACCCTGCGTTTATGACGAAGGACGAACTGATCGCATTGGCAGATCAAGGGAAAGCGACCATCCAGGTCGCATACACAATCACGCGGTATGCGATCACACGGACCGGCATCGACGACTCCGGCGAGCGCCCCGAAGACTATGCCGAGATCTTCTTGAGCATTAGCGGCGAGGACGGTGGCGTATACGACGACAAGGCGTATTTCGCCGCTGACGATGAGGAGGTCGAGCTGAGTGAAGAGGAAGTTGAGCGCCTGCGGGTGGCCATTCGCACTCAACTGTCCAAGGGAGCGTAGCCAGCATCGGTGCGCGACGAGCTGCAATCTCACGCGCACCCTCACGCCGACGTATTCGCGTGGTCTCGCGGCTTCAGAGACCGGAGTTGGGGAACGGCGCCTCCGGAAAACCAGACTGGGCCATGAGCGAGCGCGTGCAGCCACCCGCCAAGGGTCAAGCGGACGAAGCTGAGACAGCCGGCTTCTCGTGCGGCCTCGGTGATGGCCCCGAGGCGCTTCAGTGGATTGCGCCCCACGGGGTCAACCACGCTTACGTCCACCATGAACGTCGAGTGCCCAAACAGATCCTCGCTCACCTCGCGGGCGGCGGCGTACGCTGCGAGCTTCTCGCTCCAGCGCGCAATCGGCTCCGTCGCCCGATCGTGTTCGCCGAAGATCAGGAGCGGAGCTGCTCGCTCGTTTTCTGTGATCAGCACATAGTCGGGCTGCGGCGCCTTCAGGCCGTTCAGCCGGTCCGGGAAGGGACAGTCCCAAGCCGAGCTCCATACCATCCGTCCGCCTGCAGCTTGGCGGCGAGAAAGCACGAGGCGGTTGATCTCATCCTGGTGCGCGAACCATTGCGGCTCAACTCCGTCTCCGAGTTGGACGAGCCGCTTCGTTGAATCCGGAATCATCAAGCGGACGAGCCTTTCCGCCGCGCCGCCGCGCGCGAGTTCCATGAGCCGGGGAAACGCCCACCGCAGCGCTTTCGGAGTCGGGTAGACGTAGCGAGGCGCGCCGCCAGTTGGAACCGGCCGATCCCATGTACGAAGCCAGCCATCGCGCTGCAAGGCACGGATACGCCGGCGTGCAACCACGATACTCACGGTCGGGAACGCGGCTTTCGCGAGCTGCTGAATGGATGCGATGCGTAGCTGGACGATCAGCAGAAGGAGCGAGGCATCGCGCCCGCGGGCAGGCCCAACCGAGCCTGGGAACACTCGCCGGAGAGTGCCTATGTCGCCATCGTCCAAGGCTGTTACGCGGGTGTTCTCGCGGGTGTTCTCGGAGGTGTTCTCGGAGGTGTTCTCGGAGGTGTTCCCCATGGGTGAGAGGTTCGCCACCGTTTCGAGCATGGTCCCACCTGCCTCCGCGCCAACCGAATTACCGAAACTAATCTCTTCGATCGAGAGCCCGCGGATCAGTGGACGGACGAGCGGCCGCACGGTCGTCGGCGCGTGTTCGAGTGGAGCATCGAATGGGAGCGCGGACGGGTCGTTCATGCGGGGAAGAGGTGAAGTGTTGGCAGTTCCGACGACAGGCCGGAGTGGTTCCTGTTGGCTTCGAGCGGCGACTTCCGCAGCGGAAACGGCATGTCGTCGTCCCGTCTGTTCGCGGTTTCAGTGCATCGGTACAATGCCTCTGAACACATAAACAGTATCGGTCAATGCAGCGTCTCCGGGCGTGGCGGTAGTGGTTTCTCGAACTTCGAGACATCTTCGGAACACCGGAGCCCTTTGCTGCCGCGCTTCTGCTGTCTCGAACTTCGAGAGTTGGCGTGAAGATGGGTCGGCTCGATCCGTCCCGGCCCGCAGAATGCTTGGTGTTCGACCTACCTCTCTGTGACGCAACCACCCCTTCTCATCAACGAACTTGAGCGCATAGCGCGCGAGCGCGGCTGGAGCAATGCCGTCCTCGCGGAGCGCATCGGGGTGAGCGTGAAGTCGTTCTACAACCTGCGACTCGGGCACAGCCCTTTGTCGCTCGCCACGCTGTCGCGGATCTACGTCGAGTTCGGCGCGCGCCGGACGGTGCGCGAACTCGTGAGCCACTTCCTCGCGACCGAATACCCGGCGTCGGGACGTGACCCCGAGGTGCGTGTTGCCGTTCCTACCGACTTGCCGGACGCGATCTCCTACATGAAGCGGTGGCGGCTTGCGATGTGGGCAGCGCAGATGTCACAGGGAGATGGCGCGCGCCGGGGACTGTACGTCGTCTCAGCGCAGCCGCA
>JBDTOZ010000664.1:0-3480 GCA_039932995.1 Acidobacteriota bacterium | reverse complement strand
GCACTCCCCGTACGACTCGAAGGCTCGACGACTCGAAGACTTGACGACGAGACGACTCGAAGACTTGACGACTCGAAAACGCGAAGGCTCCCGCCAACTCAAGGAGCAAACGCTCCTTCGATCCTAGGCGCGGTGGCGATGTCAACGAGGGCGTGGATCAGGATGCGCGCTCCCTTCTGCAGATCATCGACGGAGATCTTTTCATCGACGTCGTGGCCGGGATACGGCTTGCCGGGGAACCACATCCCGAAGGCGATGGCGTTGGGGATGCGTTTCGCGTACGTGCCTCCGCCGGAGATGGCCGGCTTGGGACTCGTTCCCGTGGCCCGCGCGTAGACCTTCATGAGCCGGCGGACGATCTTCGCGTTCGGATCGAAGGCCAGGGGCTCGTCGGCAAAGTACGACAGGTTCTCGTCGATGGTCAGCGCGGCCCCCGTGCGCGCGTTGAAGCGCGCCACCTGGTCGAGCAGATAGGCCTTCGACTCCGCTCCCGTGCGCGGAGGCGTTCGCCTGAGGTTGATGTAGAGCACGACCTTGGACGGGTCTGCCTCCAAGGGCTTCACCGTGGCCACGTTGACGATGTAGCGTCCCCAGAGCGGGTCCTTCTCCGTCAGTCCCAGTCCGGTGCCGTAGAGATCCTTGCCCGCCAGACGGGCGAAGGCCAGCAGGTCGTCGGCACCGCTCGACGGCAGCTTGCCCTCCAACGCCTGCGCCAGCGCCACCAGCGCGTTGCGCCCTCCGGTGGGATTGACCCCGGCGTGCGACGACTTGCCGTAGGCGATCACCCGCAGCACCCCTCCCTCAGTGGCACCGACCACCAGCCGCGTTCCCTCAGGCATCTTCGCCTTGCGGAGCGACTCGGCGGCCGCGGTCAGATCGGACGTGCCGTCCATCCACCGCAGCCGCACCTCCGCGTGATCGGGCACGATGCTCGGCGAGAGTCCGGCGTCAAAAGAGTCGACGCGATACGGCTTCGCGACTCCTTCCCGTGACGCCAGCGGCGCCACCAGGGCCAGCCCGTCCCAGGCCTTTTCTCCGACCACCACCGGGAACTCCGAGTCCAGCACCAGTGAATAGTCGGGTGGCGCGTGCGTCTTCAGATACTCCGGCATTTCGGTCGCCGCCGACTCCTCTTCACTGCCCACAAGCAGGCGGATGGTGTGCGTGCGCGGCAACCCGGTCTCCGCGAGCGC
Source organism: Acidobacteriota bacterium (assembly GCA_039932995.1). Classification (GTDB taxonomy): domain Bacteria; phylum Acidobacteriota; class Thermoanaerobaculia; order Gp7-AA8; family Gp7-AA8; genus QHVT01. The sequence continues at coordinate 2,287 of JBDTOZ010000664.1, read as the reverse complement.
CTTCATGGCCAGCAAGGCCTGCACGAGAGGGCCTTTGTCGTCGGCGGCACCGCGTCCCATGACGAAGCCGTTCTCCACGCGCCCTTCGAACGGAGCGAACGACCAGGCGTCCGCTTCGGCGGGCTGCACGTCGCCATGGATGACCAGCCCCAGCACCGGCGCGCCTTCCGGACCCGGCAACTCGATCTCGGTGATCTTGCCCGCATCCCGGGCCACGAAATGCATCTCCGCGGCCGTCTTCATCAGCCAGGCCTTCTGCGCGGCATGCGCGTCCGCATCGAACTGATGCGTCGGAAAGCGCAGGACCTCCAGCAGCATCGGCACGAGCTGCCGGCTCTCCCGCGCCTCGTAATGGACCAGGACGGGCTGAACGGAAGCGACGTTGGCGGCGAAGAGGAGTGAGGCGATGAGCATGGTTCTCCTTTATTCGGTTGGCGGTTGGCGGTTGGCGGTTGGCGGGGGTATCGACGTCGCATTTGGCACTGGGCAGTAGACAGGGCAAGAGAAGACGGAGGCAGGAGATCATCGAAAAAGCGCGGGCAAGTTACGACCGGTCCACCGCCAACCGCCAACCGTCAACCGCCAACCGATCAAAACAATCTCCTTCCCTCCAGTGCCAGCAGCCACTGCTTCCTCTCGATGCCTCCGCCGTAGCCGGTGAGGGAGCCGTTGGCGCCGATGACGCGGTGGCAGGGGACGATCACGGCGATGGGATTGGCGCCGTTGGCGGCACCGACCGCGCGCATGGCGCTCGGCTTACCGATCCGGCGGGCCAGCTCGGCGTACGAGATCGTGTCGCCGAACGGAATCTTCCGCAACTCGTTCCAGACGATCACCTGGAACGCCGTTCCGCGCGGCGCCAGCTCGAGGTCGAAGTCGCGACGCCGGCCCGCGAAATACTCGCGCAACTGTTCGGCCACCCGGTCGCAGTGCGCGAGGAGCCTCGGCGACCCGACGGACGGTGGCCGGCCCTCCCGCACGAAGGAAAGCTCGACGAGCCGGCCTTCCTCGTCCACCGCGATCCGCAACGGTCCCACAGGTGAATCGATCGTCTTCATCCACACCACACAACACGTCTTGCACCGCGTGCGTTCGCGTAGAATATCCGGGTCCAGGCAGTTCAACATCAGGAGAGTGCATGCGAACTTTCTTCAAGGTCGTCGGGATGGCCTTGCTCGTCCTCGTGGCGCTGGCAGCGATCGGCGTCTCTTATCTGGTCGTGCGCAAGCCGGCGCAGAAACCGGCCAGCGTGGAAACGATCGAGCCCACGCCCGCGCGTGTCGCGCGGGGGCAGTATCTGGTCCGTCACGTCTCCATCTGCTTCGACTGCCACTCCGAGCGCACCAACGCTTACGGACTCCCCTACAAGGCCGGACGCGAGGGCGCGGGCGGCTTCATCTGGAACGCGAAGACCGACTTTCCGGGCGTGCTGGCCGCGTCCAATCTCACCCCGGATCCGGAGACCGGGCTCGGCAAGTGGACGGACGGAGAGATCCTCCGCGCCATCCGCGAAGGCGTGGACCGGGAGGGCAACGCGCTCTTCCCGATCATGCCGTACGGTCACTACCGCAGCATGAGCGATGAGGACGCGCAGTCCGTCGTCGCCTTTCTCCGCACCATCCGCCCGCTGAAGTACGAGAAGCCGGCCAAGTCGCTCCAGGTGCCGCTGAACTTCATCGAGAAGTTCGTGCCGCAGCCGGTGGAAGCCCCCGTGCCGCAACCGGATCCGAACGACCGGCTCGCGTACGGCAAGTACCTCGTCACCATCGCTGCCTGCAGCGAGTGCCACACGCCGAAGGACGACAAGGGCAATCCCCTCCCCGGCCAGGAGCTCGCCGGCGGGTTCGAGATGGTGACGCCCGAATTCCGCGTCGTCACCGCCAACATCACGCCCCATCCCGCCACCTTCATGGGCAAGGCCACCCGGGAAGAGTTCATCGCGCGCTTCCGCGCCTTCGCCAACTTCACCGCCGAGACCGCCCCACCCGCACCGAAGGGCAAGAACACGCTCATGCCCTGGATCGCCTTCTCCGGCATGACCGACGAAGACCTGGGCGCGATCTACGACTACCTGAAGACCGTCCCGCCCGTGGCCAAAGAGGTGAATCCTTTCCCCGACGCTCCTTGACAGCATGGATTGAATCAGGTCATCGCCGTGTCCTCTCGGAGAGGACCGTTCACCACAGAGGCACAGCGGGGACGTTCACCACAGAGGCACAGAGACACAGAGCGGCAACCAAAGGAACGCCGGCGTCTCGCCGGCTGGCTGTGCGGCGTCCTCGCCGCG
>JBDTOZ010000663.1:0-2655 GCA_039932995.1 Acidobacteriota bacterium | reverse complement strand
ACGCGGGCTGACTCATGGGCCTCATCCGTCACCCGGCTGAAGCCGGGTGCTAGTGCTCTGATGCCGCCTACGGCGGCGGGGAATCTTCGCACCGCGCGAAGAAACTGGGGGTTAGTAGTCCTGCGCGGACTGCGCCCGCCAGCCCAAGGAACGCCGGCGTCTCGCCGGCTGGCCGTGCGGCGTCCTCGCCGCGGGCGGGGGAAAGCGTGCGAGGGGCAGCAATTCACCGCTCTCGCAAGAAAGGCTCGCGGGCGAGACGCCCACTGGCCAGCCGGCGAGGACGCCGGCGCTCCACTGCTCCGCTTGCAAATCTTCGCGTCTCGCGAAGAAACTGGAGGTTAGTAGTACAGGGTTTCGCCGGACGAGTCTCTATGAGCCTGTGAGCCTATGAACCTATGAGACTCCCTTCCAGCCTCGACGACCCGACGACTCGAAGACCGAAGACTCGCTCAATCCAGCGCTTCCTTCGCCGCCGAGCGCACCTGCAGCGAGGGATCTCGTTGCGCGAGCGGTGCGAGCAGCTTCGGTCCCTCCTCGGGAGCGATTTTCAAAAGTGCGGGGATGGCGGCGAGGATCGTTTCTTCCTTCTGTTCCGCACGCATGCCGGGGACCTGGTCGAGGCGGGCCCGGTCGAGCATCTCCCGGATCACCCCGATGGAGCGCGTGTCGCCGAAGCGCGCCAGGGCGATGGCGGCGTTGAAGCGGACGTCTGCGATCGGATCGCCGAGGGCGGCCACGAGTGCGGGCTGCGCGCCGGGGTCGCCGATCTCGCCCAGCGCATAGGCCGCGGCCTTGCGCACGTCATGCTCGTCGGAGGCGAAGATGCGCAAAAGGGGCGGCACCGCGGAGCGATCGCGCAACCGTCCCAGCGCGAGCGCCGCGTAGATGCGCGTCTCCGGCGAGGAGTCCCCCAGAGCATCGACGAGCAGCGGGGTGGCGCGACGGTCGCCGAGATTGCCGAGAACCATGCTCAGGTACTGGCGAATGCGCGGGTCGTCGTTCTTCGAAGCGGCGTAGACGCGGATCACGTCGCTGACAAGGTTCGGGTAGTTCTTCGCTTTGCCCGCGTTGATGAGCTGCGAAAGCTGATAGGCAGCCTGCCACCGTTCCCGCCGCCCCCCGGACTGGACTTCGTTCAGATAGTCGGGAATGGTCTGTTCGTCCGAGGCCAGCCGCCCAAAGAGAAAGAAGATCCCCACGGCGATGGCCACCACTCCGAGAGGGAAGATGACGAACTGGAAGAGGATGGTTTTCGGCGACTCTTTGGGGATGTCGATCGACTCCTTCTTGGCGTCGCCGGATTGAGGATTGAGGATTGAGGATTGAGGATTGGGCTTTTCGTTGGGTTCGTCAGGAGTCAATTCTCAATCCTCAATTCTCAATCCTCAATCCGCAGCTCAACGTCCAGTGCCCAGCACGACGAAGTCCGGCAGGTAGGTCTTGAGCTGCGTCGGGGCGTCGGGGACGACGATCGAGTCCTTGTCGCAGACGCTCTCGCAGAGGCGGCAGGCCACGCATTTGTTCTTCTCGACGAAGGCGATCTTGTAGTGGTTGGCCAGCGTCTCGTCGTCCGCGTCGATCATGCGGATGCACTCGAACGGGCAGATGTCGACGCAGAACTCGCAACCCGTGCAGAGATCCTTGATCACCTCGGCCTTCGGGATGTCCTTCGGCTTGATGCGCGGGATCAGCTCTCCATGCTGGTTCTGGATCGCATCCACCGGACAATAGATGCCGCAGACCGAGCAGTCGATGCAGCGCTCCGGGTGGATGTAGTACTGACCCTTCGACTCTCCCCAGATGGTGTTGGTCGGGCACTTGATCTCGCAGACCGAGCATCCGATGCACTTGTCGGTGATGAAGTGGGGCATGGCGCGCCAGTGTATCGCACCGGTCAAGCGTGGAAAGAGGGCCCTTCGCAGGGGGACTAGGTCGGCGCGGTGCGGACCTCCGGTCCGTCTGCGCATGGGCGCGCCATCCCCGGCGTTGTGATTGGTGGTGCAACCGAACGCCGCGAGGACGCGATCAGAAGAATCGCCAGCGCCGGACCGGTCGCCCCACGCCCGCTCATGTCTTTGATTTGATTGATGTTCTGCATGGAATCTCCTTCTTGCATCGAGCGCGAAAATCACTCTGATGGAGAGCAAGCGGCTTACCTCGCCACAACCGGGAACAGCGGTTGCTATGCAGTGCGAGTGGAGGATTCAAAACCGATGTTACGTAATCGTACTTTCATCTTTCTCACCCTGATCGTGCTGGCCCTCGGCGCGACCGCCTGCTCGATGAACCGCGTGCTTCCCGAGGCTGCTGACGAAGAGGCCATGATGGTCGAAGTCCGGGCCGCGATCGCCCAGGCCGTCCCGGGCAAGACCTTCGACCTGGGCGTCGATGTCACCGAGAACGGCGGCGTCACTCTCACCGGCGAAGTCGACAACTCGTCGGACCGCGACGCCGTCATCAGCAAAGTACGCCAGGTCAACGGCGTGCGCAGCGTGAACGCCAGCGGCCTGCACGTTCGCGGCTGACCCACCGACTCGACAGGACGCTGGGGTCGCAGTCCCCAGCGTCCTCGTCCCCATCGGGCCGCAGTCCAAAGGGCGGGGAACGCCGGCGTCTCGCCGGCTGGCTGTGCGGCGTCCTCGCCGCGGGCGGGGG
>JBDTOZ010000662.1:0-3400 GCA_039932995.1 Acidobacteriota bacterium | reverse complement strand
CCGGAGTGCCTCGGCGCGATGAGCCATGGGGCGCGGGCATTCTGCCCGGCGCACTTCCCGCCCGCAGACAACTAGCAACCAGCAACCAGCAACGCGTCAGCCCAGCAACGCGTCAACCAGCAACCCTCACGCGCATCCTCATGGGCGCTTTGGGCCGCAGGGTGATCAGCGCCTGCGCGTCGACGTCCGGGCCGCGGACAAAGCGCCAGCGTTGTGCGAGCGTGGCCAGGAGGAGCACGCCTTCCATCCAGGCGAACGATTCGCCGATGCAGATGCGCGGGCCGGCGCCGAAGGGGAAGTAGGCCATCCTGGGGCGTGCCGCCTTCGCTTCCGCGGTGAAGCGCAGGGGATCGAAGCGGCCCGGATCGGGCCAGAAACGCGCGTCGCGATGCGTGACCGCCTGCGACACCAGCACCAGTCCGTTGCGCGGCACGGTCCACTGGCCGATCTGCACATCCTCGAGCGCGTAGCGGCCCACGCCCCACGCGGGCGGATAGAGACGCATCGATTCGGCGAGCACCATCTCCGTGTAGGGCAGGCGTGGATAGTCGGCGGGCGTGGGCGTGCGTCCGCCCAGGACGGTGTGGAGCTCGTGACGGAGCGCGGCTTCGGCGTCGGGATTGCGCGCGAGCTGATACCAGGTCCAGGCCAGCGCGTTGGCGGTGGTCTCGTGACCCGCGAGAAAGATGGTCATGGTCTCGTCGCGGAGCTGCGTGTCGGTCATGCTCCCGCCGTCGCCTTCCACGTCCGTGGCCAGGAGCAGCATCGACAACAGGTCACCGCGGTCCACGCCGGCGCGACGGCGCTCCTCGATGATTCCGTAGATGGTCCGATCGAGACGCTCCAGCGAGCGGCGGAAGCGGCGCACTTGCGGCAGCAGGGGAAAGCGGATGATCAGGCGCGACAACGGGTGCACGAGCAGCGGAAACATCAGGATCAGCTCCGTCAGCGCGGCGCCGATCTCGTCGGCCTCATTGTCGACGTCGGCGTCGAAGAGCGTCTGGGCCACGACCGCCAGAGTGAGGCGCATCATCTCCTGCGCGACGTCGATCTCCTGGCCATCGCGCCAACGCTCGCGCGTCCGCACGGCCTTCTGCACCATCACCTCGCCGTAGTGCTGAATGCGCTCGCGGTGAAAGGCCGGCTGCGCGAGACGGCGCTGTCGTTTGTGCAGCTCGCCCTCGCTGGTGAGCAGCCCTTCCCCCAGCACGACCTTCGTGCGCTGCAGGGCCAGGCCCTTCATGAACGAGGCGTTGCGGGCCACGAGCACGTCCCGGACCTGTTCGGGATGGCGGAAGAAGAAGACCGGTTGCGGGCCGATGCGGAAGAGCGCCGCGTCGCCGTACGTGGCCGCCAACTCGTGGAGAAAGGCCAGAGGGCGGTACTGCAGTGCCCGCAGGTGTCTGCCGGGGATCCAGTTCTTCGGGCCGGGTGGAAACATAGAATGCGCGGGTGCGTGACCTTTATGTGGAGCGGCTGGAGCAGCGGCGGCAGTCTATCGCCGACTCGAAGAAACGGGAGAGGACGATCTCCATCACGCGGCTGGTGCTCATCGGCGCCACCCTGGCCATCGCCTTCTGGAACGTGTGGGCCGCGCTCGTCCCGCTGATTGCGTTCCTGGTGCTGGTGGTCGTGCACGAGCGTTTCGTGCGGGCGCGCAAGCGGGCCGAGAGCGGCGCCGCGTTCTACGAGCGCGGCCTGGCGCGGATCGACGACGCCTGGCCGGGCACCGGCGATGCGGGCACGGAGTTCAGCGACGACCACCATCCCTACGGCGGCGACTTCGACCTCTTCGGACGCGGCTCCTTGTTCGAGCTGTTGTCGGTGGCGGTCACGCCGGCGGGCCGCGGACGTCTGGCCCGCTGGCTGAAGGAGCCGGAGCGCGATCCCGCCGAGATCCGCGAGCGCCAGGCCGCGGTGCTGGAGCTCCGCGAGAACGTGGCCTTGCGCGAAGACCTCGCGGTGACGGCCGCGGACGTGACCCGCGAAGTCGAGAGCGCGAAGCTCGCCACCTGGGCGGCCATGCCGGCGGTGACGCTCTCCGCGGTCGAGCGGGCGCTGGCCATCGCCCTGCCGTTGGTGACCGTCCCCCTCGCGCTGGTCACCCTCCCCGCGCTGATCGCGAAGTTCGTCCAGATGACCAATCCCGAGCTCACCCTTGGCGTCTTCGCCAAGTTCCCGTCCACTCCCCTGCTGTTGGCCCTCGTCGTGACCTTCTTCTTCAGCCGGCGGCTCAGCCCTCGGATCGAGCCGGTCGTCGGCGCGGTGGAGCAGGCGGAGCCGGCCTTGGCGCTGCTGGCGGGTGTGCTCGCGCGCATCGAGCACGAGACCTTCACCTCGCCGCGACTGAAAACGCTGCACGACCGATTGCGCGGCGAGACCCTTCCCGCCTCCGAGGACATCGAGAAGCTGCGCCGTCTGGTGGCCTTGCTCGACGCCCGCCGGAACCAGTTCTTCGCGCTGTTCGCGGGGATCCTGCTCTGGACGCCGCATGTGGCGCTGGCCATCGACCGCTGGCGGATGCGCTCCGGCGCGCACGTGGGCACCTGGATCGAGTCGGTCGGCGAGATCGAGGCCTTGTCCTCGCTGTCGTCCTTCGCCTTCGAGCACCCGTCGTTCGTCATGCCGGAGCTCGTCACGGACGGGCCGGTCTTCGCGGCGCGCGAGCTCGGGCATCCGCTCATCCCCGCCAACCGGCGCGTGAACAACGACCTGCGTCTCGACCCGACGCTGCGGCTGCTGGTGGTCAGCGGCTCGAACATGTCGGGCAAGAGCACGATGATGCGCAGCGTGGGGATCGCCGCGGTGCTGGCCATGAGCGGGGGCCCGGTCTGCGCGCGCTCGCTGCGGTTGTCGACCACGCAGGTCGGCGCCTCGATCCGCATCGCCGACTCGCTGCAGGAGAACGCCTCGCGCTTCTACGCCGAGATCCTGCGCATCCGCCTGATCCTGGAGATGTCGCGCAACGGACCGCTGCTCTATCTGCTCGACGAAGTGCTGGCCGGGACGAACTCGCACGACCGGCGCATCGGTGCCGAGGCGATCGTGCGCGGACTGCTGGAGCGCGGCGCGATCGGTCTGGTGTCGACGCACGACCTGGCCCTGGCCCAGATCGCGGAGTCGCTGGCTCCGCGCGCGTCCAACGTCCACTTCGAAGACCACATCGAGGATGGCAAGGTGATCTTCGACTACCGCATGCGGCCGGGCGTGGTCACCAAGAGCAATGCGCTGGAGCTGATGAGGAGCGTCGGCATCGAGGTTTGAGCCGGGCCTGCCCGTCGCACTTCGCGCGTCAAGTGGCGCAAACTCCCAGTGGAGCGGTGGACTTGAGTCCACCGTCGCTCTCGCGAGGATCGGTTCCTCTGCCCTTCGCGGCTATTGACACGAGCGTGGCGAGAAA